>NZ_JBEZMR010000016.1:0-152247 GCF_040652795.1 Micromonospora sp. NPDC048170
CCCCTCACGTATCCGGGGGCCACCGCCCCCAGCCCGCGGGGGGGCCCCGCGGTGCCACCCGGGGGCCCCACAGCTGCGGGATGGCGCAAACGGTCCATGGGGCGACCTCTGAGCAGCCTCGTTCAGGCACCTTCGCGGCGTTGACCAGCCTGATCCGTACCCGCTGCCCGGGGCGCCCGGCACCGCACCGGCGTACGCCTGTCCGTCGTCGACACCGGGGAAGGTGTCGAGGCCGCCCACCTGCCGCACGTGTTCGAACGGGCCCGGTGCGGGTGTCGAATTCGCCGTCACGCTGCCGGCAACGGGCACACACCTTCCCGGCTGACGATCGCGCGACCTGGGGCATCCGCCGCGTGCGCCTGGCTCGGCGGTAGGGGCATTCCCGAGCCTGGTGCCGCCAGGGCGTGAATCCGTGGGGTGGTGGGTCGTGGTCGTCGATGCTCACCCAGGTTTGTCAGATACCCCCCAGGGGTATATGGTTCCGCGTGGAGGTAGACGACATGAGACACGAACACGGAACCCACACCGATGCCATGGTCGTCACCAGTGGGCATCACGGCCATCAGGCGCCGGTTGGCGAGCATCCCGGCGGTGGAGCCCACGACGGGCACCGCAGCGGTGCCGGGGAGGGTGGTGGTCACCACGGCCACCACCACGCGGGCCACGGATCTGCCGGTGGGCACGGCGGTCATGACAAGCACGCGGGGCACGACCCGGAGCAGTTCCGGCGCAAGTTCTGGCTGAGCCTGGCGCTGACGATTCCGATCGTGGCGACCAGCCACATGGTGATGGGCTGGTTCGGCTACACCCTCGACTTCCCGGGCATGAGCTGGGTGGGACCGGTTCTCGGCTCGGTGGTCTTCCTCTACGGAGGCTGGCCGTTCCTGGTCGGCGGCGTCCGCGAGGTCCGCGACCGCGCCCCGGGGATGATGCTGCTGATCTCGATGGCGATCACCGTGGCCTACGTCGCCTCGATGGCCACCAGCCTCGGCGCGTTCGACCTGGACTTCTGGTGGGAACTGGCGGCGTTGGTGACCATCATGCTGCTGGGACACTGGCAGGAGATGAAGGCCATCGGCCAGGCGCAGGGTGCCCTCGCCGCGTTGGCGGCGTTGCTCCCCGATGACGCCGAGCGGGTGCACGACGACGGCGCCGTGCACCGGGTATCGGTGTCCGAGCTGCGGGTCGGAGACGTGGTGCTGGTGCGCTCCGGTGGCCGCGTACCCGCCGACGGCCGGATCATCGACGGCGCCGCTGAGCTGGACGAGTCGATGATCACGGGGGAGTCCCGGCCGGTGCCCCGCACCATCGGGGACCGGGTCGTGGCCGGCACGGTGGCCACCGACTCCGCGCTGCGGGTCCAGGTCGACGCGGTCGGCGAGGACACCGCGCTGGCCGGCATCGGCCGACTCGTCGCCCAGGCTCAGGCGTCCAGCGGCCGGGCCCAGGCCCTCGCCGATCGGTTCGCGGCGTTGCTCTTCTACGTCGCCACCGCCGCCGCGCTGGTCACCTTTGCTGCCTGGTGGGCGCTGGGCGACCTCGACCAGTCCGTGATCCGGACGGTGACGGTGCTGGTCATCGCCTGCCCGCACGCCCTCGGGCTGGCCATTCCGCTGGTGATCGCGCTGTCCACCGCGGTGTCGGCGAAGGCCGGCATCCTGGTCAAGGACCGCCTGGCCCTGGAGCGGATGCGCACCGTCGATGCGGTGCTGTTCGACAAGACCGGCACCCTGACCAAGGGCGCTCACACCGTCACCGCCACGGCCGCCGCCAGTGGCGTCAGCGAGGACGAGGTGTTGCGCGTCGCCGGCGCGGTCGAGGCCGACAGTGAGCACCCCCTCGCCAGGGCTCTCGTCAAGGTCGCGCAGGACCGGGGGCTGCGGGCGACCGCCCGGGACTTCCGATCCCTGACCGGTCGAGGGGTCCAGGCGACCGTCGATGGCACCGACTGGGCGGTGGGCGGCCCCGCTCTGCTGCGGGAACTCGGCGCGGCGGTTCCCGACGAGCTGGCCACCGTCGCGCGGGGCTGGTCTGCCCGCGGTGCGGCGGTGCTGCATCTGATCCGTCTGTCCGAGGCCGGTCAACCGGCTGCGGTCGGTGCGTTCGCCCTGGAGGACGAGGTCCGTCCGGAGGCCCGCCAGGCCATCGCCGACCTGCGCGAACAGGGCGTCAAGAAGATCGTGATGATCACCGGTGATGCCCGTCCGGTCGCCGAGGCGGTCGCCGTCGACCTCGGGTTCCGGCCGGGGGTGGACGAGGTCTTCGCCGAGGTGCTGCCCGCGGACAAGGACCGGGCGGTCGCCGAGTTGCAGGCCCGGGGGCTGACGGTGGCGATGGTCGGCGACGGCGTCAACGACGCCCCCGCCCTGGCCCGCGCCGATGTCGGCCTGGCCATCGGCGCCGGCACCGACGTCGCGATCGAGTCGGCCGGGGTCATCCTGGCCTCGTCGGACCCGCGTGGCGTCACGGGCGTGATCCGGCTGTCCCGGGCGTCGTACCGGAAGATGATCCAGAACCTGGTCTGGGCCGCCGGGTACAACGTGGTGGCGATCCCACTCGCCGCGGGAGCGCTGGCCTGGGCCGGGTTCACGCTCAGTCCGGCGGTCGGCGCGGTGCTGATGTCCGCCTCCACCATCGTGGTGGCGGTGAACGCCCAGCTGCTGCGCCGGGTCAGGCTCACCCCCGGACAGCACTGACCCACGCACGAAGGGCGGCCCGGTCGGGAGGACCCGACCGGGCCGCCGCGCGTCCGGACAAATGCAGGCCATTCGGGTACGTCGGCTCAGGGCGTCATCGGTTGCCACGTCACACCCGAGTCGGCACTGCGCAACACCCGGCTGTCCTCGGTGGCCAGGTAGATGAGGTTCTCGTGCACGGTGAGCGCGACCGGCGCGTCCGGAGCGCGGCCGGCGGTGGCCGACCAGGTCGCCGCACCGTCGACGGAACGCACCAGCGCGCCGTCGGCCGTGATCGCCACCAGCTCCCGCGCAGACCAGTGCAGCAGCACCGCTGGCGGGCCGCCGGCCGGTGCCCAGGTGCGGCCACCGTCAGTGGAGCGGCGCGTGCCCTGCTCCGTGGTCGCCAGAAGGGTGTCCGGGCGGTGCGGGGCGACGGCCAGGTCGTAGGCCTCGATCGTGGAGCGGGTCTGCCACGTGACCCGGTCGGTGCTGGCCATCAGGGCGCCGCTGGTCGAGTCGAGGCCGTACAGGACCCCGCCGGAAGAGCGCAGCAGGTGGAAGTCAGCCTGCCCGGCCAGGGACAGGGTGCGCCAGGAACGGCCGGCATCGGTGCTGTGGATCAGCCCCAGGTGCCTCGGCCCGTCCTCACCGGGGGCCGGGTGCCCGGAGGCGAGGAACTCGTCAGGGCCGGTCACCGCGAAGCCCATCATGTCCTGGCGGCCGTTCCCCACCCGGGTCGCCTCGGCGCCGGAGAACCGGACCACTCCGTGGTGGGTGGCCACGTACAGCTGTCCGTCGGCGGGGTTCACGCCCAGGCCGTGCACGTGGCCAGCCCGCTGCTGCCCACCGCCGACGAGTCGGTGGAGGTGGCGTCGCCACGCCAGCCGACGACGGTGACCGCGGCGGTGACGAGCAGGAGGACGCCGACCGCGACGCCAACCCCTGCCAACCGATTCTGCCCCTTGTGGGCCACACCAAGCTCCCTTGCCTCGCCCTGCGACCTGCGCTGGCGGTGCGGGATCATCCCGCGCCGCTGCCCGATCGTATGCCACCTACTATCTCCGGATAGTAGTAGCGTCGTCGGGCGTACCGGTGCGGACCTGACACGACGGCGAGGGTGCGTCCAGCGTCGGCGTAGGCTGACCTGGATGTGGGAGGCGGTGTGTCGGTGAACGGCCTGGGTGAGTTGGAGGCCGCCGTCATGGACGTGCTGTGGCAGGCGGGGGAGCCCCTGCGGGTACGCGAGGTGCTGAGCAAGCTGGCAGGACGCCCCCTGGCCTACACCACCGTCATGACCGTGCTGGACAACCTGCACCGCAAGCAGTGGGTGCTGCGTGACAAGAACGGCAAGGCCTACCACTACCGGCCCGCCGGCAGCCGGGAGGAACTCGTCGCCCGGACCCTGCGGCGCATGCTGGAGACCAGCCTCCAGCCCGACGTGGTGCTGCTGCACTTCGCCCGATCGGCCTCCGACCGGGAACTGGCCGTGCTGCGGCAGGTGCTCGACGAGCGGTCGGACCACCGGTGAACGGCGCCGTCGCCCTCATCGTCGGAGCGCGCACCACTGTTGGCTTGCCCTGCGCCATGGCCAGCTGCCGGCGCAGGACGACGTCCTCGGCGTGGTGGCGGTCGTGAACTCCCCGCCATCGCGGTCGTCGGCTGTCCGTAGTAGGTGCTGGTGGAAACGGCGGTGGGGTCGGCCGGGTCTGCCCGCGACCGGGCTGGACCCGGCCGACCCGGGTGGTCAACCGACCAACTGGTAGCCGGCCTGCTCGACCGCGCTGCGGACCTGGGCGGTCTCCGGAGCGGCGTCGCTGATGACGGTGACCACGCCGCGGGTCACGTCGACCTCGACACCGGTGACGCCGGCCAACGCGCTGACGTGCCTGCTCACGGACTTGGCGCAGCCGCCGCAGGTCATCCCGGACACCGCGTAGGTGGTGCGGATGCCGTCCTGGGCGGTGGCGGTCGAGTCGACCGTGTCAACGCCGGTGGCGCAGCCGCACGTACTTTCGCTGGTGCACATGTCTGTTCTCCCTTGCTTCCGTGGTGGGCAACGCTGACCGGGAGCGGACGAGCACGTCGACCGCGAGTGACCCCCGGCGCCCCCGGCACTGGGCGGCTGCCCAGGCCGTGCGCAGAACCCGGTGACCGATGCGCCATCGATGGTCTGGGTCGCGTCGACCATCCGATGTGCCGGAGCCGTCACCTCTGCTCCGGCTTCGCTGTCGCTGGTGGTCACCGTCCCCGCGATGCCGCGCGTGGGTCGCCGATCCGTGTTGCATCTGGCCCGAACTTTACCCCTGGGGGGTATGGGTAGCAAGGGGCGGCCTGTCCGTCTGTGGCTGCCGCCCGCCACTTGACACCGCATACCCCCGGGGGGTAAACATTCACCCGCGTTACCCATACCCCCCGGGGGCATGAAGGAGTGGTTGTGATGTCCAACGGAAACAAGCGCTGGTGGGCCCTCGGCCTCATCGCGCTCGCCCAGTTCATCGTCATCATGGACACGTCGATCATCGGCGTCGCCCTACCTCGGATGCAGGCGGATCTCGGCTTCTCGCCGGAGAACCTGTCCTGGGTGTTCAACGCCTACGTGGTCGCCTTCGGCGGCCTGCTGCTGCTCGGCGGCCGACTGTCCGACCTGTTCGGCGCCCGCCGGATGTTCACCGCCGGCTGGCTGATCCTCCTGGTCGGCTCCGCCGCGGCGGGCCTGGCCGACGGCGTCGCCGTCGAGTTGGCCGCCCGTGCCGTCCAGGGCGCCGGCGCCGCCCTGATCGCGCCCTCCGCGCTGACGTTGCTGATGACGCTCTTCGGTGCCGAGCCGCGGGAACTCACTCGGGCCCTGGCTCTGTACGGAGCTGCCGCGCCCGCCGGTGGCACCGCCGGCGTCTTCCTCGGCGGGGTCATCACGGAGTACGTCAGCTGGCCCTGGGTCTTCTACATCAACATCCCCATCGCCCTGCTCGCCGTCCTCGCGACCCCGGTGCTGATGCCGGCGGGCGGCGCCCGTCGTGGATCCCTCGACGTCGTGGGCGCACTGACCGTCACCGTCGGTCTCGGCGCCGCCGTGTTCGCCATCGTCCGCGCACCCGAAGTCGGCTGGACATCCGCCCCGACCTGGCTGACGCTGGCCGGTGCCGTGGCAGCGCTGGTGGCGTTCGTCGTCATCCAGGCCGCCCGTCGCGAGCCGCTGATGCGGTTGTCCATCTTCCGCACGCCGAACCTCGCCGCAGCGAACGTGGCCCAGCTGCTGCTCGGCGCGGCGTGGATCCCGATGTGGTTCTACCTGAACCTGTACCTGCAGCAGGTCCTCGGCTACAGCGCCTTCCCCAGTGGTGCCGCGCTGCTGCCGATGACGGTCCTCGTCATGGTCGGGATGATCGCCCTCGCGCCGAAGGCCATCAACCGGTTCGGCCCCAGGCCGATGGTCGTCACCGGCCTCGCGGTTCTCGCTGCCGGCCTCGGGTGGCTCGCGCTGATCCGTCCCGACGGCACCTTCGTCGCGGACGTCCTGCCCGCCTCGCTCGTCGCGGCGCTGGGCATGTCACTCGCCTTCATCCCGTCCCTCGGCACGGCGATCTCCAGCGCGCGTCCCGAGGAGGACGGGCTGGCCTCCGGCATCGTCAACACCAGCTACCAGGTCGGCTCGGCCCTCGGGCTCGCCGCCATGACCGCCGTCGCCGCCTCCTACGGCGCCGGCCAGCTCGGTGACGTACCGGCTGTGACCGCCGGCTATTCCGCTGCCTTCATCGGCGCCGGCGTCGTGGCCGCCGTCGGGGCTGTCATCACCGGGATCACGCTGCGCACCGCCCCGCCAAGCCCGGAAACTGTCGCCGCCGAAATGCCCGCATCGACCGACAGGGCATCGGCGCGGTGATCCAGCAATCCGATGCCCCGGTGGGGCGGCCGGCCGTCATGGCCGACCGCCCCATCGGCGGGAGCGCGTCGACTTGCCTGGGCCTGGTCGCCGTCATCAGCGAATGGCGGTGACCGTCGCCATCACACCGCCGGCTCGGGCAGCTGCGCCACGATGATCACGTTCCCGTGCAGGTCGGCCAGGTGCAGCGACCGGCTGTCGGCGTCCTCCCGTTCGTTCCACACCCGCACCCCGTGCCCACGCAGGTGCTCGCGAACCGCGTCCAGGTCTCCGGTGTACAGGACGAGGAGAGGCTGACCGCCGCACTGTCGGCCGATCAGTTCGCGTTCGCGGTCGCTGGTGGCGGTCATGAGCCAGAGGCCGACCGCCTCCTGGCCGGGCACTCCGACGTGCAGGTAGCGGTATCCCTCTGCCGTCTGGTCGTGCAGGACACGGAAACCGAGGACGTCCTGGTAGAAGGCCAGGGCCGCATCGGGGTCGTCGACAAGGACCACCAGACGACCAAGCCCCGAGAGCAGGCTGTTGTCAGCGCGAGAAGCCATGACCGGCACTTTAAAGACGCCTTGCGGTCCGGGTAAAGCGTCACCTGCGGCCGGTGGTGTCACCGGGTCGGACGCGGTCGCCCGGCAGCCCATGCCGCCATCGCCATCAGGTGCGGACGCCTGGTCCGTCTGAACCCTCCGCGGCGTCGCCGACCAGTTGCCGGCAAGGTTCAGCGGACGCCGCCGTGGTGGGGCGGCGGACCGTTATGCAAAAGACGTATTGGCGTTCTTGACAGTCTCGGTCTCGTTGGGACATTCTCTGGGCCAGATCGTTCCGCGATGTTTCCACCCTATATGGGCGATTGCTCGAAAGTCTGACGTACCACGTTCCATCCACCTCATGAGCAAGGAGGCCCATTTGCGTCGCAGTGTCGTAGCCAGCTTGGCTGTGCTCGTCGTCGGGCTCGGAATGGTGGCCCCGCAGGGGTACGCATTCGCCGGCAGTGGCGCACCGTTCAAGCTGCCCTACCGGGCTGGGCACGCGTACACCATCACCCAGACCCCCGGGAGCGGCTTCTCTCACAACGACGGCTACAACCGGCATGCGGTTGACTTCGCCATGCCGCAAGGCACCCCGATCGTCGCCTCGGCGGCCGGCACCGTCTATTTCGAAGGATGGAGCGGCGGTGGCGGCATCATCGCTCTGATCGACCACGGCAACAATCGCTGCTCTCAGTACGCTCATCTCAGCGCGACCATTGTCAACAGAGGGCAATGGGTGGCCCAGGGGCAGCAGATCGGGGCTTCCGGCGCCACCGGAAACGTTACCGGCCCACATCTGCACTGGAACGTCGTCTACTGCGACTCTCAGCTCAGCCGTGAGATCCCCAATTCGGTGGAGGCCGGCACCTGGTATCCCACCGGCACCGCGCCGGTGAGCCAGAACCGACTGTCCACGGGCCTGCCGGGGGCCGACGGCGAGCGGGTGTCCGACTTCAGTGGTGACGGTGCCGCCGATGTGCTGGGGGTCGACGCCAAGGGCGACTTCTGGTATTACCCGCACAATCGGGCCGGCCTCAGCAGCCCGGTCAAGATCGGAAATGGTTGGGCGGCGTTCCGGCATGTGATGGCTGCGGATTGGAGCGGTGACGGTGCCGCCGACGTCCTGGGTGTCGACTCGTCCGGAAGGCTGTTGTACTACCCGAACAACAGTTACGAGCTGTCTGGCTACACGCAGCTCGGGCAGGGTTGGGCGGCGTTCCGGCATGTGATGGCTGCGGATTGGAGCGGTGACGGTGCCGCTGATGTCCTGGGTGTCGATGCGAGTGGGAATCTTTGGTATTACCCGCACAGTGGTGCTGGGCTCGGGACTCCGGTCAGGATCGGATACGGTTGGGCGACGTTCCGGCATGTGATGGCTGCGGATTGGAGCGGTGACGGTGCCGCTGATGTCCTGGGTGTCGATGCGAGTGGGAATCTTTGGTATTATCCGCACAGTGGCGCTGGGCTCGGCACCCCGGTCAAGATCGGACACGGCTGGTCCACCTTCATACACGTCATGTGAACGACCGCTCACCTGGCAGGTCGACCGAGGTGCCGGACACGGTGCCCCGGCCGGCCTGCCAGGTCGTCATCCGCCTCTGCGCGTTACGGCGGTTCGGTAAACGCTGAGACGCTGTTCGCCGCCACCGAGTGCCAGCTGGACGACCGACGGGTGCCGTACGCGCGCATCGGGCGCAACACCGGAGCGGCCCTCGTCCTACCCCATGTCGAACCCGGCCGGGCCGCATCCCGTCGCCGCGGTGGAGTGACCCCTGGGGCCGGACGCGCGCGACGCCGGCTCGTCATGCTCTCGCCGTTCCCGGCCGGTCCGTTTTGTGGCGGCGAGTGGGTCGATGTCACCCTGTCGCGCCGACCATCGCCATAAATCTATGTTCCTGGATGGCCTAGTCTCGGCCGTCGGGTCGACTCGCCGGTAACACGCCTGGTAGAGGCGCTGCCGGCGCCCCCGCCGGTTTCCGAGGATTCTTCGTTTCGTGTCTTGACAGCCATCGCGTCTTAAGGCGTATGGTTCCTCGCAACCGGTTGCGCAACCGGTTGCACGAGGAGGTGCAGGGGAGATGGCGACCATCGCCGATGTCGCGAGGGCGGCGGGTGTGCACCGCTCCACGGTGTCGCGCATCCTTCGTGACCCGAAGGCGTTCCGGGGCGAGACCCGTACCCGGGTGCTGGAGGCGGCCGCCCGTCTCGACTACCGTCCGAGCCGCATCGCCCAGGCTCTGAGCGGAGGCGCGTCGCCCCTCGTTCCGCTCGTCGTGCCGGACATAAGCAACCCGTTCTTCGCCCGGGTCGCCCGCGGCGCGGAGGAGATCGCCCGCGCCGCGGGGCTGCACATCGTCGTGTGCAGCACCGGAGGCGACGTCGAGGCGGAGGTCGCCTACCTCCAGGCCATGAGCGATCTCGACACGCCGTGCATCCTGTTCACCCCGAGCGCCGACACCGTGGCGGCGCAGGTGCTGTCGATCGCTCGGCACACCGCCGTGGTGCTCATCGACCGTTCCCTGCCGGAGACCGACCTTCGCTGCGTCCGGGTGGACCACGTGCAGGCCGCGGCGGCCGGCACGCAGCACCTCCTCGCGCGTGGCCACCGTCGCGTCGTCTGCGTCAGCGGTCCGATGTCGGCCTCCTCCGCCCGTGAGCGGGTCGCCGGCTACCAGACGGTCATGGACGAAGCCGGTCTGCCCGCCCAGGTGGTGGAGGGTGACTTCACCATCGCCGGCGGCCGGCACGCCGCCGCCCAGCTCTTCGCCGGCGGCGAACCACCGACTGCGGTCCTCGCCGCCAACGACCTCTGCGCCGTCGGCCTGCTGACGGCCGCGCGCGAGGCCGGGCTGCGGGTGCCGGACGACGTGGCCGTGCTGGGGTTCGACGACCTCGACGTGGCGCAGCACGTGAACCCGAGCCTGACCACCCTGCGACAGCCGTCTGCCGAACTGGGCGGCCAGGCGGCCCGCCTGGCGCTCGCCGATGCCGGAGTCGGCGACGGCGCGGACGTCGTCCTGACCCTCCAGGCCGAACTCGTCGTCCGGGAATCCGCATGACCCAGACCGTTCGCAGCACCCCCGAAAAGCACCTCAGGAAGGGCACCATGATGAAGAACCTGCATGTCCGCCGGCCCTCGCTGGTGGCCCTGGCTGCCGTGGCCGCGGCCGCCGTCACGCTGTCGGCCTGCTCGTCCGGCGACACGAACGCCGCCGGCAAGGGCGACGGGACCAACGCCGTCTACGTGATGTCCGACAACCTCGGCGACAAGGGTTTCAACGACTCCGCCGCCGCCGGCTTCGAGCGGCTCAAGGCCGAGGGCGCCGGCACGAAACTGCTGCAGGCGTCGCCGAGCGACCCGCAGCTGTGGCGGCAGAACCTCGAGGCCGTCTCCAACTCCGGCGAGTACGACCTGATCTTCACCGGTCCCGGCATGCACGACAACCTGGCCGCGGTCGCCCCCCAGCACCCCGACCAGAAGTACGTCTTCTTCGACGACGAGCTCAAGGCGCCGAACGTCCTGTCCATCCGGTACGCCCAGAACGAGGGCTCCTACCTGGCCGGCGTGCTGGCCGCCAACGCCTCGCTGGACCCGAAGTCGTTCCCGCTGTCCAAGGGCAACAAGAAGGTGGGCATCGTCGCGGGCCAGGACCTGCCCGGCATCCAGGAGTTCATCGTCGGCTTCAAGCAGGGCGTGGTCTCGGTGGACCCCGCGATCAACGTGAACATCTCGTTCGTCGGCAACTTCAACGACGCCCAGAAGGCGTACGACCTGACCACCACGCTGTTCAACTCCGGCGCGGACGTGGTCTACAACGTGGCCGGTCCCGCCGGTCTCGGCATCCTGAAGGCGGCCGCCGACACCAACCACTACGCGATCGGCGTGGACTCCGACCAGAACACCCTGCACCCGCAGCACGTGCTCGCCTCAATGCTCAAGCAGATTGGCAACTCGGTCTACGACTCGGCCAAGAAGTACGAGAAGGACGAGATCAAGTTCGGCGAGACCGTCGTGTACGGCCTGAGCAACGAGGGCGTGGCCCTGGTCTACAACGACGCGCTCGTGCCCGCCGAGGTGAAGCAGAAGATCGACGCGGCCAAGCAGAAGGTGGTCGGCGGCGAGGTCAAGGTCGACTCCGTACTGCAGTAATCACCGCCCGTGGCCCCGGCGGGCGCCCGACGCCCGCCGGAGCCGCGGCCTGATCGTGCCAAAGCTAAGGAAGCCATATGGACGCCTCCACCGCGGATCACCCGATCCTGCATCTGCAGGGGATCCGCAAGACGTTCGGTAGCAAGGTGGCAATCGACTCCATCGACCTGGCGGTCGCCGCCGGGGAGGTCCACGCGATCTGCGGCGAGAACGGCGCGGGCAAGTCGACGCTGATGAACATCCTGGCCGGCATCCACCAGCCGGATGCCGGGACGATCAGCGTCCGGAACCGGCCGGTGGACATCGCGGGTCCGGCGGAGGCGGCGCGGCTGGGCATCGGCATGGTGCACCAGCACTTCACCCTGGTGCCGTCGATGACGGTGGCCGAGAACATCTTCCTCGGCCGGCAGCCCCGCCGGTGGCGCGGCCTCGTCGTCGACCGCGCGGCGATGCGGGATGCCGCAGCGGAACTGATCAGCCGGTACGGCTTCGAGTTGCGCCCCGACCAGCGGGTACGGGAGCTGACCGTGGGGCAGCGCCAGCGCGTGGAGATCATCAAGGCGCTCGCCTTCGACGCCGAGATCCTCATCCTGGACGAGCCGACCGCGGTGCTCACGCCCGCGGAGGTCGACGACCTGATGAAGGTCATCGGCGTGCTGCGTGACCGGGGCCGCACCGTCCTGTTCATCACCCACAAGCTGCGTGAGGTCAAGGCGGTGGCCGACCGCGTCTCCGTGATCCGGCACGGCCGCAGCGTCGGCACCCGTGACAACGCGGGGCTCTCCGAGTCGGAGATCGCCGACCTCATGGTGGGCCGGGCGGTCTTCCTCGCCGAACGCAAGCAGGTGCCGCCCCGCACCGACCGCGGCGACGACCACCTGACGGTCGCGGGCCTGACCAGCGTCGACGCGACCGGGCGCGCGGTGCTGGAGGACGTCACCTTCGGTATCCGACCCGGCGAGGTGCTCGGCATCGCCGGCGTGGAGGGCAACGGGCAGACCGAACTCGCCGAGGCGCTGACCGGCCTGCGTTCCGTCGTCTCCGGCCGGGTCGCCCTCGACGGCACGGACATCACGGGCTGGTCGGCGGGCCGACGCCGCGGTGCCGGGGTGGCCTTCATCCCGGAGGACCGGCTGGACCGGGGCCTGAGCCCGACGATGTCGGTGGCGGAGAACCTCGCCGCGTCGAACTACGGCCGCGCCGGGCTGGTCCGCCGTCGCCTGATCTCCCAGGCGGCACTGCGCCGCTTCGCCGCCGAGCAGATCCGGCGCTACGACATCCGCGGCGCCGCACCGGAGACGCCGGTCGGGACGCTGTCCGGCGGCAACATGCAGAAGGTGGTGCTCGCCCGCGAGCTCGCCCGGGAACCACGGGTCCTCGTCGTGTCCCAGCCCACCCGCGGGGTGGACATCGGGGCGAGCGAGTTCGTCCACCGGCAGATCCTCGCCGCCGCGGCGCAGGGCTGCGCCGTCCTGCTGATCTCGTCGGAACTGTCCGAGGTGCTCGCGCTCTCCGACCGGATCGGGGTGATGCTGCGCGGTCGCATCGTCGACGTGCTGGACGCCGCCGACGCGACGGAGACCCGGCTGGGCCTGTTGATGAGTGGCGGCCGAGCGGAGGTGGAGGCATGAGCACGACAACTGACCCGACGACGGCGGTCGCGGCCGACGCGTACCAGGAGACCCGCGGGGACGCCCTGCGCCGACGCGTACGCGAGACGTGGTCCGCGTCGCGCCGCCCGCTGATCGCGGTGCTCCTCACCCTGGTCTTCGGTTTCCTGCTCGTCGTCGTGGTCTCCGACGACCCGGTGCTCGCCTACGAGCAGCTCTTCCTGGGCAACTTCTCCAGCCCCGCGAACATCGGCAACCTGCTGATGCGCACGGCGCCGCTGCTGCTGATCGCCACCGGCATCGTCTTCTCGTTCCGGGCCGGCATCTTCAACGTCGGTGCGGAAGGACAGCTGTACGTCGGCGCGATCAGCGCCGCCGCGGTGGCCCTGTCGCTGCCCACGCTTCCCGCCGTCCCACTGATCGTGGTCTCCATGGTTGCCGGCATGGCGGCCGGTGCGGCCCTGGCCTGGATCCCCGGGCAGCTGAAGGTCCGGCTGAACGTGGACGAGGTCGTCACCACGCTGATGCTCAACTTCATCGCCCTGCTGTTGACCAGCTACCTGGTCAGCAAGCCACTGCGGGACCCGACCGCCTACGGCGCCACCAGCAGGCTGCTGCCGTCGCAGTCGTTCCTGCCGCAGATTCCCGGCCTGCCGACCGCCAACATCGGCTTCCTGATCGCGCTGGTGATGGTGCCGGTGGCCTGGCTGGTGCTGTTCCGCACCCCGTGGGGGGCCGAACTGCGCGCCGCCGGCAGCAACCTGCGCTTCGCCGAGGCGGTGGGCGTACGCGCCAAGAGCCAGATCATCCGCGCGATGCTGGTCTCCGGCAGCCTCGCCGGGCTGGCCGGCTCGATCTACGTCCTGGGCATCGGTCACCGCTTCGAGCAGAACTTCTCTCCGGGATTCGGGCTCATCGCGCTGACCGTGGCGCTGCTGGCCCGCCTGCACCCGGTGGCGGTGCTGCTGACCAGCCTGTTCTACGCGGCCATGCTCAACGGCGCCGCCTACATGCAGATCACCACGGACGTGCCCCGCTCGCTCGTCAGCCTGTTGACGGGTCTGCTCGTCGTCCTGATGACCGTCGAGTTCCGTCGTCGGCACCGCGCCCGGGTGCAGAAGGAGGCCGGGGCATGAACCAGTTCCTGTACGCCGCGTTGCTGGCGACCACCCCGGTGCTGCTGGCGGCGCTGGCGGCGATGTTCACCCAGCGGGCCAACATTCTCAACGTCGCCGTCGAGGGCATGATGCTGACCGCCGCGTTCGTGGCGATCGCGGTCGGACAGGCCACCGGCAGCGTCGCCGTCGCCCTGGTCGCGGCCCTGCTCGCCGGCCTGCTGATGGCCCTGGTGTTCGGCGTGGTGACCCTGATCCTGCACGCCGACCCGCTGGTCGCCGGTCTCGGCATCAACCTGCTGGCGGCGGGGGTGACGGTGTTCCTGCTGGAGCGGGTCTACCGCAACCCCGGCGGCCTGCGGCCGGACAGCTTCCCCGACCTGTGGCGGGTCGAGGCCGACTGGCTGGAGGCGATCCCGGTGGTCGGGCCGGCGCTGAACGGGCAGAGCGTCATCGTCTACCTGGCGATCCTGCTCGTGCCGGTCTCGTCGATCGTGCTCTACCGCACGCCGCTCGGCTACGCCCTGCGCGCCGCCGGTGAGGACGAGGCCGCGGCCCGCGCCGCCGGCATCAACGTGCCCCGGGTACGCCTGACCGCCGTGCTGTTCAGCGGGCTGCTCGGCGGGCTCGCCGGCGCGCAGCTGTCCATGGCCACCCTGCACTTCTTCCTGCCCGACATGACCAGCGGGCGTGGCTTCCTCGGGCTGGCGGCCATGCTGTTCGGCGGCGCCACCCCGGGTGGCTCGGTCGCCGCGTCCGCGCTGTTCGGCGCCGCCGGGGCGGCCGGTGACCGCCTGCAGAGCGGCGCCATCCCCAACCAGTTGGTCCTGGCGCTGCCCTACATCGCCGCGATCGTCGCGCTGAGCCTGTCCAAGGCGGGTGTGCTGCGGCGCGTGCGTGCCAAGAGGAAAGTGAAGGCGACATCGTGAGCACCCCCATCGTCTACGACTGCGATCCCGGCAACGACGACGCGCTGGCCATCCTCGCGGCCGTCGGGCATCCCGGACTCGACCTGCTGGCGGTCACCACCGTGGCCGGTCACCTGGTGGCGGAGCGGACCGCCCGCAACGCGGCGATCGCCGTGGCCGCCGCCGGCGCCACCGTCCCGGTCGGCCGCGGCGGCGCGCTGCCGCTGGTCCGGGACCAGGTGCTCGCCGGGATCCTCGACCTGGAGCAGGGGCTGGACCGGGCCCGCGAGGACCTGCCGGCCGTGGCTCTCGACCCGCGCCACGCCGTCGACCTGATCATCGACACCGTGCGGGCCCGGCCCGGCGCGGTGCTGGTCGCCACCGGACCGCTGACCAACGTCGCCACGGCGCTGCGCAAGCACCCGGCGGTCGCCGGCGACCTGGCCCGGATCATCACCCTCAGCGGCGCCTGGGGCCTCGGCGGCAAGACCGCGGCGGCGGAGTTCAACGTGTGGTGCGACCCGGAGGCGGCGGCGGTCGTCTACTCGGCCCCCGTGCCGGTCACCGTGCTGCCCACCGAGGCCAGCGCCGCCGTACCCGTCGACGAGGACCTCGTCTCCCGGGTGGCGCAGCTGCCCGGCGACGCCGCCGCCCTGGCGGTGGAGCTGATGCAGTCGCTGCGCGCCACCCACCGCAGCAACGTCCTCGGGCCCACCCCGGTACCGCTGAACGACCCGTGCGCCGTCCTGTACGCCGCCGACCCCACGCTCGGTGAGCTGGTGCGGGTCCGCGCCGACGTCGAGCTGGCCGGCCGGCACACGTACGGGCGGACGGTCATCGACCTCGGCGGCCGCAGCCCCGAGCCCGCCAACGTCGACGTGGTGCTCCGGCTGGACTCCGCCGCCGTGCGGGACGCGCTGGTCGACAGCCTCCGCCGGCTCGCCCCCTGACGTCGCACCGAACCCACTTCGCACAGCATCTTCCTGGCACCGAAAGGAACTCCTACCGTGACCCGCAAATCCGTCCTCATCGCCGGTGAGTCCTGGACTGTCCACAGCATCCACCAGAAGGGCTTCGACAGCTTCACCACCACGGAGTACGCGGAGGGGGTGCGCTGGCTGCGACAGGCCCTCGAAGACGGCGGCTGGCAGGTCACGTACCAGCCGGCGCACGTCGCGGCCACCGACTTCCCGAGCACCGTGGAGGAGCTGGACGCCTACGACTGCGTGATCATCAGCGACGTCGGCGCCAACACCTTCCTGCTGCACCCGGAGACCTTCACGAAGTCGGTGCCGCTGCCGGACCGCCTCGCCGTGCTGCGGGACTGGGTCCACGGCGGGGGAGGGGTCATCATGGTCGGCGGCTACCTCACCTTCCAGGGCATCGACGCCAAGGCCCGCTACGCCGGCAGTGCCATCGAGGACGCCCTGCCGGTGACCATGCACCCGTACGACGACCGTGCCGAGCGTCCCGCCGGGGTCACGCCCGCCGTCCTGCTCCCGGAGCACCCGGCGATCAGCGGCGTCACCGGCACCTGGCCGGACCTGCTCGGCTACAACGTCGTGCAGCCGCGCCCGGAGGCCGACGTGGTCGTCGCCGTCGACGCCGACCCGCTGGTGGTGGCCTGGGACTACGGCCGGGGACGCGGCATGGCCTTCACCTCCGACTGCGGCCCGCACTGGGCGCCGCCGACCTTCGTCGACTGGGACGGCTACGCGCCGCTGTGGCAGCAGATGGTGTCCTGGACCGCAGGGGACCGGCGATGAGCACGGCCGGCCCGGTGCCGCTCAACGTCGCGACGTGGGGCGCGGCGGGCGGCCCGGTCTGCGTCTGCCTGCACGGCATCACCGCCAACTCCAGCTCCTGGAACCGGCTCGGGCCGCGGCTGGCCGAGCTCGGCTTCCGGGTGCTGGCCCCGGAGCTGCGGGGGCACGGCGAGAGCCCGAAGACCGCCGACGGGTACGACACGGAGACGCTGCTGGCGGACCTCGCCGCCGTCGTACCGGCGCAGCCGGACGTGCTGATCGGGCACTCGTTCGGCGGCTACCTCGCGCAGGAGGGCGTGCTGCGTGGCGTGTTCCGGCCCCGGGCGTTGATCCTCGAGGATCCGGTCACCCACCAGCCGGACCGGGAGGTGCCCACGGCGATGCTGGCGTACGACCGCGCGCACCTGCCTCGCGACATCGAGGGGACCCTGGCGCTGAATCCGCACTGGACCCGGCTGGACGCCGCCGGCAAGGTGCTCAGCCTCGAACAGGTGAACTGGGACGGGGCCAGGATGGCGTTCGCCGGCAACGCCCCCTGGGACCTGCGCGGCGCCGCGGCCCGGGTCGCCGACGCCGTGCCGACCCGCTGGGTGCTGCCCGGCGAGAGCCGGTTCGTCCCGGCGTCGGACGTCGCGGCGCTGCGCGCGGCGGTCGGCGCGGAGTCGGTGGTCGTCGTGCCGCACGCCGGGCACAGCATCCACCGGGACGACCTGGACCGGTTCGTCGACGTGGTGACGTCGCTGCACGATCCGAGGAGCCGTTCATGACCCGTATCCACCCGGCGCCGGAGCGGTTCGCCTTCACCGTCGGCGGGCTGCCCCCCATCGCCGCCGTCGAGGTCGGCGCGGAGATCGAGGTGTTCACCGAGGACTGCTTCTCGGGACGCCTGGACTCGGTCACCGGCCGGCCCCGTGAGGTCGCGCCGTTTCCGCGGGTGAACCCGCTCACCGGGCCGATCGAGCTGCGCGGCGTCCGGCGCGGGGATGTCGTCGCGATCCACCTGGTCGAACTCACCCCGGCCCGGGACTGGGGCGTGTCCACCATGTCGCCCAGCTTCGGGGTGCTCTCCGGCACCCGGTCGAGCCCCAACCTCCAGCCGGAGACGTCGGAACACGTGTGGATCTGGTCGGTCGACGCGGCGGCGGGCGCGGTGCGGACCCGTACCGCCGACGGCCGCGAGCTGGCGGTGCCGCTGCGCCCGTTCCACGGGACGGTGGGGGTGGCGCCGGCGCACGGCGAGGTACGGACCAGCGCCGTGCCGGACGCCTTCGGAGGCAACCTCGACGTGCCGGCGCTCGCCGCCGGCACCACCCTCTACCTGCGGGCCAACGTGGACGGCGCGATGCTCTACCTCGGCGACGGCCACTTCGCCCAGGGCGACGGCGAGTTCGCCGGCACCGCGGTCGAAGGCGCCATGGTGACCCGGCTGCGGACCGCGGTGCTGGCGGAGGAGCACCTCGCGGCCCGGGACGTCGACTGGCCCCGGATGGAGACCGACGACGAGATCATCGCCGTCGGCGTAGGCCGGCCGCTGGAGGACGCCGTACGCGTCGCCGCGCACACCCTCGTCCGCTGGGTGGCCGAGAGCTGCGAGCTGGCGCCGCACGACGCCTACCAGCTGGTCTCGCAGGGCTGCTCGGCCCGCATCGGCAACCTGGTCAACCCCTCGTACACGGTCAGCGTTTCGCTGCCCAAGGCCCTCCTGCCCGGCCGGCCGGTGCTCATGGACGGCGCCCACGACCGGCTGCGTGGGCAGCGGGCGGAGGGTGGCGCATGAGCGGGAACCGACCGGACGTCGTCGTGGTCGGCAGCGTCAACGCCGATCTGCGCATCGAGGTCGACATGCTGCCCCGGCCGGGCGAGACGATCCACGGTGGATCGCCGTTGTGGCTCGGCGGCGGCAAGGGCGCCAACCAGGCGGTGGCGCTGGCCCGGCTCGGCCGGTCCGTCGCCCTCGTCGGGGCCGTCGGCTCCGACCAGGTCAGCGCGGACCTCGCCAGGCAGCTCGCGGCCGAGGGGGTGGGCATCGACCGGCTGGCCACCGTGGAGGGGCCTGCCGGCCAGGCGGTGGTCTTCGTCGACCCGTCCGGCGAGAACTCGATCGTCGTCTCGCCCGGCGCCAACGGGGCCGTGCACCCCGACCTGGTCCGCCGGGCGCACGACGAGCTGGCCGGGGCGAAGGTCGTCCTGGCGCAACTGGAGATCCCCGTCGACGCCGTCCTGGCCGCCGCGTCCGCCACCCGCGGCACCTTCGTGCTCAACCCGGCACCGGCCGTACCGCTGCCACCGGAGCTGCTGCGGCGGGTGGACGTGCTGGTACCGAACCGGGGCGAACTCGCGCAGCTCTGCGCGGCGCAGCCGCCGGCCACGGTGGACGAGGTGGCGGCACTGGCCCGGCGGCTGCCCTGTGCCGCGGTGGTCGTGACCCTCGGCGGCGACGGCGCCCTCGTCGTCGCCGGCGACACCGTGCGCCATCTCGAACCGCCCGCGGTCACCGCCGTGGACACCACCGGGGCGGGGGACTGCTTCTGCGGGGCCCTCGCCGACGCCCTCGCCGACGGGCACCCGCTGGTCGACGCCGCCGCGTTCGCCGTACGGGCGGCGGCGCTCAGCGTGACCGTGCCCGGCGCGCAGGCGTCGATGCCCACCCGGGAGCAGGTGCTGGCGCTCCCGGCACCGGCCGACCGGCACCCCGAGGACCGGATGGAGGTTCCCCGATGAGGCACGATGACCAGCCCGACGGGCTCGGCGACGTCGCGGACGTCGTCGAGCGCGCCCGCCGCGCGGCACCCGGGTTCACCGGCGCCGGGCGCGAGCGGCGCGCCCGACTGCTCGAGACGATGGCCGGGCACCTGGAAGGGGCCCGCGCCGAGCTGGTGGCCACCGCCGCGGCGGAGACCGCCCTCGGTCCCGACGTCCTCGACGCCGAGGTGACCCGCACCGCCGACCAGCTGCGGATGTTCGCCGGTGTCGTGCGGGAGGGGTCGTACCTGGAGGCCACCGTCGACACCGCCCCCGGCGGCGACGTGGTGCGCTGGCTGCAGCCGTTGGGGCCCGTCGCGGTCTTCGGCGCCAGCAACTTCCCCTTCGCGTACGGCGTCGCCGGCGGGGACACCGCCTCGGCGCTCGCCGCCGGGTGTCCCGTCGTGGCCAAGGAACACCCCTCGCACCCGCGTACCTGCCGGGCCGTGCTGTCCGCCCTGCGGGCGGCGGCTGCGGCGGCCGGCATCAGTCCGGACGTGATCGGCATGGTCAGCGGGTTCGAGGCCGGTGCGCAGCTCGTCACGCACCCGGACGTCACGGCCGTCGGGTTCACGGGATCGGTCGGCGGCGGCCGAGCCCTGTTCGACCTGTGCGCCGCGCGCCCGCTGCCGATCCCGTTCTACGGCGAACTGGGCAGCGTCAACCCGGCCGTCGTGCTGCCGTACGCCGCCCGGAGTCCGGAGCGGGTGATCGAGCCGCTCGTCACCTCCATGCTCGCCCGTGGAGGCCAGGTCTGCACCAAGGCCGGCCTGGTCTTCCTGCCCGACGACGCGGAGGACCTCGCCGACCGGCTGCGCCAGCGGATGGCGGACGCGCCGCGCCCGGCGCTGCTCAACCCGTCGATCACCGCCGCGTACGCAACCGGCACCGCGCAGCGGGCGGCGCTGGACGGGGTCGAGGTGCTCAGCGGCGACGTCGCCGCGCCCGGCGCGGGTGACCGCGACCCGGTGCCCCCGGTGCTGCTGGCCACCACCGTTGCGGGCCTGCTGGACGACGCCAACGCGGACCTGCGGGAGGAGTGCTTCGGCCCGTACGCCGTGCTGGTGCGCTACCGGTCCGTGGCGGAGCTGCGTACCGCCCTGGCGGCCCTCCCGTCCTCGCTGGTGGCCGGGGTGTACGCCACCGACGACGACCTGCCCGACGCCCGCGACGTGCTGCCCGTCCTGGTCGACCGGGCGGGCCGGGTGGTGTGGAACCAGCCGACCAGCGGGCTGCGGGTGGGCTGGGCCACCCACCACGGCGGCGGCTACCCCGCCTCCACCGCGTCCGGCACCACCAGCGTCGGCGCGACCGCGATCCGACGCTGGCTGCGCCCCTCGGCGCTACAGGGCTGGCCCGCGGCGTTGCTGCCGGCCGAGCTGCGCGACGCGGCCGGCGGGGACGGGCGGGGTCTGCCGGTGCGCCGGGACGGGCGGCTGAGCGGGCCGCCGAGCGCGAGAGAGGTGTCGTGATGAGCTACGTCGTAGTGGGCGCGGGGATCGTCGGGCTGGCGGTCGCCCGGGAGGTGCTGATCCGTCGCCCCGGCAGCTCCGTCGTCGTGCTCGAGAAGGAGCACCAGGTCGGCCTGCACCAGACCGGCCACAACAGCGGTGTCGTGCACGCCGGCGTGTACTACCAGCCGGGGTCGCTGAAGGCGACCCTGTGCCGGCGCGGGGTCGCGCTGCTGCGCGAGTACACCGCCGAGCACGACATCGCCTACCAGGAGCTGGGCAAGGCCATCGTCGCGCGGGACGCGACGGAGGAGGCCCGGCTGGCCGACCTGCTCGCGCGGGCGCGGGCCAACGGCGTGCCCGACGTGCAGATGCTGGGACCCGACGGCCTGCGGGACCGGGAACCCCACGTACGGGGCAGCGTCGCACTGCTGTCGCCGCGCACCGCCGTCGTCGACTTCGGTCAGGTCGCCCGGTCCCTCGCCGCCGACGTGGCCCGGCTCGGCGGCGAGGTCCGCCTGGGCACCGCCGTGACCGGGATCGCCCGGCGCGGCGGGAAGGTGGTGCTCGCGACCACGAGCGGGCAGGACGTCGTGGCCGGGCAGGTCATCCTCTGCGCCGGGCTGCACGTCGACCGGCTCGCCACCCTGGCCGGCGGGGACCCCTCGCCGCGGATCCTGCCCTTCCGCGGCGAGTACTACCGCCTGCGGCCGGAACGGTCGTCGCTGGTGCGGGGCCTGATCTACCCGGTACCCGACCCGCGGTACCCGTTCCTCGGCGTCCACCTCACCCGCCGGATCGACGGCACCGTCGACGTCGGCCCCAACGCCGTACTCGCCCTGGCCCGCGAGGGCTACCGCCGCCGGGACGTCCGCCTCGGCGACCTGCTCGCGACGCTGGGCTACCCGGGATTCGCGCGGCTGGCCGCGCGGCACTGGCGCACCGGCGCGCAGGAGATGCTCGGATCGCTGCTCAAGGGCCGCTTCGTCGCCGCCGCACGGCACTACGTCCCCGAGCTGACCTCCGCCGACCTGGTCCGGGCCCCGGCCGGCGTCCGCGCCCAGGCCGTGGACCGGCGGGGCGACCTCGTCGACGACTTCCGAATCGAGATCATGGGACGGGTCGTCGCGGTACGCAACGCCCCCTCACCTGCGGCGACGTCCTCGCTGGCCATCGCCGAGCACGTGGTGGAGCGGGCGTTGGCCGCGGCAACCGAACGGGGGTAGACATGGGTACGAGTTCGACCGACGCGACGCGGGGCGGTCCACGCCGGACGCCCGACCCGGCGGCCAGCCGCGACCTCGTCGACGCGCTGCGCCGCGCCGGCGTGGCCGAGGCGGACGACTCCCCGCTGCGCCGGTCGCTCTACTCCTCCGACGCGTCCCTGTACCGGGTCCCGCCGCAGGTGGTCGTCGTGCCCCGGCACGTCGACGAGGTGCTGGCCGTGCTGGCCGTCGCGACCGAGCACCGGGTCGCGGTGACGATGCGCGGCGCCGGCACGTCGATCGCCGGCAACGCGGTCGGCCCCGGCATCGTCGTGGACACCAGCCGGCACCTCGACCGGGTGCTGGAGGTCGACCCGGAGACGCGGACCGCGCTGGTCGAACCGGGTGTCGTCCAGTCGAGCCTGCAACGGGCGGCGGCCCCGTACGGCCTGCGGTTCGGCCCCGACCCGTCGACCCACAACCGCGCCACCCTCGGCGGGATGATCGGCAACAACGCCTGCGGCTCGCGGGCCCTGGGGTACGGCCGCACCAGCGACAACGTCCTCGGCCTCGACGTGGTGGCCGGCACCGGCGAGCGGCTGCGGCTCGGCGCGATCGACGGGGCGACCGACGACTCGTCGCTGCTGACCGACCTCCGGCGACTGGTGCGGGGGAACCTGGCCACGATCAGGACCGAACTCGGCCGGTTCAGCCGGCAGGTCTCCGGATACTCCCTCGAACACCTGCTGCCCGAGCGGGGCTTCGACGTGGCCCGCGCGCTCGTGGGCTCCGAGGGCACTCTCGCCCTCACCCTCGCCGCCCGCGTCCGGCTGGTCCGCGACGCCCCCGTGCGCGTCCTGGTGGCGCTCGGCTACCCGTCCATGGCGGAGGCCGCGGACGCGGTGCCGGCCGTCCTGCCGTACGCCCCGATCGCCTGCGAGGGCCTGGACGGGCGGATCGTCGACGTCGTGCGCGCCCGCCGGGGTGACGCCGCGGTGCCGGCTCTGCCGCGGGGCGACGGCTGGCTGCTGGTGGAGTTGGCGGGCGAGGAGCGGCCCGCGGTGGTGGACACGGCGCAGCGGCTCGCCGCCGAGGCGGGCGCACTCGACGCGATGGTCGTCACCGATCCCGCCCACGCGGCGGCCCTGTGGCGGATCCGGGAGGACGGGGCCGGGCTCTCCAGCCGTACGCCCGCCGGCGCCCCCGCACACGCGGGGTGGGAGGACGCCGCCGTACCGCCCGAGAGGCTCGGGGCGTACCTGCGCGAGTTCGAGGCGCTGCTGGCCGACTACCGGCTGACCGGGGTGCCGTACGGGCACTTCGGCGACGGCTGCGTGCACATCCGCATCGACTTCCCGCTGACCGCCGCCGACGGCACGAAGGTCTTCAGGGACTTCCTCCACGCCGCCGGGGCGCTGGTCGCCCGGCACGGCGGGTCGATGTCCGGCGAGCACGGCGACGGGCGTGCCCGCGGTGAACTGCTGCCGCTGATGTACCCGCCCGACGCGATCGCGTTGTTCGAGCGGGTCAAGGCGGTCTTCGACCCGCACGACGTGCTCAATCCGGGGGTCATCGTCCGGCCGGCGCCCCTGGACGCGGACGTGCGGGTCGCCGCTGCGCCGCCGCTGCGCCGCACCGAGCTGCCCAGCCTCGCGCTCGCCTACCGGCACGACCGGGGCGACCTGTCGATGGCCGTTCACCGCTGCACCGGTGTCGGCAAGTGCCGCGCCGACACGACGGGGTCAGGCGGCGTGATGTGCCCGTCGTTCCTGGCGACCCGGGACGAGAAGGACTCCACCCGGGGCCGGGCCCGGGTGCTCCAGGACGTGGTTTCCGGACGCCTCGGACCGGACGGCTGGCGCTCCGAGGCGTTGCACGACGCGCTCGACCTGTGCCTGGCCTGCAAGGGCTGCTCCGCGGACTGCCCGACCGGTGTGGACATGGCCTCCTACAAGGCCGAGGCGACGCACCAGCGGTACCGCAGGCGGATCCGCCCCCGGTCGCACTACGTCCTCGGCTGGCTGCCGCGCTGGGCGCGGCTGGTGACTCGCGTACCGGCCGTGACCGGTGTGGTCAACGCGATGCTGCGCGCGAGGGTGCTGCACCCGCTCGTCACCTGGTCCGCCGGGGTGGACGCCCGGCGGAGCCTGCCCAACTTCGCCACCACGACGTTCCGGCGCTGGTTCGCGCGGCGCGGCCAGTCGTCGCAGGGGCGGCACGGCGACGTCGTCCTGTTCGTCGACACCTTCACCGACGCCTTCTCACCCGAGGTGGGGCAGGCGGCTGTGGCGGTGCTGGAGGACGCCGGCTACCGGGTGCGGGTGACCGGGAAACCTGTCTGCTGCGGGTTGACCTGGATCTCCACCGGCCAGCTCGACGGCGCCCGCCGGCAGGTCCGTGCCACCGTCGACGCGCTGGCCCCGCACGTACGGGCCGGCGCGACGGTGGTGGGCCTGGAACCGTCCTGCACCGCGGTGCTGCGGTCCGACGCACTCGAACTGCTCGACGGCGCGGACGTGGACGCCGCGGCGGAGGTCGCGGCGGCCACCCGCACGTTGGCGGAGTTGCTGACCGCCACTCCCGGCTGGACGCCACCGGAACTGGGTGGGGCCACCGCCGTCGCCCAGCCGCACTGTCACCATCACGCGGTCATGGGCTGGGACACCGACGCGGCGTTGCTGGAGCGGGCGGGCGCCGAGGTCCAGCGACTCGGCGGATGTTGCGGTCTCGCCGGCAACTTCGGTGTCGAGCGGGGCCACCACGACGTTTCGGTCGCCGTCGCCGAGCACGACCTTCTTCCCGCCGTACGCGCGGCGGCATCCGACGCTGTCGTGCTCGCCGACGGATTCAGCTGCCGCACCCAGCTCGACACGCTCGCCGACCGTTCCGGTGAGCACCTGGCCCAGCTCCTCGCCCGTCACCTGCCGCCGAGGTCCGACGACGCGGCGAGCTGAGCGGGCCCGGGTGTCTCCACCCTGGCGCCAGGCCCGCTCCGACGCCGGGACAGGGCATTTGCCCAGCTACCGAACCGGCACACAGGGGAGCGGGAACGTCAATCATTGATTCATGTAACGCTATCTATATATTCTCCCGGCACCACCCTGTCGTCCAACCCGGATGACACCTGGTCTCGGGAGGAACACGTGACCCTCGGACGGTCCTGGCGAACCCGCCTGCTCGCCCTCACCGCCACCACGGCCATCGGTCTGGTCACCATCGTGGCCATACCCACGCCCGCACTCGCCGCCGGTGCGCCGTACCGGGCGAAGGCGGTTCCGATCACCGCACCCGCCGTCGACCAGAACACCACGCTGATCCCCGGCGCGTACCTGGTGACCTTCCGCGACGGCGCCGATCCGGCTGTCGCGCTACGCGCACTGAAGGCCAAGGCCCGGGTCACCTTCGACAGGGGCGTCAACGGCTTCGCGGCCAACCTCTCCGCCGCCCAGGTCGCCGAGCTGTCGCGCAGCTCGGACGTGGCCAGCATCGAGCAGGACGCCTGGCACGACAACGTGCTCGACGCCACCCAGACGAACCCGCCGGCCTGGGGCATCGACCGCATCGACCAGACGACGCTCCCGCTGTCGGCCAGCTACACCTACACCGCGACCGGCGCCGGGGTGCACGCGTACGTCATCGACTCGGGGATCGATGCCTCCCACCCGAACTTCGGCGGCCGGGCCCAGTTCAACTACAACTCCGTGGACACCAACAACACCGACTGCAACGGCCACGGCACGCACGTCGCGGGCACCATCGGCTCCACGTCGTACGGGGTGGCCAAGCAGGCCATGCTGCACGGCGTGAAGTGGCTCAACTGCGCCGGCGGCGGCAGCACCTCGGGCGCCGTCGCGGCGGTCAACTGGGTCACCAACAACCACGTCAAGCCGGCCGTGGCGAACACGTCGTGGAACATGACCTACAGCGCCACCCTGGCCACCGCGCTGACGAACATGATGAACGCCGGCGTCTTCCTGGCCACCTCGGCGGGAAACACCGGCGGCAACTCCTGCGACCGGTTGCCGCGTAACCTGACCGCCTCGCTGGTCGTGGCCGCTACCACCTCGACCGACGCCCGGGCCAGCTACTCCTCCGTCGGCAGCTGCGTCGACATCTACGGCCCCGGCTCGGCGATCGTCTCCACGGTCCCCGGAAACGCCACCGCCAGCTACAACGGCACCTCGATGGCGACCCCGCACGCGGCCGGCATCGCCGCGCTCTACAAGTCGACCTACGGCGACGCGAGCCAGGCCACCCTGCACGCCTGGATCGTCAACAACGCCAGCACCGGCGTGGTCACCGGCAACCTCTCGGGCACGCCGAACCGGCTGCTCAACAAGCAGTCACTCTGAACCACCGTCCGGGGGCGGGGCGTCACGCCCCGCCCCCGGCCGCTCGGGCCCGGTCCCTGACCGGGCTGCGACATCCACACAACCCACACACGCCCGCCGTTCCGGCGGCACCTGCCGTCGGTTCCCGTTCGAGGGGCGCGACGGCGACCACCGCGGCAAGTTCGACCGGCCCGGGGACGTGGAGGAACACGACCCCGGACGCCACCTCGTCGTCGCGCGAGCCGCGTGGCTTGCCCATCGGAAACCGCCCCCCTGGGGTGGACGCCGCACCACGAAAGACCGGACCGATCCGGTCCGATGAAGCTCCGGATGCGCCATGGATACGGCGCCGAGCGGACGCACTGACGCCACCCGGCGCACCTCGGGCGCCGACACGTCGAGACCGGCACGGATCGCCCGACTGCGAAATCAAGGGTTGATCAACCAGCTCGGGCAATGTAAAGATCCAGGTCACGGGACCCGTCGACACAGTAGACGCTCTGCATCCGCCCGCACTCAGTTCCGCTCACACCCTCCACGATCCTTCGACGCGATCCGTCGAAGCCGGGTTCACCGTGGGCGGAATCAACCATGACCGTCCTGAACGAATCGGTTCGATCCGGCCCGTACGTGGGCCGGCCACGGCATCACCCCCAGATCACGAACAGAAGGAGGGGAGCATGCGAGGCAGACAGCCACGTATCGTGCTTCTCGCGATGTCCGCCCTCGTGGCGACCGCCCTCGTGGCGACCGCGCCGGCGAGCGCGGATCCCGCGAAGCCCACAGCCACGGGCTCGAAAAGATCCCACCTCGAGGATCAGAAGTCGACCCGCCACGTACGCATCCAGCTGGCCGGCGCCGACCTGCTGGACAAGGTGGTAGCCGCCGGCTACGACCTCGAGCATGGCCTCACGCGCGTGCCGGACGGCATCGAAGGCGAGGCGGTGGTGACCGCCGAGCAGATCGCCGAACTCGAGGCGATGGGCGTCAGGATCCTCGGCGACGACGAGGGCTTCTCATGGAGCGACGTGGCCGACGGCGGATTCCAGGCCGCCGGCGCGCGGGCTGTCCAGCCGCTCACCCCGCGGGCGCAGGCACACGAGGCGACGGTACGAGTCGTTCGCGCCGACTGGTTCACCACGAAGGGCCAGGGCTTCCTCTACGTCGAGGCACGGACCACCGAAGGCCAGCAGGCCGACCCGATCGTGCTGATGCAGCTCGAGAACGACTCGGGCGCGGGCACGCCGTTCGGCTTCGCCCGGACGATGAGCCGCTTCGTCGACTCCGGGCAGTACATGTTCCACCGGAACCTGTTCAAGCTCGACGCGCGCCCGGACCAGATCAGGGTCACGAGCTCGACCGGCGGCGTCACCACCGGCAAGGTCTCCAACTGGCTCGAGAACGCTCCGCCGCCGCTGACGGCGACCCCGGGCTACAAGTCGGACTTCATCGACGACTACAAGCACCCGCAGCAGCTCTTCAGCCGCGCCGAGGAGATCGCTCGGCAGTACCCGGACATCGCCGAGATCGTCTACCTGCCGTACAAGACGAACGGTTACCAGCGCAAGGCGCAGGCCACGATCGGCGGTACCGGGCAGGAGGCGGTCGTCGTCAGTTCGGCGGCGTGGGGCCACGAGGGTGGCAACGACATCACCGTCGAATTCGTGGACCGGCCGGGGGCGGGCCTCCCGCTCACCGTCGAGGTGGCGGGCAAGGCGATCCGCGTCAACCTCGCGAAGGACGCCTCCGGCGCGCTCGCGAGTACCGCCGCGCAGGTGGCGGCGGCACTGAAGACCCAGTCCCAGGGCCTCGTCGACCGGGCACACCCGTACCGCACCAACGCGGGCGCCGGCATCGTCGCGCCGACGTCCGGCCCCGTCGCGCTGAGCGACTTCCTCGACGAGAAGCGTGCCGGCGCACCGGAGGGCGAGGTGCCCCGCGGCCAGGCCACCATCCCGGTCCTGCGGATCGGCAAGCACCGCGACGGCCGCAACCCCGGTGTCCTGAT
This sequence comes from Micromonospora sp. NPDC048170, assembly GCF_040652795.1. NCBI lineage: Bacteria > Bacillati > Actinomycetota > Actinomycetes > Micromonosporales > Micromonosporaceae > Micromonospora > Micromonospora sp. NPDC048170. Next base: position 28,369 of record NZ_JBEZMR010000016.1, read on the forward strand.
CCAGGCACAGGACCACGCCCGCGAGTGGGTGCCCGCGACGACGACGCTGGAGACGGCCGAGCGTCTGGTCCACAACTACAAGACCGACAAGGAGACGAAGAAGATCGTCCAGGACACCGACATCTTCCTCGTCCTGTCCAACAACCCGGATGGAGCGAACTACAGCTTCTACAACTACGCCTCGCAGCGCCGGAACCTGACGAACCACTGCGCGGACGAGAACGCCGATCCCGCCCGGCGCAACTCCTGGGGTGTCGACCTGAACCGGAACTACCGGGTCGGGTCGGGCCACGACGGCTACGCCGGCGGGTCAACCAGTTGCATCAGCAACACCTACCAGGGGCCGGAGAAGCTGTCCGAGCCGGAGGCGAAGAACATCGTCTGGCTGGTCGAGAAGTACTCGAACATCAAGTTCATGATGTCGGTGCACTCCAACGGCGGCCAGCTGTTCTGGCAGCCGGGCGCCTACATCGCGGACGGCCGGATCACCACGCCGCGCCCGCCGCTGGGCGACGAGGCGTTCTACTGGCAGTCCGCCGGCAGGATCCTGTCGCAGGTCAAGGCGTACCGGGAGACCGTCGTCACGCCGCAGAACGTCGGCGGCTCGTCGGACGTCCTGTACTCCTCCGCGGGCAACGTACGTGAGGACCTGTACCACACCTACGGGATCTACGCCTTCGGTTGGGAGGTCGGCGGCTCGATCTACAACCCGGCCACCGGCAACTGGCAGGGCGGCTCGTTCCAGCCGCCGTGGCATGGCGATCCGGCCCTCGTCAGCGGCCACGCCGAGACGATGGAGTACGCCAACGGGATCATGGAGATGTTCCGGGTCGCGGCGGAATGGGGCAGGGACAAGAAGAAGCCGACGTCCCAGCTCGTCCCCGGCGGTGGCAGGTACCACGGTTCCGCCGACGTGCGCTTCGAGACGAGCGAGCCGGCCACCATCTACTACACGACGGATGGCAGCCGGCCCACCCTCGAGTCGCCGCGCTACCAGGCGACGGAGTTCCGTGAGCCGGGACAGGTGTTCCACGTGACCGAAACCACGACGTTCCGCTGGTTCTCGGTCGATGCTGCCGGCAACGTCGAGAAGGGCTACGACCCGACGAAGAACGACCGGCGCGACAACTACCGCACGGCGACGATCACGATCGTCAAGAAGTAGCGCCCACCCCGTGCTCAGCGCCTCGTCGGTGCGGCTCCCCGCGCCGACGAGGCGCTGAGCGCCGGCCGGTCTTGCCGCGATCGGCAACCGATCGACCTTGTCAGATATTTACGCGCCCGTATATCGTGCCGGTGTTAACTTTCGGACCCGGACGAAGGGCGGTCGCATGGCAGCCAGAGGGGCGCCGGTGACTCATCGGGCAATCGACGAAGGTCGGTTCGTTCTCGATGGTTCACTCGACCTCAGCGCACCGTTCACGTCCGTGGCCGATGTGACGATCGGCGGCCGACTGCACGAGTTCACGGCCGGCTCGGTCGGGCTCGCGGACGACGTGGCCCGGACGCTCGGCGTCGAGAAGTTCGACGAGGAACTCACCTACCAGGGCGGAACGCTGCTGACCGCGCGCATCCGACCCTACGACGCGCAGATCCAGCTGACCGAGGATCGGCTCGTGGCGGTCTGGCGGGGACGGCGACACTGCTTCTTCACCGAGATGTACGGCGCGGCGACCATCGATCTGCTCGGGGCGTTGCGGACCCTGCGCGTCGAGGAGCACGACGACGGCCTGACCCTGCGCCCGACCTCGAAGACCGGTGCCGAGTTCGCCGCACCGGCCACCGTGCTGAAAGAGGTTCCCGAGCTCGGGCTGCTGGAGATCGCACCGCTCACCAGGCAGCGGGCCGGGCAACTGCCCTCCTGGCGGGGTCTGCGGACGCAGGCGGGCGAGCTCTTCCGGGACGTCCTCCCCGACGGGCAGCCCTACTTCGTACTGGCCGCGGCGGACGCCTGGCTCAGCCTGGTGCCGTTCGCCGACACGGACATGGAACAGGTGCCCGCGCTGGTGGACCGGCTCCGCGTCCAGACAGCCAGGTAGGTCGGGATGTCCGGACTGTTGGCCGGCGTGGCCACGTACACCGTCCTGCTCACCCTGCTCGTCAGCACCGCCGAACACCTGTCCCGACCGGCGGCGCTCGCCGAGGCCCTGGCCACGCACCGGGTGCTGCCGGCTCCGGTCGCGGTCGCCACTCTCGCCATCGCGAGCGAGGCCCTGCTCGCCGGCACCGGGATCGTGGCGCTGCTCCGCGGCAGCGGTGCGGGCCTGCTCGTCGCGGTTCTCGTCGGCAGCGCGGCGCTGTTCGGTCTGTACGCCGGCTACGGCCTGCACGTGAGGTCGACCGGGCGCGCCGGGTCGTGTGGGTGCTCCCGGGTGGAACTGCCGATGACCGGCTGGGTGGTGGCGCGGGCGTCGATCCTCGCCGGGCTGGCACTGGTCGCGTCGTTCCTGTCCGGCTCGATCATTCCGGCGAGTCGGGCCGACGCCTCACTCGCCGTCGTGCTGCTGGCCGCCGCCACGTTCACCACGCTGCTGTGGCACCTGCCCGCCGCGATGCACGAGCCGGCGAAGGCGACACCGGAGCGGCCCACACCCGCCCGGTCCATGGGCATCACCGAAGGAGGCCTGCCCGGATGAGCTTCCAGACCAGCGCACTGATCCTGAGCTGGATCGCGATCCTCCTGCTGGCCTTCACGGTCTCGGGCCTGGTACGCCAGGTGCACGCGCTGTCGAGCGGGGCGGTCCGGCGTCGTCCCGAGTCGGTCGGCCTGCGACCGGGAGCACCAGCCCCCGGCTTCGCCCGGTTGGCGCCGGTGCCACCGGCGGCTCCGCTGGTGCTGCTCTTCCTGGAGCCCGACTGCGGGACCTGCACCGAGGTGCTGGCCGAGGCGAGCGGGCACGTCGAGCGCCCCGGCCTGGAGTTCCGGGTCCTCTACCGGGACACTCCCTCGGCGCAGGCGGCGGGACTGCCGATCACCGTGCTCGGCGGGCAGGCGGAGCTGTTCGAGCGGTACGACGCCCTCGCCACCCCGTTCGCCACCGTCGTCGACCGGGCCGGACGGGTGCTGCGCGCCGGGCCGCTCGGCTCCCGCGCGGCGCTGCGCCGCCTGCTCGACGACATCGACAGCCCACCCGGCGGCTCCCCGTCGGCGGTCACCACGAATCAGGGAGGTCGGGCATGACCGGTCTCGATGCCGTGCCCTGGCTGCGCGGAACAGACCCGGGGACCGGGCCCGCCGTCCGGCGGGTGCCGGCCGAGCGAGGCGGTCGCAAGCGCGCGGGCTGGGAACTGTCGCGCCGCAGACTGCTCCAGGCGGGCACCGCGGTGGGCATGGCCGCACTCAGTGTGTTTCCGGCCGCCCGCCGCGCCTACGCCGACGGGTACACGATCTATGCCGGGTGCCCGACGTACGCCAGCGACCACAACTGCTCGCCGGGGTGTGGCCCGAGCGCGATCTTCGCCGACTCCTGCAACACCAGCGGGACGTACGCCGGGTTCCACAAGAACGACGGCGTCACCTGGATCCTGCGGCCCAACCAGTGCTACGGCGGGACGTACGACGGCTGGTTGTGGGCCTACAACGGGGCGTGCGGCGCCTGCGCCTGCTCGGTCGAGCGCCGGTGCCACGACGGGTACAAGAAGACGAGCTCGGGCTGGGTGAAGTCGATCTGCCGGTGGAACACCAAGTGCGGATGCCTGGGCAGGGCCCTCTGGCCGACCACCCAGCGGAGCAACACGGGAGTGAACGTCTACACCGTGCAGCACCTGCTGACCGCACGGGGCTATCCGACCACGATCGACGGGATCTTCGGTGTCGACACCGAGGCGAAGGTGAAGAGCTTCCAGTCGGCGGCCGGCCTCGGGGCCACCGGTGTCGTCGACGCGACCAGTTGGCCGGCGCTCGTGATCGCGGTCCGCTCCGGGGGCAGCGGCGATGCCGTCCGCGCCGCACAGCGCCAGCTGAACAGGCGCGGCTACGGGCTGGTGGTCGACGGGGCCTTCGGCCCGGCGACCGACAGCGCGGTGCGTGACTTCCAGCGGCAGAACGGCCTCACGGTCGACGGGGTGATCGGGGTCAACTCCTGGCGGACGCTGACCGGCGCCGCCGTATGACCCGGACGTCGCCAGGGCCTGTCCGGACGGCACGCCGCTGGGGCGCCGATCCGCTCGTGCCCCTCCTGCTGCTCACCGTCGGTGCGCTCGCCGCCGCCGCGTACGGGCACCTGCTCACCTGGGCGATGATCGGCGGCCTCGCCGGCTACACCCTCTCCGGCTCGGTTTGAACGCACAACAGCGCGCACGCGCTGGCCTCGCCCGGGTGGCGGGATCGAAATCGGCAGAGCGTCGTCCTCGCCCTGTTCGTCACGGGACTGATCCTCGGTGGCATGCTCAGCGGGTCGGTGCTGGGGTTGTTCTCCGGGCTGTCCGCCCCCCTGCCCGGCCCGTGGCGGTACGCGGCCATCGTGGCGGTGGCGGTGCTGGGAGTCCTGCGTGAACTGGGCCTGGTGCCGATCCGGCTGCCGCAGAACGCCCGGCAGGTGCCGCAGGACGTGCTTCAGCGCAGCCTGCGGCGCGGGGCGTTGCAGTTCGGCTTCGAACTCGGCACCGGGGTCCGCACCTACGTCTCGGCGAGCGCTCCCTACGTGCTGGCGGTTGCTCTTCTCCTGGGCGGTCAGCCCCTGCACGTCGCGGTGCTCGCCGGCATCGGATTCGGTGTCGGGCGTGCGTTCACCCCGCTGGCCCGCCGCGCCGCCGGCACCGGCGACAGGTGGGACGCCGACCTCCGGGTACGGCTCCGGGCGATCAGCGTCACGGCGGGCGTCGTGCTCGTGGCCGCCCTCAGCCTGCTGGCCGTACGGCAGATCTGAGGGGCGGGATCTGTGACTGTCCGGAGGTCGACTCGCTTGTCACGGCGAGGACGGCCGGCGGCAACCGCCACCAGGGCCGCAGCCGTCATGCACGGTCGGAGCGGATCGCGCGCCAGGCGATGACGGCTGCGAAGGCGGTGACGGCGGCGGCGACGAGCGAGGCGGCCTGCATGGCGTGCGTGAAGGCTTCCCGTGCGGCGTGCGCGGCGTCCGAGCCGGGCGTCAGGACCGTCAGCGCCGAGGCGAGGGAGTCCTGGACGGCGGCGCGGTCGGCACCCGACAGGCCGGCGGGAACGTCGACCGAGTTGCGGTACAGGAGTGTGACGAGCGACCCGAGGACCGCGATGCCCAGCGCGACGCCGAGTTCGTAGGCGGTCTCGGAGATCGCCGAGGCCGCGCCCGCCTTGCGCGGAGGCACGGCGGAGACGACGGCGTCGGTCGTCGTGGTCTGCGCCAGGCCGACGCCGAGGCCGACGGGGACCAGCGCGAGGGCCAGCCACGCGTACTGCTCGGCGCCCGCGGCCACGGCGACGAAGACGAGGCCGACCGCGGTCAACAGCAGGCCGACCGCGATCGTGCGGCCCCGGCCCAGCCGGGCCAGGGCCACCCCGACCAGGGCGACCACGCCGATCGACGCGAGGGTCGCGGGCAACTCCGCGAGCCCGGCCCGCAGCGGGCTGAAGCCGCGCGCGAGCTGTAGGTACTGCGAGAAGAAGAACAGCAGTCCGGTGAGCGCGAACACGGCGACGAAGTTGGCGAACACCGCGCCGGAGAACGCCGGCGTACGGAACAGTTCGACGTCGATGAGTGGGGCGGTGAGGCGCCGCTGGCGGCGGACGAAGGCCACGCCCGCTACCAGACCCGCGAGCAGGGCCACGCCGCCGAGCGGGTCGACCCCGCTGTTGGTGGCGTGCTTGACGGCGTAGACGAGCGAGACGACGGCAGCCAGGGACAGCGCCGCGGAGATCAGGTCGAAGCGTCCCGGTGCCGGGTCCTTCGACTCGGGCAGGAGGAAGGCGCCGGCCACGACGAGCACCAGCATGACCGGCACGTTGATCATGAAGACCGAGCCCCACCAGAAGCGCTCGAGCAGCGCACCGCCGACCAGGGGGCCGAGGGCGGCGCCACCGCCGGCGGCGGCGGACCAGATGGCGATGGCCCGGGTGCGCTCGGCGGGTTCGGTGAAGATGTTCCGGATGATCGACAGGGTCGAGGGCATGAGGGTGGCGCCCGCGACGCCGAGCAGCAGGCGGGCGGCGATCAGCATCTCGGCGCTCGTCGACAGCGCACCGAGCAGCGATGCCAGACCGAACGCCACCGAGCCGCACAGCAGGATCTTCTTGCGTCCGACCCGGTCGGCGAGATTGCCCATCGTGACCAGCAGCCCGGCCAGGGCGAGTGAGTAGACGTCGCCGATCCACAGCACCTGTGTCGCTGTGGGGGAGAGCGCCTCGGTCAGGGACGGGACCGCGAGGTAGAGGACGGTGCCGTCGATGGCGAGCAGCAGGATCGCGAGCACGAGTACGGCCAACGCCGCCCAGCGGCGCCGGGGCGACAAACTGCCGTTCACGGGGCTCTCGGTGGTCATGGAAATACTGTACCGACCAGTCGGTTTAGTTTGCTATCGTGGTCAGGGTCGAGAGGGGAGAGGCGATGGGCAGGACGGCGGGCCGGTCGTCGCAGGACACACGACGGCTGGTGCTCGAGACGGCGGCCACGGTGATCCGTACGCACGGGATCTCGGTCTCCCTGGATGTGATCGCCCAGCACGCCGGGGTCTCGAAGGGCGGGCTCATCTACCACTTTCCCACCAAGGAAGCCCTCGTGGTCGCGCTTGCGACCGACATGCTCGAAGCGTTCCGGGCATCCGTGGACGCCTATGCCGATCCGACCGACGACGGCCCGGGCCGGCTCACGCGCGCCTTCGTCCACGCGAGCCTGGAACCCGAGATCGAGGAGAGCGACGCGCACGAGCGAGTCGCACTGGTCGCCCAGCTCCACGCGTCCACCGCCGTCGCCGAGCTTGCCGCCGCCGACTATCAGCGCTGGGAGCGCGACCTTGCCGCGGACGGCCTGCCGCCCGACGTCCTCGCCGTGGTGATCGCCGCGGCCGACGGCGTCATGGCCTCCCCGTTGTGGGGTGCCACCCCCGATCGCACCCGGCTGGACCTGCTACGCGTCAGCCTCCTGGCGATGATCGACGCGGCAGCCTCCCCGTCCGCCCGCCCCACGGCCTGAACGGACCCTCGCGGTTGCCGAACGCTGCGGGGGAACCCGCGACGGCGTACGCGGGCCCCGAGGTAGCCGAATATTAGGCCAGGCTAACCTGTCTCCTGATCATCGGGAGGGCGCGGCTCGTGTACACATTCTCCTTCGTTCTCGCCGGGGCCTGACGCCCGTGGCAGGAGAGATCAGCGGTGGGGTGGTGCTGCGCCGCGCCCTGCGCCGCCAGCGCGGCCGAGTGATGACCGGCATCCTGCTGCTCTGCGTCCACCAGGCCACCGAAGCCCTCGTCCCGGTCGCCATCGGCGTGATCATCGACCGCGCGGTGGCCACCGGGGACATGCGCGCGCTGCTGCTCTCGCTCGCCGGTCTGGCCGCCCTCTTCACCGTGCTCGCCTTCGCCTACCGGGCCGGCGCCCGCCAGGCGTACGCCGCCGTGGAGCAGGAGGCGCACAACGTGCGGGTCGAGATCGCCGGGAGCGCCCTCGACCCGCACGGACGCCGCTCGGGCATGCGCGACGGCGAGCTGCTGGCGGTCACCGCCTCCGACGCCGAGCTGTCCGCGCTCGTCGTGCGGGTCGCGGGGCTCTGCGCCGCCGCGCTCACCGCCCTCGTGGTCGCGGCCGTCGCGCTGCTCGTCGTCGACGTGCCGCTCGGGCTGGGGGTGCTCATCGGGGTGCCTCTGGTGGTCGTCGCCCTGCAACGGATGGCGCCGCTGCTCACCCGGCGCAGCGCAGCTCAGCAGGAGGCCCTCGCCGGCACGACCGCGCTCGCCGTGGACCTCGTCACCGGCCTGCGCGTGCTGCGCGGCATCGGCGCCCAGGAGCACGCCGCCCGCCGGTACGCGGTCGCCAGCCGCCACGCCCTCGAGGTCACCCTGCGGGCCGCCACCACCAAGGGCCTGCACCTCGGGCTCACCACCACCGTGAACGGCCTCTTCCTCGCGGCGGTCGCCGGCGTCGCCGGCTGGCTCGCGCTGGAGGGCCGGCTCACCATCGGCGAGCTCGTCGCCGTCGTCGGGCTGGCCCAGTTCGTCGCCGAGCCCGTGCAGACGCTCGGGTACTGCGTACAGCTCTTCGCCATGGCCCGCGCCTCCGCCGGGCGGGTCGCCCGGGTGCTCGGCGCCGCGCCGCTCGTCCGGTCGGGCACCGCCGGGCAGCCTGTCCCGGGCCCGTCGCGGCTCGCCCTCGACACGGTCGGGTACGCCGGACTCGACGGGGTGTGCCTGCGGGTCGGCGCCGGTGAGGTCATGGGCGTGCTCGCCTACGATCCGAGCGAGGCCGATGCGCTGGTCGCGCTGCTCGCGGGCCGGGTGCCCCGAGCGGACTACCGGGGAACGCTGTACGTCGACGGCGTGCCCGCCGAGGAGCTGCACATCGACGCCGCGCGCGCCACGCTCCTGGTCGAGCCGCACGACGTGGCGTTGTTCGAGGGGACGCTGCGCGCCAATCTCGCCGCCGGTGCCGCCGTCGACGAGACGGTCCTGCACGCCGCGGTGCGAGCCGCGGCGGCCGAGGACGTGCTCGCCGCGCACCCGGACGGCATCGACCGGGTGCTCACCGAGCGGGGGGCGAACCTGTCCGGCGGGCAGCGGCAGCGGATCGGGCTGGCCAGGGCACTCGTCGCCGACCCTCCGGTGCTGGTGCTGCACAACCCCACGACGGCGGTCGACGCGGTGACCGAGGTGCGACTCGCCGAGGGGCTGGCCTCGGCCCGCGCGACGGCGGCCCGCGGCACGGTGCTGATCACCAACAGTCCCGCCCTGCTGGGGATCACGCACCGGGTGGCCGTGCTGGACCGCGGGCGAATCATCGCCGAGGGGTCCCACGAGCAGTTGCTCGCCAGCGACGCCCGCTACCGGGAGGAGGTCCTGCGGTGACCGACGAGTCGACCACGATCGGCGTGGAACCGAGGCAACTCCTGCCGACGGCCACGGCCCGGCAGACCTGGGCCGCCCTCCGCGCCGAGTTCGCCCGGCTGCCGTGGCTCAGCACCGCCGCCGGCACGTTGCTGGTCGCCGCAGCCGCGACCGGGCTGGTCGCCCCATGGATGCTCGGCCGCCTCGTCGACGACGTCATCGCCGGGGCCGACACCTCACAGATCGTGGCCTGGGCGGGTGTGATCGCGGGGGCCGCGGCGCTCGCCGGCCTCCTCACCGCGGTCGGAGCAGCGGTCGCCGCACGCCTCGGCGAGACCGTGCTGGCGCGGCTGCGGGAACGGGTCCTCGACCGTGCCCTGCACCTGCCATCAGCCACGCTGGAGCGAGCCGGGACCGGGGACCTGGTCGCCCGCGCCGGCGACGACGTGGCCGTGGTGACGAATGTGATCAGCGCCAGCGGACCCGCCCTGCTCGGCGCGCTGCTGTCCATCGTGCTGACCGCGGCAGGGCTCTTCGCCCTCGACTGGCGGCTCGGCCTCGCCGGGCTGGCCGCGGCCCCTGCCTACGCGCTGGCGCTGTACTGGTACCTGAAACGGTCGGTGCCGTACTACGCCCGGGAACGGGTGGCGACCGGCGAGCGGGCACAGGCCATGGCCGGGGCACTTCGCGGCGCGGCGACCGTGCGCGCCTACCGGATGGAAGACGCACACGTCGCTCGGATCGCCGATCGCTCCGCCCTGGCCCGCGACCTGTCATTGGAGATCTTCAGCCTGCACACCCGCTTCGGGCTGCGGATCAACCGGGCGGAGTTCGTGGGGCTCGCCGCCGTACTGCTCGCCGGGTTCCTGCTGGTCCGCGACGACCTGGCCACCGTGGGAGCGGCGACCACCGCCGCGCTCTACTTCCACCGCCTCTTCAACCCGATCGGCCTGCTGCTGCTCGAGTCGGACTCCGTACTCCAGGCCGGGGCGAGCCTCGCCCGGCTCGTCGGCGTCACCGCACTGCCTGGCCCGGCCGCGGCCGAGGGCGCCGTGCCCGCTCGGCCGGGACGGTCCGGGACGGCGGGGCCGGGCACGCCGGAGCCCACGGCACTGGAGGTGGTCGTCGCCCGGCACTGCTACGACGACGGACCCGTGGTGCTGCGGGACGTCGCCCTGCGTCTCGCACCCGGGGAACGCGTCGCCCTCGTCGGAGCGAGCGGAGCGGGCAAGAGCACCCTTGCCGGCATCGCCGCCGGGATCGTCGCGCCCACTGACGGCTCGGTGCGCCTGCGCGGCGTGCCGCTGGCGCAGCTGGGCGAGCACCGCGTCCGGCGCGAGATCGCCCTGGTCAGCCAGGAGGTGCACGTCTTCGCCGGGACGCTCGGCGACGACCTGCGCCTCGCCGACCCGGACGCCACCGACGCCGAGATGACCGCCGCCCTCGACCTCGTCGGCGTCACCGACTGGCTCCGGGCCCTGCCTGACGGCCTCGACACGTGCGTGGGGGAGGGCGGGCGGCACCTCACCGCCGCCCAGGCCCAGCAGCTCGCGCTGGCTCGCCTCGTCCTCGCCGACCCCGCCGTCGCGATCCTCGACGAGGCCACCGCAGAGGCCGGCAGCGCAGGCGCGCGCGATCTCGACCGCGCCGCCGCGGCGGCCACCGAGGGCCGTACCACGCTGATCGTCGCCCACCGCCTCAGCCAGGCGGCCACCGCGGACCGCATCGTCGTCCTGGAGCAGGGGCGCGTCGCCGAGCACGGCACGCACGACCAGTTGCTGGCGGCCGGGGGTGGGTACAGCCAGCTCTGGCGTTCCTGGAGCACCCCCGATCCCGTGGTCCCGAAGCGACGCGAAGGCGAGGAGTTCGCCACCGCTCGTCGCCGACGGTCCGGTGCGTCGCCGGGTTAGGCCACCACCGCGGCCGAGTTGCGGTAGGTCAGGACACCCAGCTGTAGCGACGCTCCGGGCGGCCGGCGGAGCCGTATCGAAGGCCGACCGCTGCCCGGCCGGTGTCGGTGAAGTGTTCCAGGTAGCGGCGCGCGCTGACCCGTGAGATGCCCACCGCGTTGGCGCACTCGGCGGCGGAGAACGTCCCGGAGTGCTCCCGAAGGGCGCGTTCCACCAGCTCGGCGGTCTGCGCGCTGAGGCCCCGGGGCAGCGCGGAGGTGGTGGTCTGCGCGCCGCTGCGGGACAGCACCCGATCCACGTCGGACTGGTCGGTGACCACCGTGGCGCGCGGCGAGTTGCGCCGGGCGGCGTACTGCTCCAGCCGGGATCGCAGCTCATCGAAGCCGAACGGCTTGAGCAGGTAGTTGACCGCGCCGTAGCGGACGGAACGGCGTACCGTCTCGGCCTCCCGGGCCGCGCTGATCACCAGCACGTCGCAGTCGTGCCGAGCGGCCCGCAGCCGGGTCACCACGTCCAGGCCGAACATGTCCGGCAGGTAGAGGTCGAGCAGCACCAGGTCGGGGCGGAACTCGTCGACGGCGGCGATCGCCTCCTCGCCGGTACTGGCCGTGCCCACCACGCGGAAGCCGTCGATCCGCTCGACGAAGCCGCGGTGGATCCGGGCCACCATGAAGTCGTCGTCGACCACCAGTACGTCGATCACCGGCTCACCTCCAGCGCCCCGGTCACCGACATCCGGGCCGTGAACATCGCACCCTCCTCGGTGTTCGTCACCGCGACCTCGCCGCCGCGGCGGTGGCAGACCAGTCGGGTGAGCGCAAGTCCGATGCCCCGTTCGCCACCCCGCGCCGCCTTGGTCGTGAAGCCGTGCGTGAAGACCTCCTGGCCCAGTTGCGGGGCCACACCCGGGCCGGAGTCGCGGACCACGATCTCCACCGAGGAGGCGTCCTGGCGCAGCTCGACCTCCACCCAGGCCGGCCCGTCGGGGACGTCGCCGCCGTCCGCTCCGGAGTCGTCGGCGCTGCCGGACGACGTCGTGCTCCGGCGTTCCCCACCGCCGGCGACGGCCTCGACGGCGTTGTCGACCAGGTTGCCCAGCACCGTCGCGACATCCACGGCGATCGCCGGCTCCAACCGGTCCAGGCCGGCCCGTTCGGAGATCCGCAGCTCCACCCGGCGCTCGGCGGCCAGCGCCGACTTCGCCATCAGCAGGGCCGCCACCGCCGTGTCCTGGATCCGGCTGGTGACGGTGAGGTCGAGCGAGGCCCGGTGCCGGCTCAGCGCCTCGACGTACCGGACCACCTCGTCGTGCTCGCCGATCTGGATCAGCCCGGAGATGACGTGCAGCTGGTTGGCGAACTCGTGGGTCTGGGCGCGCAGCAGTTCGGTGGTGCTGCGGAAGGAGCCGATCTCCTGCTCCAGGCGGGCCAGCTCGGTGCGGTCCCGCAGGGTGGTCACCGAGCCGAGCCGGCGGCCGTCCTTGCTGACCGTCATCCGGTTCATCACCAGTATCCGGCCGGCTCGCACCACCACCTCGTCCCGAGCCTCCGGATCGCCGGCGTCGCCGGCCAGCACGTCCCGCAGCCGGCCGGAGATCTCCAGCTCGGCGAGGGTGCGATTGAGGCAGTGCTCGGGCAGGTGGAGCAGCTGCCGGCCGACCGCGTTGACCAGGGTGACCCGCTGGTGCGGATCCAGCGCTATCACTCCCTCGGCGATGCCGTGCAGCAGCGCCTCCCGGTGCTCGGCCAGGCCGGCGATCTCCCGGGGCTCCAGGCCCAGGGTCTGTCGCTTGATCCGGCGGGCCAGCAGCCAGGAACCGGCGACCCCGAGCAGGCTGGCGATGCCCAGGTAGGTGAAGAGGTACGACGAGGCGCCCACCAGCCGTTGCGACCAGCTGGGTGACGCCTCGCCGATCATCACCACGCCGAGGTGCCGGCCGAGGTTGTCCTTGCGGTCGCCGAGGACCGGCACCTGGGCGACCAGCTCCCGTGAGTCGCCGACCGCCAGCTCCCCGGACCAGCTCCGGCCCCCCGCCACCCCGGGGTCCCCGAGCACGAGCGGGCTCCCCACCAGCGTCGGGTCGGTGGAGCTGACCACCCGGCCCCGGGCGTCGGCCACGGTCACCGAGGTCACCCCGGACTGGGCCAGCAGGCTCTGCACCAGCGGGGCGACGAGTTCGGCCGGCGCCGGCTGGTTGAGCCGCTCGCGCAGCAGCGGGTTGCCGGCGAGCTGCTCGCCGAGGGCGGCCACCCGCCGCCCCTCCACCCGGTTGAAGGTGGCCGCGGACTGCGCCAGCGAGACCGCGGCCACCGCCACCAGCACGACCACGATGATCGCGAGCTGGAGCACGAGCAACTGCCCGGCCAACGTGCGGCGGGGGGTGACCGCGACCACAAAGACCTCAATTTCCGCTGGTGACAGAACGCAGACATGGGGTTCGTCCCGGGGCCATCATCTTGCCGCCGGATTCCTTCGAAACGGAAGAGAAACAAGATGGCAACTCGGAGAAGACTGCTGTTCATGAGTGTCGCCGCCGCCACGGCCCTGGCGTTGGGCGCCTGCGGTGCCACCGCGGAGAAGGACGAGGGCGGTTCCGGCGGCGAGGACGGACCGGCCACCGGACTGCGGATCATGGTGCCGAACACCCCCGGCGGCGGGTACGACACCACCGCCCGTACCGCGGCCAAGGTGATGGAGGACGCCAGGATCGCCACCGGCGTGCAGGTCTTCAACCTGCCGGGCGCGGGCGGCACCGTCGGCCTGCAACGCACGGTGAACGAGAAGGGCAACGGCAAGCTCGCCATGCAGATGGGGCTGGGCGTGGTCGGTGCCTCGTACACCTCGAAGTCGTCGGCGACCCTCACCCAGACCACGCCGCTGGCCAAGCTGATCGAGGAAGCCGGCGCGATCGTGGTGCCGAAGGACTCGCCGTACAAGACCATCGCCGACCTCGTCGCGGCCTGGAAGGCGAACCCCCGGGGCATCGCGGTCGGCGGCGGATCCTCTCCCGGCGGCCCGGACCACCTGCTGCCGATGCAACTGGCCAAGACCGTCGGCATCGACCCCCGCCAGGTCAACTTCGTCTCGTACGACGGCGGCGGCGAGCTGCTGCCGGCCGTGCTCGGCGGCAAGGTCGCCTTCGGCGCCAGCGGCTTCGGCGAGTTCCTCGACCAGGTCGAGGCCGGCCAGATCCGGGTCCTCGCGGTCACCAGCGAGGCGCCGATCGGCGCGCTCAGGGACGTGCCGACGCTGAAGTCGTCCGGCATCGACCTGGTCTTCACCAACTGGCGCGGCATCGTCGCGCCGCCCGGCATCAGTGACGCGGACAAGAAGGTCTGGATCGACGCGCTGACGAAGATGCACGAGTCCGACGGGTGGAAGGCCGAGCTGGCCAAGCGGGGATGGACCGACGCCTTCGTCACCGGCGACCAGTTCGCCACCTTCCTGACCGAGCAGGACAAGTCGGTGGCCGCCCTGCTCACGCAGCTCGGCCTGGCATGACCGGCATGACCACCCGACCGGAGCGGGGCGGCGACCCGCCGCCCCGCCCGGATGTCGGCTCCGGACCGGTCGCCGCGCCGGTGCCGGGGCAGCCGGACGGTCCCGCCCCCGCCGACGCGGATGCCGGCTCGACCCCGGCCCGCGACCGGGCACAGTACGCGGTCTGCGCATTCCTCGCCCTGGTCGGCGTGCTGGTCCTCGTCGACGCGGCCCGCACCGGGCACGCGATCAGCGCCGCCGACGCGATCGGCCCGAAGCCGGTGCCGATCCTGCTCGGCGTGCTGCTGCTGATCGTCGCCACGCTCTACACGGTGGACGTCGCCCGCGGCGGCACCGGCGAACCGGAGGCCGGCGAGGACGTCGATCTCACCACCCCGATCGACTGGCGGACGGTGCTGCTGCTCATCGGCGCGTTTCTGGTCAACGCGGTGCTCATCGACCGGCTCGGCTGGGTGATCAGCGGGTCGCTGCTCTTCTGGGGCTCGGCGTTCGCGTTGGGCAACCGGCACCACGTGCGCAACCTGCTGATCGCCGTCGCGCTGTCACTGGCCACCTTCTACACGTTCGCCATCGGGCTCGGCGTGAGCCTGCCCGCGGGCGTGCTGCAAGGAATCCTGTGATGGACAACCTCGGAAACCTGCTCGACGGGTTCGCCAACGTGGTGACCCCGATGAACCTGCTGATCGCGCTGCTCGGGGTGACCATCGGCACCGCCGTCGGCGTGCTGCCCGGGATCGGCCCGGCGATGACGGTGGCGCTGCTGCTGCCGGTCACCTACGGGATGGAGCCCACCCAGGCGTTCATCATGTTCGCCGGCATCTTCTACGGCGGCATGTACGGCGGTTCGACCACCTCCATCCTGCTGAACACCCCCGGTGAGTCGTCGTCCGTCGTGACCGCGATCGAGGGCAACAGGATGGCGAAGGCGGGCCGGGCGGCGCAGGCCCTGGCCACCGCCGCGATCGGCTCGTTCGTCGCCGGCACCATCGCCACCCTGCTGCTGGTGCTGGTGACCCCGCCGGTGGTGCGGTTCGCGATCAGCCTCGGCGCGCCGGACTACTTCGCGCTGATGCTGCTGTCGTTCGTGGCGGTCACCGCGGTGCTGGGCGCGTCCCGGGTGCGTGGCTTCGCCTCGCTGCTGATCGGCCTGGTCATCGGCACCGTCGGCATCGACGCGGTCAGTGGCCAGCAGCGGCTCACCCTGGGGATTCCACAGCTCGCCGACGGCATCGACGTGGTCGTGGTCGCGGTCGGCATCTTCGCCGTCGGCGAGGCGCTCTGGATCGCCGCGCACCTGCGCCGCCGTGCCGCCGAGGTGATCCCGGTCGGGCGGCCGTGGATGGGGCGGCAGGACTGGAAACGGTCCTGGAAGCCGTGGCTGCGTGGCACCGCGTACGGGTTCCCGTTCGGAGCGCTGCCGGCGGGCGGCGGGGAGATCCCGACGTTCCTGTCGTACGCCACGGAGAAGAAGCTGACCAGGCACCCGGAGGAGTTCGGCCGGGGCGCGATCGAGGGCGTCGCCGGGCCGGAGGCGGCCAACAACGCCTCCGCCGCCGGCACGCTGGTGCCGATGCTGGCCATCGGCCTGCCCACCAACGCCACCGCCGCGGTGATGCTGGCCGCCTTCCAGCAGTACGGCATCCAGCCCGGCCCGCTGCTGTTCGAGCGCGAGTCGGGTCTGGTCTGGACGCTGATCGCGAGCCTCTTCGTGGGCAACCTGCTGCTGCTGGTGCTGAACCTGCCGCTCGCGCCCGCCTGGGCCAGGCTGCTACGGATCCCCCGCCCGTACCTCTACGCCGGGATCCTCTTCTTCGCCTCGATGGGCGCGTACGCGGTGAACGCCCAGCCCTTCGACCTGTTCCTGCTGCTCACCCTCGGCCTGCTCGGGTTCGGCATGCGGCGTTTCGGGCTGCCGATCCTGCCGCTGATCATCGGAGTGATCCTCGGCCCGCGCGCCGAGTTGCAGGGCCGCCGGGCGTTGCAGCTCTCCGGCGGCGAGTTGCACGGCCTGCTCGGCGGCTGGGTGTCCTGGGCGATCTACGCCGTGGTCGTGGTGGTGCTGCTCTGGCCGGTGCTCGGCCGCTTCGTCGTGCGAGGAGTTCGGGAGAGGCTGGTGACCGGATGACGGTGCTGCTGGGGTACGTGCCCTCCGCCCTGGGCGAGGCGGCCCTGCGGGCCGCCGTGGAGCAGGCCCGGTTCCGCGACGAGCCGGTGCTCGTGGTGAACACCTCGCGCGGCGACGCCTACGTCGACCCGCGCTTCGCCCAGGAGGGCGACCTGGCCCGGGTGGTCCGTGAGTTGACCGCCGAGGGGGTCCCGCATGCCGTCCGGCAGCTGATGCGTGGGCGGGACGCGGCCGAGGAGATCACGGAGATCGTCGAGACGGAGGAGATCTCGCTGGTGGTGATCGGTATCCGGCATCGCACCCCGGTCGGCAAGCTGATCATGGGCTCGACCGCGCAGGAGATCCTGCTCCGGGTGCGCTGCCCGGTGCTCGCGGTGAAGGCCGACTGAGCGGCGCCCCGAGGCCCGGCCGACTCCAGAACGCGCCGCCGGGCCGGTGATCCGTTTCACCTGATCACCGGCCCGGCGTGAAAAGCGCGTCAAGAATCCGCCGGGCGCCGTCATCGTTGCGTTAACACCCCTGTCCCTCTGCCGGATGAGGCGTTGTGATTGCCCGGCGCGGCCGGATGGCGGTCGTGACGAACTCATTCCGGTAAGAGGAGTCAGCCGTGTCTGACGTGGTGTTCGTGCTGTTGACGGTGGCGCTGTTCGCGGCGCTCGCCCTGGTGGTGCTGGCGGTGGAGAAGCTGTGAGCGTCGTCAACGCCGTGGGCCTGGTGCTGGCGACCGGCCTGGGTGTCTTCCTGGTGATCGCCCTGCTGTTCCCGGAGCGGTTCTGATGACCATGACGACAGCGGGCGTCATCTTCGCCCTGTCCCTGGTGGTGGCTCTGGTCGCCGTCCACAGGCCGTTCGGTGACTACATGTTCCGGGTGGTCTCCGGCACCCGGCAGTCCCGCGTCGAGCGGGGGATCTACCGGCTGGTCGGGGCGAACCCGGCGGCGGAGCAGTCCTGGGGTGTGTACGCCCGCAGCGTGCTGGCGTTCTCGGCCGTGTCGGTCCTGTTCCTGTACGCGTTCCAGCGGGTGCAGGACAGGCTGTGGTTGTCGCTGGGCTTCGACGCCGTGGTGCCGCACGGCGCGTGGAACACGGCGGTGTCGTTCGTGACCAACACGAACTGGCAGTCGTACTCGGGTGAGTCGACCATGGGGCACCTGGTGCAGATGGCCGGCCTGGCGGTGCAGAACTTCGTCTCCGCCGCCGTCGGTGTCGCCGTGGCGGTCGCCCTGGTACGCGGCTTCGCCCGCAGCCGTACCGGGCGGTTGGGCAACTTCTGGGTGGACCTGACCCGGATCGTGCTGCGGATCCTGCTACCGATCGCGGTGCTCGGCGCGCTCGCCCTGATGGCCGGTGGCGTGGTGCAGAACCTCTCCGGCGGCACGGCGGCGACCACCCTGACCGGCGGTACGCAGACGATCACCGGCGGGCCGGTGGCCAGCCAGGAAGTGATCAAGGTGCTGGGCACGAACGGCGGCGGCTTCTACAACGTCAACAGCGCCCATCCGTTCGAGAACCCGACGGCCTGGACGAACTGGCTGGAGATCTTCCTGATCCTGCTGATCCCGTTCAGCCTGCCCCGGGTCTTCGGCCGCATGGTGGGGCAGAACCGGCAGGGCCATGCGGTCGCCGCGGTGATGGCGATCCTGGCCGTCGCGAGCGTCGCGCTGACCAACGTCTTCGAGCTGGCCGGCAACGGCACCGTGCCGCAGGCGGTCGGCGCGGCCCTCGAAGGCAAGGAGGTGCGCTTCGACGTGTCGAACTCGGCCACCTTCGCCGCCGCCACCACGCTCACCTCGACCGGGGCGGTCAACTCGTTCCACGACTCGTACACGTCGCTCGGCGGCATGCTGCTGATGGTCAACATGATGCTCGGCGAGGTCGCGCCCGGCGGCACCGGTTCGGGCCTGTACGGCCTGCTCATTCTGGCCGTGATCACCGTTTTCGTGGCGGGTCTGATGGTCGGCCGCACCCCGGAGTACCTGGGCAAGAAGATCGGGTCGCGGGAGATCAAGTTCGCCTCCCTCTACTTCCTGATCACCCCGGCGTTGGTGCTGGCCGGCACCGCGGCCGCGTTCGCCACCGGCAACGCCTCGACGGCACTGAACGTCGGGCCGCACGGGCTCTCCGAGGTGCTCTACGCCTTCACCTCGGCCAGCAACAACAACGGCTCCGCGTTCGCCGGCATCACGGTCAACACCACGTGGTGGGACACCGCGCTCGGGCTGTGCATGCTGCTCGGCCGGTTCCTGCCGATCATCTTCGTGCTCGCCCTGGCCGGCTCCCTGGCTCGTCAGGCACCCACCCCCGCCTCCGAGGGCACCCTGCCCACGCACCGACCGTTGTTCGTCGGGATGGTCGTCGGCGTCACGGTGATCCTCGTCGCGCTGACCTACCTGCCCGCGCTCGCCCTCGGCCCGCTGGCTGAAGGGCTGTGACCACCATGAGGAACGAGGACATGTCCGTCACGCCCGTGACATCTCCGACCGGCGAACAGCCGACCGCCGGCACCCCGGCCACCCTGGGCGACCGGGTCGGCGGGGGCCTGCTCGACCCGAGGCAGCTGCTCCGCTCCCTGCCCGACGCGCTGCGCAAACTCGATCCCCGCACGATGTGGCGCAACCCG
Source organism: Micromonospora sp. NPDC048170 (assembly GCF_040652795.1). Lineage (NCBI taxonomy): Bacteria > Bacillati > Actinomycetota > Actinomycetes > Micromonosporales > Micromonosporaceae > Micromonospora > Micromonospora sp. NPDC048170. Next base: position 47,474 of record NZ_JBEZMR010000016.1, read on the forward strand.
GTGATGCTGATCGTCGAGATCGGCGCCGCCTTCACCACCGTCCTCGCCGTGGCCGACCCCACGGTGTTCGCCTGGGCGATCACGGTCTGGCTCTGGCTGACGGTGCTCTTCGCCAACCTGGCCGAGGCCGTCGCGGAGGGCCGGGGCAAGGCCCAGGCCGCGACCCTGCGGCAGGCGAAGAAGGACACCATCGCCACCCGTCTGGTCGGCTGGACGCCTGGCACCCGGGCCGACACCTGCCGGGACGAGGCCGTGCCCGCGCCGGAGCTGAGGCGGGGCGACATCGTCCTGGTCGAGGCGGGCGGGACCATCCCCGGTGACGGCGACGTCGTCGAGGGCATCGCCAGCGTCGACGAATCCGCCATCACCGGCGAGTCCGCCCCCGTCATCCGGGAGTCCGGCGGCGACCGCAGCGCGGTCACCGGCGGCACGAGGGTGCTCTCCGACCGGATCATCGTGCGGATCACCCAGAAGCCGGGGGAGAGCTTCATCGACCGGATGATCGCCCTCGTCGAGGGCGCCAACCGGCAGAAGACCCCGAACGAGATCGCGCTGAACATCCTGCTCGCCGCGCTCACCGTCATCTTCCTGCTCGCGGTGGTCACCCTCCAACCCCTGGCGATCTTCTCCAAGGGCTACCAGGCCGCCGCGGCGGACACCGGCGCGATCACCGACGCCGGTGTCTCCGGGGTGGTGCTGGTCTCGCTGCTGGTCTGCCTCATCCCCACCACGATCGGCGCGCTGCTCTCCGCGATCGGCATCGCCGGCATGGACCGGCTGGTGCAGCGCAACGTCCTCGCCATGAGCGGTCGCGCCGTGGAGGCCGCCGGGGACGTCGATACGCTGCTGCTGGACAAGACCGGCACCATCACCCTGGGCAACCGGCAGGCCGCCGAGTTCGTCCCCGTCGAGGGCCGGAGCGCGGCCGAGGTCGCCGACGCGGCCCAGTTGTCCAGCCTGGCCGACGAGACCCCCGAGGGCCGCTCGGTGGTGGTGCTCGCGAAGAACGAGTTCGGGCTGCGGGAACGTGAACCGGGCCTGATCCCGCACGCCACCTTCGTGCCGTTCACCGCGCAGACCCGGATGAGCGGCGTCGACCTGAGCCCCGACGCGAGCGTGGACGGTGGAGCCACCGGCCCGGGCCGGCGGGTCCGCAAGGGCGCCGCGGCGGCGGTGATGAAGTGGGTACGCGAGAACGGCGGGCACCCGACCGAGCACGTCGGGCAGATCGTCGACGAGATCAGCGGCATCGGCGGCACCCCGCTCGTCGTGGCCGAGCACGTCGACGGCCAGCCGGCCCGCGCCCTGGGCGTCATCCACCTCAAGGACGTGGTCAAGGCCGGCATGCGGGAGCGGTTCGACGAGATGCGCCGGATGGGCATCCGCACCGTGATGATCACCGGTGACAACCCGCGCACCGCCAGGGCGATCGCCGACGAGGCCGGCGTCGACGACTTCCTCGCCGAGGCCACCCCGGAGGACAAGCTCGCCTTGATCCGCAAGGAACAGGAGGGCGGCCGGCTGGTGGCGATGACCGGGGACGGCACCAACGACGCGCCGGCCCTGGCCCAGGCCGACGTCGGCGTAGCGATGAACACCGGCACGTCGGCCGCGAAGGAGGCCGGCAACATGGTCGACCTCGACTCCGACCCGACCAAGCTGATCGAGATCGTGGAGATCGGCAAGCAACTGCTGATCACCCGGGGCGCGCTGACCACGTTCTCCATCGCCAACGACATCGCGAAGTACTTCGCGATCATCCCCGCGATGTTCGCCGGCATCTACCCGAGCCTGGACACGCTGAACGTCATGCGGCTGGCCAGCCCCGAATCGGCGATCCTCTCGGCGGTCGTCTTCAACGCGATCGTCATCGTCGCGTTGATCCCCCTCGCGTTGCGCGGCGTCCGCTACCGCCCGGCCAGCGCCTCGAAGCTGCTCAGCCGCAACCTGCTGCTCTACGGTCTCGGCGGCATCGTCGTGCCGTTCGTCGGCATTAAGCTCATCGACCTGCTCATCCAGTTCGTCCCGGGGATCTGACAATGCGCCTACCCAGCTGGCTCTCCCAACACCTCGCCGCGCTGCGCGCGCTGCTGGTCTTCACCGTGCTGCTCGGCCTGGCCTACCCGCTCGCCCTGGTCGGTGCCGGGACCCTGCCCGGCCTGTCCGGCAGGGCCGACGGCTCACTGCTCACCGCCAACGGGAGGACGGTCGGCAGCGCGCTGCTCGGCCAGTCCTTCACCGACGCGGACGGCAACCCCGTCCCGCGCTACTTCCAGTCCCGCCCCTCGGCCGCCGGCGCCGGCTACGACCCGACCGCCACCGCCGCCAGCAACCTCGGCCCCGAGAGCGTGGTCGACACCGTCGCCAGCGACCCGCAGGAGTCCACGCGGAGCCTGCTCAGCCAGGTCTGCGCGCGCAGCCGGGCCGTGGGTGAGCTGGACGGCGTCGACGGGCGCCGCCCGTACTGCACCGCCGACGGGGTCGGCGCGGTGCTGGCCGTGTTCCGCGACGGCGGGCTGACCGGCCCGGTGACCCGGGTGGTCAGCGTCAACCAGGTCGCCCCGGCCACACCGTTCGTCACCACGTACGAGGGGGTGCCGGTGGAGCTGGCGCAGCCTGGTGAGGACCATGTGGCCGCGGGCGGGCTGGTCACCCCCGTCCGCGGCGACGCCCCGGCGAGGCCCGCCGTGCCGGCGGACGCGGTCACCGCCAGCGGCAGCGGCCTCGACCCGCACATCAGCCCGGCGTACGCGCAGATCCAGGTGGCCCGCGTCGCGCGGGAGAGGGGCGCGGACCCGGCAGCGGTGCGGCGCCTGGTCGCCGAGCACACCACCGGGCGGGCGCTCGGCTTCATGGGCGAGCCAGGGGTCGACGTCCTCCAACTCAACCTCGCCCTCGACGAGGAGTTCCCCGCCCGCTGACCGACAGCACGGGCCGGGCCGTGACGGGCCCGGCCCGCTGGCACACCCCACGGCTGGGCTGACCGGCGGCACCCGGAGCAGGGAGGATGGTGTCCGTGTCACGAGGAGAACTCCGCATCTACCTGGGGGCCGCACCCGGCGTCGGCAAGACGTACGCGATGCTGGAGGAGGCCCACCGGCGGGCCGAGCGTGGCACCGACGTGGTGGTCGGGTTCGTCGAGACCCACGGGCGCAGGCACACCGTCGCGATGATCGGCGAGCTGGAGCAGGTGCCCCGGCGCACCATCACCTACCGGGGCGTCGAGTTTCCCGAGATGGACCTGGACGCCGTGCTGGCCCGTCGCCCCGAGGTCGCCGTGGTGGACGAGTTGGCGCACACCAACGTGCCCGGCTCGCGGCACGAGAAGCGCTGGCAGGACATCCAGGAACTTCTCGACGCCGGGATCACCGTGCTGTCCACGGTGAACGTGCAGCACCTCGAGTCGGTCAACGACGTCGTCGCCCAGATCACCGGCACCACCCAGCGCGAGACCGTGCCCGACGAGGTGGTCCGCGCGGCCGAGCAGGTCGAGCTGGTCGACATGACCCCGGAGGCGCTGCGTCGGCGGATGGCGCACGGCAACATCTACCGACCCGACAGGATCGACGCCGCGCTGGGCAACTACTTCCGGGTCGGCAACCTCACGGCCCTGCGCGAGCTGGCTCTGCTCTGGCTGGCCGACAAGGTCGACGACCAGCTCGACGCGTACCGCGCCCAGCAGGGCATCTCCGACACCTGGGAGGCCCGCGAGCGGGTGGTCGTCGCGCTCACCGGCGGCCCGGAGGGCGAGACCCTGGTCCGCCGCGCCGCCCGGATCGCCGCCCGCAGCAAGGGCGCCGACCTGCTCGCCGTGCACGTCGCCCGCAGCGACGGGCTGGCCGGCGCCGACCCGGCGCAGCTCGCCCGGCAGCGGGTCCTGGTGGAGAGCCTCGGCGGCACCTACCACCACGTCCTCGGCACCGACATCCCGGCGGCGCTGCTCGACTTCGCCCGTGGCGTCAACGCCACCCAACTCGTGCTCGGCGCCAGCCGTCGCGGCCGGTTCGCCCAGCTGTTCTCCCGGGGCGTCGGCGTGACCACCACCGCGCTCTCCGGGCCGATCGACGTCCATCTGGTGACCCATCCCGAGGCCGGCCGGGGCCGGCGGACGGTCGGGATGCCGGCGGCGTTGTCGCGGCGCCGGCGGCTGTTCGGCTTCGCGCTGGCCGGCCTGGGCATGCCGCTGCTCACCCTGCTGCTGCGGGCGCTGCCGGACCTGAGCCTCACCAACGACATCCTGCTCTTCCTCGCCGGAGTGGTCGGCGTCGCGCTGGTCGGCGGGCTGTGGCCGGCGCTGGTCGCCGCCCTCGGCGGTTCTCTGCTGCTGAACTGGTTCTTCACGCCGCCGTACCGCACGTTGACCATCGCCGAGGCGGACAACCTGCTCGCCCTCGGCGTGTTCGTGGGCGTGGCCGTCGCCGTGAGCTGGGTGGTCGACGTGGCCGCCCGGCGGACCCGGGAGGCCGCCCGGGCATCCGCCGACGCGCAGACCCTGGCCACCGTGGCCGGCGGGGTGCTGCGCGGCGAACGGCCGTTGCCGGCGCTGCTGGACCGGCTGCGGGAGACCTTCGGGTTGCGCGCGGTCAGCGTCCTGGAGCTGTCCGCCGAGGCCGAGGGACGGCCCGACCGGGCCCGCGACGAGAGCGCCTGGCGGGTGGTGGCCAGCGTCGGCGACGGGCCGGCGGGCAGCCCGCACGCGGGGGAGACTGCGGTGCCGGTGGACGAACGGCTCACCGTCGTGCTCAGCGGCCGGCGACTGGAGGCCGCCGACCGGCGCATTGTCGAGGCGTTCGCCGCCCAGGCCGCGGTCGCCCTCCGGCAGGAACGCCTGGCGGAGGAGGCCGCCACCGCCCGGCCGCTGGCCGAGGCCGACCGGATGCGTACGGCACTGCTCGCCGCGGTCAGCCACGATCTGCGTACGCCCCTCGCGTCGGCCAAGGCCGCGGTGAGCAGCCTGCGCAGCCCCGACGTCGAGTTCGACGCCGACGACCAGGCGGAGCTGCTCGCCACCGCGGAGGAGTCGCTGGACCAGCTCGCCCGCCTCGTGGCCAACCTGCTCGACATGAGCCGCCTACAGGCCGGCGTCCTCGGCGTCACCACGACGGCGATCGGCCTCGAGGACGCCGTACCCCGGGCCCTCGACGACCTCGGCGCACCCGCCGCCGACGTCGCCACCGACCTTCCCGCCGACCTGCCCGCCGCGCTGGCCGATCCCGGCCTGCTGGAACGCGTCCTGGTCAACATCGTCGCCAACGCGCTACGGCACAGCCCGTCCGGTCAGCCTCCCACGATCACCGCCAGCGCCCACGGCGGCCGGGTCGAGCTGCGGGTCATCGACACCGGCCCCGGGATCCCGGCGGACCAGTGGGAGCACGTCTTCCTGCCGTTCCAGCGCCTGGGCGACCGGGACAACACCACCGGTGTCGGGCTCGGCCTCGCGCTGTCGCGTGGCCTCGCGGAGGCCATGGGTGGCACCATCACCCCGGAGACCACCCCCGGAGGAGGGCTGACGATGGTGCTGCGGCTGCCCGCCGCGCAGCCCGGCACGTCGGAAGGGCCGCGGGGATGACCCGCGTCCTGGTCGTCGACGACGAACCGCAGATCCTGCGCGCCCTGCGGATCAACCTGCGCGCCCGCGGCTACGACGTGGACGTCGCCGCCACCGGCGCCGCCGCACTCAGGGCCGCCGCCAGCCATCCGCCCGACCTGGTCGTGCTCGACCTCGGCCTGCCCGACATCGACGGCGCCGAGGTCATCCGCGGGCTGCGCGGCTGGACCACCATCCCGATCATCGTGCTCTCCGGTCGGGCCGGCAGCGCGGACAAGGTCGCCGCCCTCGACGCCGGCGCCGACGACTACGTCACCAAACCCTTCGGCGTCGACGAGCTCCTCGCCCGCATCCGTGCCGTCACCCGACGCGTCGCCGCGGCGTCCGCCGACGCCACGGCCGCCGCCACCGCCCGGGTGGGCCGGCACACCATCAACCTCGCTGACCGCACCGTGATCCGGGACGACGAGACGGAGGTCAGGCTCACCCCCACCCAGTGGGCGATGCTCGACCAGCTGCTGCGCCACCCCGGCAAGCTGGTCAGCCAGCGGCAGCTCCTGCACGACGTGTGGGGTCCGGAGTACCAGCACGAAACGAACTACCTGCGCCAGTACATGGCACAGCTCCGCCGGAAGCTGGAGGACGACCCCGCCCGCCCCCGGCATCTCATCACCGAGCCCGGTATGGGCTACCGGTTCCGGCCCTGAGTCCAGGGGCCGTGCCCGCTCCGGCCCGTAACAGTAAAGTTTGTGAACAGATGATGCTACGGTGATTCCCGTCGATGTCTTTCTCGGGCATCGGCTCCGTATCCGGGAAGGAGTGGTCACATGTCGAGACTGCGCGTCCTGGTCGCGCTGACGGCGCTGGCTGTCGCCGGCGGACTGGTGGCGATCATCCCGTCGACCGCGGCGTCGGCGGCGACCTGTGCGGCACCGTGGCGATCCTCGGCCGTCTACACGGGAGGCGCCAACGTCTCCCACAACGGTCGCAACTACCAGGCCAGATGGTGGACCCAGAACGAGACCCCACCGGGCACCACCGGCGTCTGGCAGGACCTCGGCGCCTGCGGGGGAGGCGGCACCCCCACGCCGACCCCCACCGGCCCCGGCGGCTTCGTGGTCAGTGAGGCCCAGTTCAACCAGATGTTCCCGAGCCGCAACTCCTTCTACACGTACTCCGGGCTCGTCGCGGCCCTCAGCGCCTTCCCGGCGTTCGCCAGGACCGGCAGCGCCACCGTCCAGCGGCAGGAGGCCGCGGCGTTCCTGGCGAACGTGCATCACGAGACCGGCGGCCTCGTCCACATCGTGGAGCAGAACACGGCGAACTACCCGCACTACTGCGACTCCAGCCAGCCCTACGGCTGCCCCGCCGGGCAGGCCGCCTACTACGGGCGTGGGCCGATCCAGCTGAGCTGGAACTTCAACTACAACGCCGCCGGGAACGCCCTCGGGCTGCCCCTGCTGACGAACCCCTGGCTGGTGCAGAACGACGCCGCGGTGGCCTGGAAGACGGGCATCTGGTACTGGATGACCCAGAACGGGCCGGGCACCATGCCCGCACACAACGCGATGGTCACCGGCGCCGGATTCGGGGAGACCATCCGCAGCATCAACGGCGCGATCGAGTGCAACGGCGGGAACCCCGCCCAGGTGCAGAGCCGCGTCACCAGGTACCAGCAGTTCGTCGGCATCCTCGGCGTGCCGGCCGGGGCGAATCTCTACTGCTGACCGACGCCGGGCCTCGTCACCGTCACCCGAACGGCGACGAGGCCCGGGGCGCGGGCCCGTCGGATTGTCGGTCATATCCGCCCATTCGGTGATCGGGGTCCGGTAGGTTGCGAGATCGTCGGCACCCGTCGGTACGGATCGCCGCCCGTGCCGGACCGGCCGGCCCGCGCAGCCGAGGTGTGGAGAACCGATGCCCCGCTCTGAACCCCCTCGTCCGGCGGATCGGACGGGGCCGCCCGACCCGGAGGACTCGTACCGCGAGTTCCGGCACCCGCTCGTGGTCCTGGCCATGACCACCTGCGTCGCCGGCTTCCTCGACGCCTTCGCGTACCTCCGCTACGGCGTCTTCGTCGCCAACCAGTCCGGCAACGTCGTCTTCCTGGGCATCGGCTCGGGCGGGCAGCACCCGGACTGGCCGTCGGCGGCGGCGTCACTGGTCGCGTTCGCCGCCGGGACGGGCGTGGTCACCCGGCTGCGTGCCGCCCGGAGCAGGTGGACGCCGCCGGTCCGCGGTCTGGCCGCCGTCGTGGTCGCCATGGCGCTGTGGGCAGCCCTCAACGTCCTGTTCGAGTACGGAAGGACCGGTCCGCCGCCCCGGCTCGCCCTGGCCGCAGCCGGGGGCTTCGCGATGGGCTGCCTGGCGACGCTGTTCGTGCGCACCGCCGGGATCGCCACCAGCATCACGTACCAGTCGGGCACGGTGGCGAAGACGGGCGAACGCATCGCCCGCTGGCTCGCCGGCCCGGGAACGGATCGGGCGAGGGCCAGGCAGGCCTCGTTGCTCGGCCTGTTGACGCTCGCCGGGTACGCCGTCGGCGGCGGGATCGGGACCCTGGCGCAGCAGCGACCACTGTGGGTGCCGGCCTGGGCGACGCTCGCCCTGCTGGCGGTGGCGCCGATGCTGCGTGACCGGTCGTCGTGACACGCGGGCGAGCCGACGGGCAGCGCGTGAGCTGCCGGACGCCCGGTGACCGCAACCAGCGCCGCCGCGGAGGTGGAGGCCACCCCGCCGGGACCGCACATTCCGGGCGTCCCGCCGGCTCGGCCCTGCCCTACCGGTCGTCGGGTAGCTGGTCATGGATATGGTTTCGCGCATGCCAGGGCCAGCTCAGCCGGGTGAACCGGAGGTCAGACGGCCCCGCCGGCTGCGCATCCACCTCCTCGGCGGGTTCCGGGTGGAGCGGGAGGGAGAACTGCCGGTCGCCGGGAACTGGCGGCGCAGCGGTGCCCGGACCCTGGTCAAGCTCCTGGCCGTCGCGCCCGGCAACCGCCTGCACCGGGACCAGGCGCTGGAGGCGATCTGGCCGGACGCGTCACGCGAGGCGGGCCTGCGCAACCTGCACGTGACCCTGCACAGTGCCCGGCACGCGCTGGAGCCGGAACTGCCCCCGCGGGTCCCGTCGGCGTACCTGCACAGCGACGGCGAACTGCTGAGCCTCGACCCGGTGTCGACGGTGGTCGACGCGGACGAGGCCACGAGGGCGGCCGGCCTCGCTCTCGAGACCGGGGACCGGGCGGAGCTCACCGCCGCCCTGGAGAAGCTGAGCGGTGAACTGTTGCCCGAGGACCGGTACGCCACCTGGGCCGACGAGCGGCGGCGGCAGTGGGTGGCGCTGCGTGCCCGGGTGGTGCCCGCCCTGGCCCGGGTGCTGGTGACGGCGGGAGAGCCGGACCTGGCCGTCGAGGTGCTGCGGGCCGAGCTGGACCGGACGCCCGCCGCCGAGGAACTGCATCTGCTGCTGGCTCGCGTGCTGCTGGACGCGGGGCGCCCGAGGCAGGCGGTGCGGCAGTACCACGTGGCCCGCGACGTGCTCGCGGAGGAACTGGGAGTCCCGCCGGCCCCCGAGCTCCAGGCGCTGCTGCGGCAGGCACTGGACCTGCTGGCCACTCCGCCCACCGTGCCGGCGGGGAGCACGGCGACGCGGTTGCCGTCGGCGATCCGCCGCCCGCACGACCAGCCCCTGATCGGCCGGACCCGCCCGCTGGCCCTGCTGGTGGAGCACGCCACGGCCGGCCCCGGGGCCGCCACCGAGCCGGGCGGGGTGCCGCTCGCGCTGGTGACCGGCGAGGCGGGTATCGGCAAGACCCGGCTGGTGGCCGAGGCGGCTCGGCGGGCCGCCTCGGCTGGCACCCAGGTGTTGTGGGGCACCTGCCACCCGGCGGAAGGACAGACCCCGTACGGGGTGTTCGCCGAGGCCCTCGACGGTTATCTCGCCACCTGTCCGGCGGCCGAACGGGCGGCGGTGGCGGCCGAGCACCCCGGGCTGGCCGCCGTGCTGACCACCCTGGGGGACGCTCCCGGCGGTGCCGCCAGCCCGGAGGAGGAGCAGGCCCGGTTCTTCCGGGCGGTGGCGGCGCTGCTGACCGATCTGGCCGCCGTCCGGCCGCTGCTGATCGTCCTCGACGACCTGCACGCCGCCGACCCGGCCTCGCTGCGCCTGCTGCACCATCTGCTGCGTACCACCCGGTCCCGGCGCTGGCGGTTCGTCGCGACGATCCGCGACGACGAACTGCCCGTCTGCGACCCGCGGCGGCTGGTGCTGGACACCACCGTGGAACAGGGGCTGGCCGTGGAGGTGGCCCTGCTCCGGCTCAGCCTCGCCGACTGCGCCCGGCTCACCGGCGTCGTGCCACGGCGTGCCCGACGCATCTACGAGCTGTCCCGGGGCAACCCGCTGTTCGCCCTGGAACTCGTCACCGCCGGGGACGTGCGGGGCGTACCCGACGGGGTGCGACGCCTCGTCCGCAGCCGGCTGACCCACCTCTCCGGCGAGGCCCGGGCGGTGCTCGGGGCGCTCGCGGCCGGCGGTGGCGGCGCGGTCTCCCTCGCCGAGCTGGAGGCGGTCGCGGTGGCCGGGCTCCACCCGCCGCTCGGCGGTCCGGCCGTGGCGGCGGCGCTGGACACCGCGGTCGCCGCCGGCCTGGTCGTGGAACGGGAGGTCACCACGGGCGGCCGGCCGGTGCTCGGGTACGCGTTCCGCCATCCCCTGGTGGAGCTGGCCTGCGCCGAGGGTCTCGGTGCGGCGAGCCGACGCCACCTGCATCGCACGTACGCCGACACGATCCTGGCCCGTCGCCCCGACGCGGTCGAGGCGGTGGCGTTCCACCTCGGCCGGGCCGACGACCCGCGGGCCGTGCACTGGCTGCGGCGCGCCGCCGAACGCGCGGCCAGCCTCTTCGCCAACGACAGCGCCTGCGCCTACTACGCCGACCTGGTGGCCCGGCTGGACGCCGCCGCAGATTCGTCCGCCGCGGCCGCCGCCCGCCTGGAGTGGGGGATCGTGCTGCGCCGCAGCGCCGGCTACCAGGAGGGGGAGCAGGTCCTGCGCGCGGCCCTGCGGACGTACCAGGATTCGACGGACGCCCGCAGCACGGTGCGGGCGGCGATCGTGCTGGCGGAGGTGCTCGGCCGGGTGTCCCGGACCCAGGACGGCCTGGCCGAGTTGGACGCGGTCCGGCACCGGCTGACGGAGGTGCCCGGCGGGGGTACCGCCACCGAACGCGTCGACCTGGAGCTGACGGTGGGGACGCTGCACTTCGGCAGCGGGCAGTACGCGAAGGCACTGGCAGCCCTCACCCGTGCGGAACAGGCCGTGGCCGGGCTCGACGAGGCGGCTGCCCTGCACCGGCTCACCCGGGTCGAGTCGATCCGCGCGGCGTGCCTGATGCTCACCGGGGAACTCCAGCGGGCGTCCGACGTCTGCGCGGAGGCGCTGCGGCTGGCCGAACGCTGCGACGACCTGCCGCTGCTGGCCGGTGCGCTCTCCACCATGGGCGAACTGGCCCGGGTCGACGGCCGGCTGGACGTGGCCCGGGACTGCGCCCGGCGGGCGGTGACCGCGGCCCGGCGGATGGGTGACCCGGCGGTGCTCGCCATCGACCAGAGCAACCTGGCGGTGATCGAGCTGCACCTGGGCGAGCACCGGCGGGCGCACGCCCTGGCCCGGTCCGCGGTCCGGCTGGCCCGTTCGCTCGGCCACTCGTGGGCGTTGCCACCCACCCTGGTCAACCTCACCGAGATCCTGCTGCGCACCGGCCGCACCGAGGAGGCGCGGGCGGCGCTGGCCACCTGCCAGCGGCTGGCCAGGGACTCCGGCGACACGCAGGTGCTCGACGGCATCCGCGCGCTTGCCGACGAGTTGGCCGCGGACGCCGCGACCGCCGGTCCAACCGGCGGCTGAGGCGCGGCGGCGGGGCCGACGGGGAGACCGGGGCCGGCCCCGGCAACGGCCGGCGGGCCGGCGGACCGGTGGCGCGGCGCGGACCCGCCCGGCCGCGGTAAGGGCGTGGTAATTGCCGCCTCCTACCGTGCGAGCAGCCAAACGCTTTCAACCCCGAGGTAACCCATGCAACCCGTTCATGCCGTCGTCGACGCCGGCGGTGAGTCCTGGCCACGAGTGCGGGACGTCCTCGAACGGCACTGCCATCGCCTGCCACCCGGCTGCGTGGTGGAACTGCTCACCGAGGACCCCGCGGTCCCCGGCGAGCTGGGCGCATGGTGCGCGGCGGGCGGTGCGGAACTGCTCGCCACGGACGAGACCGGGGTTCCCGTGGTGCTCCGGATCCGGACCGGGGGATCGCAGCACAGGCAATGGAATCTGGAGGACTGATGAGACAAACCATCCGCTCACGATGGATCGCGGGGCTGGCCGGCCTGGCGATCCTCGGGCTGCCGGCGCTTCCCGCGTCCGCCGAGCCCGGTGCGACAGCCGGCCCCACCCCCGCCCCGGAGGGAGCCACCGCCACGACGATCACCCTGGTCACCGGGGACCGGGTCACGGTGGCCACCGCTCCCGACGGCAGCCGGTCCTACGTCGCGGAGCCCGCGCCCGGTTCGCCGCCCGGAACATTCCTGGCCCGTACCGATGTGGACGGTGACACCTTCTTCTACCCCAGCGACGTGATCGGGCAGGTCGGCGGCCGGCTCGACCCGCAGCTGTTCAACGTCACGGGCCTGCTGCGCGACGGCTACGACGACGCCCGCCGCGACACCCTCCCGCTGATCGTGAAGTCCGAGCCGAAGGCAACGGCCCGGGCCCGGACCGCCGCCGCCGGGCTGCTCTCCGCGGAACGCGCGCTGCCGTCGATCGGCGCCAGCGCGGCCACCCTGGACAAGGACGACGCCGACGAGCTCGGCGAGACGCTGGACAGCTTCAGCCGGATCTGGCTGGACGCCAAGGTCAGGGTGGACGCCCTCGACCTCAACCTGACCCAGATCAAGGCGCCCGAGGCGTGGGCGACGGGGCGTAGCGGCAAGGGCGTCAAGGTCGCCGTGCTGGACACCGGCGCCGACCCGAACCACCCCGACCTGGCCGGCCGGATCAGCAGCTCCGCGGACTTCACCGGCAAGGGCAGTCCGGTCGACGGGCACGGCCACGGCACCCACGTCGCGGGCATCGCGGCGGGTAGCGGCGCGGGCGCGGTCGGCCTCCGTTCCGGGGTCGCCCCGCAGGCCGACCTGATCGTCGGCAAGGTCCTCGACGACAACGGCGACGGCACCAACTCGATGATCATCTCAGGCATGGAATGGGCGGTCGAGCAGGGCGCCCGGGTCATCAACATGTCGCTGGGCAGCGGCCCGAGCGACGGCACCGACCCGGTGTCCACCGCGCTGGAGAAGCTCACCGCCCAGTCCGGCGCGCTCTTCGTGGTCTCCGCAGGCAACGACGGCCCGCGCGTCGGCTCCGTCGCCGCTCCCTCGGTCGCCCCGAGCGCCCTGTCGGTCGCCGCGGTGGACTACGTGGGTGGCACCGCCGTCTTCTCCAGCCGGGGACCGACGCGGGCGGCCGGACTCATGAAGCCGGAGATCGCCGCGCCGGGCGTGAACATCGTCGCCGCCCGCGCCGCCGGTTCGACCAAGGGCACCGTCCAGCCCGACCCCAACTACATCGCGATGTCGGGCACGTCGATGGCGGCCCCGCACGTCGCGGGCGTCGCGGCGCTGCTCGCCGAGGAACACCCGGACTGGAAGGCCGACCGGCTGAAGTCGGTGCTGATGGGAACCGCGATGGCCCCGCCCGTCACGCAGTCGGTCCACGAGGTGGGCGCCGGCGTGCTCGACGCCAAGGCCGCGCTGTCGCAGCGCCTGGTCGCCTCCGCTGGTTCGGTCGCCTTCCCCGGTGCCGAGGGCGCCGCCACCCGTACGGTCACCATCACCAACACCGGTACGGCGGCGACCACCGTCGACCTTGCCGGCACCCTCGGCCGCGGCGGGGCCGGCACGCCCGCCGGGCTGCTGACCGTCAGCCCGACCACCCTCACGCTGCCCGCCGGCGGTTCCGGCGAGGTGCAGGTCACCGTCGACAGCACCGGTACGCCCACCGGCACCTACAGCGGTGCGCTCACCGCCACCCCGACCGACGGCAGCCAGACGCTGCGGGTCCCGCTGATGCTCGACCGGACCCGTACGGTGAAGGTCTCCGCGCTGGACCGCGACGGCAACCCGGCCGCCGCCCAGGTGACCCTGCTCAACACCCAGAGCGGCGCCGCCATCACGGCGAACATCCCCGCCAACCCCGGCACCCTCGACGTCCGGGTGCCCGACGGCCCGTACGTGGTGGTCGGCACCGTGGCGATGAAGGTCGGGGACAACCACGCCGGCGCGATCCTGACCATGGACAACCCGGCGGACTCCGACACGGTCGTGCTGGACGCCCGGCAGGCCCGCCGCTGGACCGTCACGGTGGACGGCTTCGACACCCGGCCCGAGCTGGTCGCCGCCAACCTGCGCCGAATGACGCCGGACGGCAAGTACTGGACCGGTCACAGCGTCCTGTTCGGTGGGGCGTACGGCCCGTTCAGCCGGGACGCGCTCTGGATCAGCCCGACCAAGGGCACCATGGGTGGCACCGTTGCCCGCTCGGAGCGCTGGCGGCTGGCCGACGCGGACAGCGACCACCTGACCGGTGACAGCGACGTCCTCTTCGACCTCACCTTCGCCGACGACGAGGTGCCCGCCGAGGCCTCGCACCGGCTGACCCGACGGGACGTCCGCGACCTGGCCAAGGTCCGCACCACCTACAAGGGCTACAACGAGGACTACCGCTACCAGGAGGGCAGCACGGTCTACGGCCCCGGCCTGCTCGGGCTCAACGTGACCTCGCCGTCGTACGTGTCCGTGCCCCGGGTCCGCACCGAGTACATCCAGGCGCGGGACACCCGGTGGATGCGGTTCACCCACCGGAGCAAGGATCGGGTGGAACTGCGCAACATGCCGGGGCCGGTCACGACCTACCGGCCCGGCAGCACCACCAGTGACACCTGGTTCGCCGGCCCGCTGACGACCCGTGCCCAGGGCACCGTCACCGGGGCCCGGTTGGAGCTCAGCCCGAACGACGCCGTCAACACGACCGGCCGGACCGTCGACTACATCGACTTCAGCTACCCGCGGAAGTGGTCGTCCACCACCCGGCTCTACCGGGACGGGGTGCTGGTCGTGGACCGGGGTTCCAAGATTGACAAGACCTTCGACAACGCCGGTCCCGCGTCCTACGTCCTGGAGCGGTCCTTCACCTCGGGCGGCGTCTTCCCGATGGGCGGCGAAGGCCAGACCCGCTGGACCTTCCGCACCGACGGGTCGTCCGGTACGGCCACCCCGGTCCGGCTGCTCAACGCCAGCGTCACCGCCGATCTGGACCTGCACAACCGGGCCAGCGCCGACCGGAAGCTGACCCTCAAGGCCAGCGTCACGGGTGCCGCGGGCAAGCTCCGCAACGTGAATGCCTGGGTGACCGCCGACGGCGGCGTCACCTGGACCGAGGTCGACGTGCGGCGCGCGGGCAAGGAGGGGTACGCCTTCACCGCACCTCGCTCGGCGCTCAAGGCGGGCGGCTTCCTCGGCTTCCGCATCACCGCCGAGGACGCCAGCGGCGCCTCGATCGACCAGTCGCTGCCCCGGGCCATTCCGGTCAAGGGCTGACGACCGGGTGGGCCCCTTCCGTCGAGGCGACGGAAGGGGCCCACCGCGTGTGACACGCCAGCGGTCAGGCCCGTCGGGCCACCACCGCCCCGTTGGCGCCCGGGGCGTCGAAGGGCACCGTGCGTACGTCGACGAAGCCGGCGTCGGTGAGCCAGGCCGCGTACTCGGCGCCGGAGTAGTTCTTGCCGCCCTCGGTCTCGACCAGCATGTTCATGCCCATCAGGGCGGCCTCCGGCGGGCCGGTGCGCTCGTCGTTGAGCAGCAGTTCGCAGATGACGATCGCCCCGCCGGGCGGCAGCGCCGCGTGGCACTTGGCCAGCAGCGCCCGGTTCGTCGGCTCGTCCCAGTCGTGCAGGATCATGCTCAGCAGGATGACGTCGTGCCCCTCCGGCAGCCCCGGGTCGGCCAGGAAGTCGCCGCCGACCGTGCCGATGCGCCCGCTCAGGCCCGCCTCCGCGATCCGTTCCTCGGCGCGGACGCACACGTGCGGCAGGTCGAGGATGGTCGCCCGCAGGTCGGGCAGGCGGCGGCAGAACTCGATCGGGAACGCTCCCGCCCCGCCGCCGACGTCGAGCAGCCGGCTGTGCGCGCCGAAGTCGTACGCGTCGGCCAGGGCCCGGGCGGTGAAGCTGGACGTGGAGTACATGGCGTCCCAGAACTCCACCAGCATCTGCGGGTCGGTGGTGTCGAACATCGACTGCTGGACCTGCGGGTCCCAGGTGAGGGGCCGGTCGGTGCGCAGGGCCTCGCCGATGCGGTGCCAGGGCAGGTAGGTGCGCAGGTCGGAGTAGCGGATCTGCGCGCCGAAGTAGTAGGGGCGGCCCTCGACCAGGAACTGCTCGGCGAGTTCGGAGTTGCGGTAGCCATCGCCGGCCTTCTCCAGCAGGCCGAGGGACGCGCTCGCGGCCAGCAGCAGGTCCGCCGGGCGTTCGGCCAGCCCGAACTCGGTGACGGCCTCGTCGACGGTGAGCGTCCGTCCGTTCGCGAGCCGGGTGAACAGCCCGAGTTCGACGCCGACTGCGAGGGTCTTGAATCCCCAGACGCCGGCCACCAGACGCATCAGAGGTGTGGGATTGATCATGACACATGGGATCATGAACCGGTCTGTCCGTCCATCATGGACTGCGCGACTCGCCGGACCGGATTCCGGTGCGGACGGGCCGGGCTCCGGTAGCCGTCGACTTTGCCCCGACTGTCAGGCGCCGACGGCTGGCGGTCGCCGGGCCGGTGCCGTGCGCGGGATCGGCGGCGGAGAAGGCCGGGGGAGTGAATCGGGCCGGTGCGCGCCCTTGCGCCGACGGGGCGTGGACATGTATACATTCACCTACCTGAATTGTAAAGTTTGTTAATTGTTGGAGGTGGGCGAGTTGCGGAAGCAGTTGAGCAAGCTCCTCGTCGGCGGTGCGGTCGGTCTGTTGGCTGCGGCGACGGCGCTGGCCGTGGCCCCCGCCGCGCACTCCGCCGTCAGCGCCGACGAGGCGTGCCGGCCGGATGGGCTGTATCGGACGCCGGGCGCGGCGGTGCCGTACTGCACCGTCTACGACACCAACGGCCGGGAGAAGTTGGGCGCCGACCACTCCCGCCGCATCATCGGCTACTTCACGAGCTGGCGCACCGGGCGCAACGGAGCCCCGGCATACCTGGCCAACCAGATCCCCTGGGACAAGATCACCCACATCAACTACGCCTTCGCCCACGTCGACGCGGCCAACAAGATCTCGGTCGGTGACCCGAGGGCGGCGGACAACCCGGCCACCAACATGACGTGGCCGGGCGTCGCCGGCGCCGAGATGGACCCGGCCTACGCCTACACCGGGCACTTCAACCTGCTCAACAAGTACAAGAAGCAGAATCCGAACGTGCGTACGCTGATCAGCGTCGGCGGGTGGGCCGAGACCGGCGGCTACATCGACGGCAACGGCACCCGGATCGACGCGGGTGGCTTCTACCGGATGACCACCAGCGGCGCGAACACGATCAACACCGCCGGCATCAACACCTTCGCCGACTCCGTGGTCACCTTTCTGCGCACCTACGGCTTCGACGGGGTGGACATCGACTACGAGTACCCGACCTCCAACAACAAGGCCGGCAACCCCCTCGACTTCGCGCAGGCGGACGCCAAGCGGGCCGGGCTGAACGCCTCCTACCAGGTGCTGATGAAGACGCTGCGGGAGAAGCTCGACGCGGCTTCCGCCACGGACGGCAGGCACTACCTGCTCACGGTGGCCGCACCCGCCTCAGGGTGGCTGCTGCGGGGCATGGAGTCCCACCAGGCGGTGCAGTACCTCGACTACGTCAACATCATGTCGTACGACCTGCACGGCTCCTGGAACCACCACGTCGGCCCGAACGCCGCCCTCTACGACAACGGCGACGACGCCGAGCTGCTCGCCGGCGGCGTCTACGGCGCCTACGGCAACATCGGCTACCTCAACACCGACTGGGCCTACCACTACTTCCGCGGGGCGCTGCCCAGCGGGCGGGTCAACATCGGCGTGCCCTACTACACCCGGGGCTGGCAGGGCGTCACCGGCGGCACCAACGGACTGTGGGGCCGGGCCGCCCTGCCCGACCAGACCAAGTGCCCACCGGGCACCGGCTCCTCGGTCGGCTCCACCACCCCCTGCGGCAACGGCGCGATCGGCATCGACAACCTCTGGCACGACCTGGACGACGCCGGCAAGGAGGTGCCCGCCGGGGCGAACCCGATGTGGCACGCCAAGAACCTGGAACGCGGCATCACCCCGGACTACCTGTCGGCGTTCGGCCTGACCCCCGCCACCGACCCGGCCGACCGGATCAGCGGCAGCTATGCCCGCAACTACTCCTCCGCGCTGGTCGCCCCCTGGCTGTGGAACGCGCAGAAGAACGTCTTCATCTCCACCGAGGACGAGCAGTCGCTCGGCGCCAAGGCGGACTACGTGGTGAACAAGGGCCTCGGTGGCGTGATGATCTGGGAACTCGCCGGTGACTACGCGTACGACCAGGCCAAGGGCCAGTACGGGACGGGCGAGACCCTCACCACCCTGCTCTACGACAAGTTCCGTACGGCGCCCGCGTACGGGGCCCGCAGAGCCGCCATCACCATGCCGACGCAGACCATCGACGTGACCGCCACGGTCGGCGGCTTCGCGCTCGGTGACAACAACTACCCGATCAACCCCGAACTGCGGTTGACCAACAACACCGGCAGCCCGATCCCGGCCGGGGCGCAGCTGGAGTTCGACTACCCGACCACCACACCGACCCTCACCCAGCAGTCCGGCTGGGCCCTGACCGTCGTGTCCACGGGCCACACTGGCAGCAACGTGGGCGGGCTCAAGGGTGACTACCACCGGGTCCGGCTCACCGTCCCGGCCGCCATCGCCCCCGGCGCGTACGCGGAGGTGACTCTCAACTACCAGCTGCCGATCTCCGGGCCGGCCAACTACACCCTCACCTTCGGTGGGCAGACGTACTCGCTGGCCAGCGACCACGCCCGTGGGTCGGTGCCGGTCAACCCGACGCCCACCCCGAGCGGTTCCGCCCCCGGCGGGACCTGCACCGCGCCGGCCTGGTCGGCCGGGACCGCCTACTCCGGCGGGGCGAGGGTGTCCCATGCCGGGCGCACCTGGAGTGCGAAGTGGTGGACCCAGGGGGAGACCCCGGGCAGTGCCGCCGTCTGGGTCGACGAGGGGCCCTGCGCCGCCTCGCCGTCTCCGACCACCTCGCCGACGGCGGGTCCCACCACGTCTCCGACGGTCACCCCGACCCCGACGGGTGGGACCTGCACCGCGCCGGCCTGGTCGGCGGGTACCGCCTACGCGGGCGGCACGGTGGTCTCGCACAACGGCCGCCGGTGGACCGCGAAGTGGTGGACCCAGGGTGACGTGCCGGGAACCAACACCCAGAACGTCTGGACCGACAACGGCCCCTGCTGAGCTCCGCGGGCGGGGTCGTCGCCCGGCGACCCCGCCCTACCCTGCGCCGGTCGCGGCACGACGTCATCCAGATGGCGGCTCGGGGCCGGACGCTGGACGAGGCATCAGGCACCTGGTGGTTCTTCTGCACGTGTTCAAGAGCGAGTTCCATGTGAGTCAATGGTTATGGAGGCGGCGCGCCCCGACAGGGCGCGCCGCCTCTCGCCATGCACGGCGGTGGGCATGATCCCGGTGTGCGTCCAGGGCCTGTGGTTGGCGGCGGAGAACCGGACTCGGCAGGCGGAGGGTGTCACCGGGCCGGGGTCTGGTTGGTCTCAAGGGGTGCACAGGTCGAGGAGGAGGAGACGATGTGACGACCCAGGACCAGATCCGGGAGCTGTACGCCGCTGTGGCACCGCGTCTGGTGTCGCAACTCTTCGCCATCATCGGTGACCACGCGGAAGCCCAGGACGTCGTGCAGGACGCCTTCGTGCGGGCACTCGCCCGACCGGGCCGGTTCGGCGAGGTGGAGCATCCGGAGGCGTGGCTGCGTACGGTGGCCCTGAACATCGCCCGCAGTCGGTACCGCCGCAAGGCGCTCTTCGTCCGGCTGGCGCGTTCCGGCCGGCTCGACCCCGAGCGGGGGAGCAGCGCGGGTCTGTCACCCGACCATGTCGCCCTCGTCGCCGCCCTCCAGCGGCTGCCGCGACCGGCGCGTGAGGCCGTGGTTCTCTACCACATCGCCGACCTGCCGGTCGTCGACGTGGCGGCGGCCCTGGGTTGCTCGGTGGAGGCGGTGAAGACCCGGCTCGTCCGGGCCCGCCGCGCTCTCGCCGCAGCTCTCGACGACACCGTCCACCTGACGAGTGTCCTGCCAGCGACCGTGAACGAGGGAGGACGCCGCCATGCCTGACCTGGATTTCGCCGGGCTCGACCGGGCCGCACAGGCGGCGTTCAAGCCCGACTTCGCCGAGGTGCGGCGCCGGGTCCGCCGTCGCCGGCGGACCCGTACGGCCGCGGTGTCGCTGACGGCGCTGGCGCTGGTCGCGGCAGCGGCGACCGTCGGCCTGCGGACCGGCGAGCCACCGGTGTCGCTGCCCGGCTCCGACGTGACCCCGACGCCGGCCTTCATCCCGTCCCCGGGGCCCAGCGCGACCGCGTCTCCCGGGCCCCGCGCGGGGCGCACCGCCCACACCGGCCCGATGCTCCCGGGCGACCTCGACCATTTCTACCTGCGGTGGTACGACTGCCACGGGGAGGACTGCGCGATGATGGTGGCCGCCACGGCCGATCGCGGAACGACCTGGCGCACCTTTCCCCTCCCGCTGCCGCGCAACGCGAGATTCGTCGTGGCGGCGGCGGGGAAGCAGACCCTGGTCGCCCACTACCAGTACGGCACCGGGACGGCGGTCCCGATCCGGCAGGGCTGGCTCGCGAGCGTCGACGGCGGCGAACGGTGGCGGGAGGTGACGCCCGGCACGGCTGCCCGGGTGCCCGCGGGCTGGCGGGTGGTGAACCACTGGCTGGGGTACCGGTTCGACGAGGTCGTGGCGGCGGACCCGGTGACCGGTGACGTCGTGCTGGTGCCGCAGACCTCCGGGCTGGAGATGCCCGCGCTCGCCGGCGACGTGCCGGCTGGGGCGGGCATCTGGGCGAGCGGGTACGAGCGGCAGCGGACGACCTCCGGCGGCCGGCTCGTCGGTCAGGGCAGCGCGGTGGCGGTGAGCCGCGACGGAGGCCGTACCTGGGAGCGGCACGTCTTCGCCGGGGCGCTCACCGCCGGCGAAGACGTCGCGCTGGACGTCGCGACGTCGGACGGGCGGACCGTCTACGCCGTCGGCCGTGTCGGTGCGGCACTGGTGGTGCACCGCAGTGCCGACGGGGGACGGACCTGGCGGCGCGCGGCCGGCACCGTAGCCGTGGGCGAGCGGTCGGTCCGTGCCTCGGTCCGCCCCGACGGGACCCTGGTCGTCCAGGCCGGTGTCGTCGCGGGCGACCGCCCGCTGATGTTCACCAGCCGCGACGAGGGGGAGAGCCTGTCCCCGGTGCGACCCGCGCCGGGCGCTGCGGCGGACCCCGTGCCGGGTGCGGGCGGTTACGTGCAGCAGACCTGGCCGCACGCCTCCGGGCTGTGGTCTTCCGCCGACGGGATCACCTGGTCCTACGTGAGCCCACCCGACCTGCCCTGAGGGCAGGGCTCCCCGCCGGGCGGCGGCGACCGGCCCGGCGAGGCTCACGCCATCCCGGCCCTTCCGCCGATGCGCGGTGCGGGGCAGGTCGCGGCACCGCTCCGGCGCCGGTGGACAGGCGTCAGCCGGTGCCGGAGCCGCTGCCGTTCGCGGGTGGCGCGGAGGTGCCGGCCGGGGCGGCCTCGGCGAGCGCGGTCCGGAGGATGTCGAGCAGCGGCCCTTCGGGGTGGTCGATCCAGTGCTGGATGGCGACGCGCAGGGTGGTCAGGAAGGTCGCCGCCAGGACCCGGGACCGCAGCGCCCGCTCGGGGCCGGTCGACCGGTGGGCGATGTCGTCGGCGAGTTCGCGTTCGATGGTGGTGTAGGCCGCGATCTGGTGCGCGACGAGGCCGGGGTGCCCGCGTAGCTGCCGGCGGCGGACCAGCCAGGAGGGCGGGGCGTTGCCGTACGCCTCGACGGCGAGACGCTCGGCGGCCCCGCTCAGCACGGCCCATGGCGGCGCGTCGGCCGGCTGCCGGCGGACCAGTTCCAGCAGCCGACCCAGCCGTACGGCGTCGCCATGGAAGATCGCCTCCTCCTTGCTGGAGAAGTAGTTGGAGAACGTCCGGCGGGAGACGTTCGCGGCGTCGGCGACGGCCTCCACGGTGACGCGGTCGAGCCCGTGTTCGGTGGCGAGGCGCAGCGCCGCCTCGTGCAGGGCGAGGCGGGTGGCCGCCTTCTTCCGCTCCCGCAGGCCGGTGGTCTCCTCCATGGGCGACAGCCTACGGGTCGGTGACTCATTTCTCATCGCGCAAACTTGCACTCTGGGCAAGATCGGCAGATGCTTGCATGCGGCAACCATCTGAGACGGGGGAGGACGGGGTGGAAACTGCCGGTCGCGAGCTCGGCGCGAGGCTGTCAGAGCTGGTCAGGAGCGTACGGCTGATCAAACGGCGCCGGGCGGACGTCCGGCCGGACGTGCCGGTCGGCCTGGCCGGCCTCCTCACGCAGATCGAGAAGCACCCCGACGACTGCCACGCCCGGGAGCTGGCTGCCCGCAGCGGGCTCGACCCGTCGACCGTGAGCCGTGCCGTCGCCTCGCTCGTCAGCCACGGCCTCGTCGAGCGGCGCGTCGACCCCTCCGACAAGCGGGCCAGCCTGCTGACCGTCACCCCGGCCGGACGGGCCGCCCTGACCGACACCTACGACTGGTACGGCCGGATCCTCGCCACCGCGCTCGCCGACTGGACCCCTGCGGAGGTGGCGGCACTCGCCACCGCGCTCGGCCGGTTCACCCGCGACGTCGAGACCGCCCTCGGACACCACGACAACCTGGAGGCCGCGCGATGAGCGCACCCACCACCACGGCCGACGACGCGCCGATGACGCACCGGCAGACGCTGGAGGCTCTCAGCGGCCTGCTGCTGGTGCTGTTCGTCGCGATGCTGAGCGGCACCGTCGTCTCGACGGCGCTGCCGAAGATCATCGGAGCGCTGAACGGGTCGCAGACCCAGTACACCTGGGTGGTCACCGCCACCCTGCTCACCGCGACCGCGACCACCCCGATCTGGGGCAAGCTCGCCGACCTGTTCAACAAGAAGCTCCTGGTGCAGGTCGCCATCGTCGTGTTCCTGGTCGGCTCGGTGATCTCCGGCCTCGCCCAGACCGCCGGTCAGCTCATCGCCGCCCGCGCGTTCCAGGGCATCGGCGTCGGCGGGCTCCAGGCCCTCGTCCAGGTCGCCATCGCCGCGATGATCCCGCCCCGGGAGCGCGGCCGGTACAACGGCTACCTCGGCGGCGTCATGGCGGTGGCGACGGTCGGTGGCCCGCTGCTGGGCGGGCTCATCGTCGACACGTCCTGGCTCGGCTGGCGCTGGTGCTTCTTCGTCGGGGTCCCCGTCGCCGCCATCGCGCTGGTCCTCCTGCAGTTCACCCTGCGCCTGCCGACGGTCCGCCGCGAGAACGTGAAGATCGACTACCTGGGCGCGACCCTGATCGCCGCCGGGGTCAGCGTGCTGCTCATCTGGATCTCCTTCGTCGACGGCTCGTTCGCCTGGGCCTCCTGGCAGACCGCCGCCATGGTGGGCGGTGCGGTCGCGCTGCTCGCCCTGGCCGTCCGGGTGGAGTCCCGGGCGGACGAGCCGGTCATCCCGCTCGGCCTCGTCCGCCAGCGCACCACCGCCCTGGCCATCCTGGGCAGCCTGGCCGTCGGCATGGCGATGTTCGGTGGCGCCGTCTTCCTCGGCCAGTACTTCCAGATCGGCCGCGGCTACAGCCCCACCGAGGCCGGGCTGCTCACCATCCCGATGATGGCCGGCGTCCTCGGCTCGTCGATCGTCGCCGGCCGCCTGATCACCAAGACGGGGAAGATCAAGCCGTACATCGTCTTCGGTGCGATCGTGCTCGTCATCGGGTTCGCCCTGCTCGGCACCATCGACCACGAGACCTCACTGGTGCTGGTCGGCGCGGCCATGCTCATCGTCGGCGTCGGGGTCGGCATGACGATGCAGAACCTCGTCCTCGCCGTGCAGAACACCGTGTCGCTGCGGGACATCGGCGCGGCCAGCTCGACCGTCGCGTTCTTCCGCTCGCTCGGCGGCACCATCGGCGTCTCGGTGCTCGGCGCGGTCCTCGCCCGGCAGGTCACCGACCAGATCACCGCCGACCTCTCCGCCGCCGGCGTCCCCGCCTCCGCCAGCGCGGAAGCCGGCAGCCTCAACCTCGACGCCATGCCCGCCGCGGTCCAGCAGATCGTCCGCGCCGCGTACGGGGACGCCACCGGCCACATCTTCCTCATCTCCGCCGCGATCGCCGTCGTCGGCGTCATCGCCGCGGTGCTGCTCAAGCCGGTCGCCCTGCGCACCAGCCTGGATCTGCCCGACACCGCCAGGTCCACGGCCGTGGCCGCCGACGCCGTCGACGGCGCTCCCGCCTTCGACCAGGTGAGCGTGGACGCCGCCGTGAAGGAGACGCCGGTGCGCCGCTGACGCCCGACCGACAGAGAGCGGGGCCGCCACCGTCCGAAGACGGCGACGGCCCCGCTCTGCCGGGCACCCGGGTCACGACCGCGACGGCACCGACCGGAGGAGCGCGTTCAGCGAACGCCGCCACCCGTCGTCGCCGGGGCGTTCCCCCGGTTGCAGGTCGGGAACAGGTTGTCCCACAGCCGCGGAACCCCGTACGCGTCCCCACAGGGCGGAACGGAAGGCTGCAGCACCAGGCCGCCACCGTCGACGGCCGACAGGTCGGGGGCCGACGACCCGACGACGGTACGGCTGTCGGAGCCGTCGGCGGTCAGCCCGGCGACCGCCGGCGATCCGAGGGCCAGGAACAGGAGCGCGCCCGGCACGAGCAGCCGCGCACCGAGGCGACCGTTGACTACGGTCCGCATGTGACCTCCAGGGAGTTGTCCGTCGGATGCTGCGAGCGTGATCGAGGCCGGGGGTGAGGTCAATACCGACCCGGTCACGAGCGGGTCACGCGAATGCGGACGACATGTGCGCCGGTCGATCCGTTGTGAGCTGGGCGCGGACGCGGGACCGACCCGGACGCTGAGAACGCATCCGACAGAAACGACGGTGGGGCCGGAGGCTTCGCGCCCCCGGCCCCACCGTCTGACATCCCTACTTCAGGGCGTACGCCCGCTGGACGACCTGTTCCGTCCGGTTACCGTCCGTGTCCCAGGCGTGCACCTTCAGCCAGACGAAGCCGTCGGTACGGGACAGGGTCGGGTAGTCGGCGACGACGTGGAACCGACCGTTGCCGGTGGGGACCGCCAGCGCCTTACGCCAGGACGTACCGCCGTCGGTCGAGGTCCACACGGACATGCCCTTCACCTTGGCCTTGTCCGGGGTGAGTCCGTGCGGGGCCGCGGTGACGGTGAACACGTGCGGCTTGCCGGCCTTGGCCCGGTTGAGCAGGTCCAGGTTCAGGTCGTGGTCCAGCGCCAACACCGGCTGGAAGGCGCAGGAACCGGTGCCCATCGGGCAGGCGTACCCGCTGGGCCGACCCGGCTGCGGGGCCTTGGACCGGAAGGTGTAGACCGTGTCGGTCCTGGGCGCCAGCGTCCGGACCGAGTTGAGTCCGTACGCCGTGTCCGACGTCTCCAGCCGGTACACGCCGGGTTCGGTCGGGAGCTGGAAACGTCGCGGGGACGTGGCCAGCGGCGGAATCGCCACGCCGTCGCGGGTCAGCTTCCAGGTGCTGTCACCGGCGCCGGCGGTCATGCTGTGCCCGTCGGTTCCGTCCAGCCAGTACTGACCGGCGATGAAGTAGTCGCCGTCGCGGCAGAACCCGCAGGTGTTCTCCCGGACCACCGGGGTCGTCACCTCGATCGCACCGACGCGCAGGGGCGAGGCGAACCACTTCTCGGGCGCCCGGCGGGTGCCCTGGCGGAAGTAGTCGTCCGCCGTCCACCAGAACTGCTCCTGGGCGCCCTGCGGCGTCGTGCCGACCTGGATGATGTACCGCAGCCAGCGCAGGTCGTCGCCCTCGCCCACGTACTCGGTGCGGGCGGTCGGACCGGGGAAGCGCCAGGTCGTCTGCGACGAGAACGGGTCCTTCGGACCGAGCACCCCCCAGATGGAGTCGAACATGTGCGGCTTGTCGGCGTGGTACTCCGTCTCCAGCTTCACCATCGCCTTCGGGTTCACCGGACGCTCCGGCGTCGACGGCACGCCGGCGGGGTAGTCCCGCCGCAGGTGGTAGACGTAGGACGGGTTGCTCTCACCGCCCAGGGTGACCGTCGCCCGGCTGCGCTTGCGCAGCGCCTCACCCTCGTTGCGGGACAGGGTCAGCGCGACGATGTCGTCGGTGCTGGGCACGGAGTTGCCCAGCAGCGCGGGTGCGTTCGCGACGTCCACGTAGATCAGTACCAGCGCCGCCCCGGCCGCCGCGGCGGCGTCCCGCGCCGCCCGCGCCTCGTTCAGCGCCTGGACGTGCCGCCAGGGCCACGTCATGTCGGCCGGGATCTCGATCCGGACCAGTGCCGCCTTGCCCTTGACCCCGGCCGCCGCCAACTCGTTCGGCTTGCCCGCACCGGCGAACACCACGGGCAGGGTGCGTCGCTTCCCGTCGAGGTGCGACGAGACGGTGAGGAGGTCGTAGTCGGGGCTGAGCCTGCCGCCGCCCCGGACCCGCAGGTCCACGAGGGCCTCGGAGAGCGTCCACTGGTTGCGGAACTCGAAGAAACCGATCTTCACCGGCTTGGTCGGCGTGGCGTAGCCCTCGTACTGGCTGCCGCCGATCAGCATCGAGAAGGGCAGCACGGTGCCGTCGGCCAACCCGCGCAGGGTGCCGAAGGAGACGCTCGGCATGTCGGTCGGCGCCGAGGTGGGGGGCCGGACGTTGACCGCCTTGCGGGCGTCCAGAGTCACCTCGGTCGGCCCGGTCACCGCGAGCTCGGTCTCCGTCATCAGCGTCGCCCGCCGGATGTCCTCCTCGTGCTCGGTCATCGCCACCTGGATGTCGTACACCCCGACCGGAAGGCGCATCGTCACCACGCCGTTACGGGCGGTCTCGTAGTACGACGGCTGCGTCATCGGGTCGTTGTCGACCGGGTTGTCGATCCGGATCGCGCCGACCGACTGCGGGCGGGGCGTGTCACCCCGCGAACCGATCAGCCGCACGGTCACCGGGAACGTGGCGGTCTCCTTGTACCAGGAGACACCCGTGCGCACCGACACCGATCCGTCGCCGGACTTCGCCAGCAGCAGCCCGCCGTATCCGCCCTGCGCTCCGACGCCGGGGTCGACCGTGAGGGTCACCTCGGCGCTGCCCCGGGCCGGCACCTCGACGCTGGTCGCGGAGAGGGCGACCGAGCCGGCGGGCACCGGTTTGCCGTCGAACGCCTTGACGTCCAGGGCGAGTTGGAGCGTGACGGGCGTGGCGCCGGTGTTGCGGTAGGTGACCTTCCGGGCGCTCGGGGTCTGGTCGCCGCTGACGAACCGGCCCACGTTCACCGTGGCCGGGCCGTACACGTGCTGGTTGAGTGCGCGCGGGACGTCCAGTCGCCCCGTGCCGCCCTGCCACCAGGCGTAGTTGCCGGGCTTGCTGGCGGACACCAGGGCGTCCTTGAGCTGCGCCGGCGTCCAGTCCGGGTTGGCCTGCGCGAGCAGCGCGGCGGCACCGGCGACGTGCGGCGTGGCCATCGAGGTGCCGCCGATCCGGGTGTACTGCCCGTCGACGACCGGCCCGAGAGCGGTGCCGTTCGCACGGGCCGCGACAATCGCCGCACCCGGCGCCGTCATCTCCGGCTTGACCGCCGCGTCGCCGTACCGGGGGCCCCGGTTGGAGAACCCGGCGAGCGCGTCGTTGATGTCCACCGCGCCCACGGTCAGCGCCGAGCTCGCCGCGCCCGGGGCACCGATCGCCATGTCGCCGTTGTTGTTGCCGGCCGCGATCACGAACAGTGTGCCGGTGGCCTCGGTGAGGCTGTTGACCGCCTCGCTCATCGGGTCGGTGCCGTCGGTGGTGATCGGCGACGACAGGCTCATGTTGACCACGTCGGCGCCCTGGGCGGCGGCCCACTCCATGCTGGCGATGATCCAGGAGTCCTGGCCGAAGCCACTGGTGTCGAGGCCCTTCGCCGACAGCACCTGGGCACCGGGTGCGACGCCCTTGTAGCGTCCGCCGGAGGCCGCGCCCGATCCCGCCACGGTGGACGCCACGTGGGTGCCGTGACCGTGGCGGTCGACGCCGTCGGCCTCGGGGGTGAAGTTCGCGATACCGGCGATGTTGCCGGCCAGGTCCGGGTGGGTCGGGTCGATGCCGGTGTCGATCACACCGACCTTCGTGCCGGTGCCGGTGATGCCGGCCTGCCACGCCACCGGCGCGCCGACCTGCGGCACGCTCTCGGCCAGGTTGACCTTGAACTTGCGGTCCAACCAGACCTTCTCGACGCCCTTGCCGAACACGGTCCGGGCGCTGCGGGTGTTCGCCGGCGGTTCGAGCGAGTCCCAGAACTGGCGGGCGTTCGCCGTCGACACGTTCAGCGCCGCCCCGCCGATGCTGGTCAAGGCGCGGACGTTGTCGCTGGCGGGTAGCGCGTCGGCCTGTCGGGTGAGCGCCTTGGCGCTCGGGTCGCCGTCGAAGGTGACGATCACCGGCAGGCTCTTGGCCGTGCCGGTGATGCCCTGACGGACCAGTTCACGGACGTTGAAGAGGTCCCGTTCGAGGACCCCGGCGGTGACGTACGGCGCGGCGTCCGACGGGATGACGTAGAGGTCGTCACGGTCGCCCTGGGTGGTGAACGTCACCGACCGGTTCGGGTCGTCGGCGGCGTCCACCATGTAGGTCGACCGGCCGTCGGCCCCGGTCGTCACGGTGACGGTGTCACCGGTCAGCAGCGGCACCTGGTGCGTGCCGACCTCCCCGGGTGTGGCCTTCGAGGTAGATGTGACGGATGTTGTTCGATCGCTTGGGGGAGCGGATGAATCAGGCGACGCAACTGCGACCTGCATCGAGGTCAGCACAAGCGTCGCGCCGGCGGTAGCGGCGACGAGCAGCCGCGCGGTCCGCACAGTGGACATTGACACCTCCCGGTACCTAGTGGATCGAGAAGCTATCCCACCCCGCTGTCCTCTGTGAAGATCCTTAACTGGTGTCACGCCGTCACCCGTTGTGCCAAGCCACAGTGGACGTCCCGTTTGTCCGCCTGAGGGGCGGAGTGCCGGCGGTACCCACCGTGCCGCCGGGCGCCGCGGATGACGACCGGGTCGAGTGGCGGGAGGATCGCGGCGCGGGGCCCGCCGGGGCAGCCACCCGGAGTGACGTCGCGTGTGCCGCTTCCGCCTGTCGGGAGAGCGGGACGACGATCGGATCCCGGCGCCGTCCCTGTGGTAGAAACCCTGGGTGGCCGCCATGCGATTCCAACTCCTGGGACCGCTGGACGTGCAGGTCGACAACCGGTCCGTGCCGCTCGGCACGGTGAAGCAACGGTTACTCTGCGCCACCCTGCTGCTGGACCCGAACGAGGTGCTGCGCACCGAGCACCTCGCCGAGATGCTGTGGGACGAACCCCGCCCGGCCTCCGCGGCGGCCAACCTGCGGACGTACGCCCACGGGCTGCGGCAGGCCCTGCGCGACGAGCCGGACGGCGCGAGCCGGCTGCACACCGGCACCGGCGGCTACCTGCTCGAGGTGCGCCCGGGTGAGCGGGACCTCGACGAGTTCGAGGAGGCGGCGCAGCAGGGCCGCGACGCCCGTACCCGGGGCGAGCTGCGGCAGGCCGAGGCGAGCCTGGCCCACGCGCTCACCCTGTGGCGCGACTCGCCGCTCGCCGGGCTGCCCCTGCCCCGCACGATCGCCGTGCGCCTGACGCGCCTGCACGAGCAGCGGCTGATGGTGGAGGAGGAACACGTCCAGGCCAAGCTCGACCTGGGCGCGTCCGCCGAACTGGTCGGACGGCTGCGCGGCCACGTCGAGACCCATCCGCTCCGGCAGCGCGGCTGGGGCCAGTTGATGACAGCGCTCTACCGCACCGGCGACATCGCCGGCGCGGTCGACGCGTACCTCCGGGCCCGCCGGGTGCTGGCCGACCAACTCGGCATCGATCCCAGCCCCTGGCTGGAGGCGCTCTACCGTGACATCCTCGACCACAGCCCGCACCTCACCGGCGAGCCGCAGCGGTCACTGCCCGGCGCGAGGGTCGTGGTCCGTGGACTGCCCCCGGTCGTCGACACCTTCGTCGGCCGGCGGGCCGAGATCGACGCCGTACGCGGCTGGCTCGACGGATCCACGACGAGCCCCGTCGTCGCGTTGCACGGCCCGGGCGGGGCCGGCAAGTCGGCGCTGGCCGTCCGGCTCGCCCACCAGCTCACCGACCGGTTCCCCGGCGGCACCCTCTACGTGGACCTTCAGGGGTCGGACGCCGAACTGCCGCCACTGAGGCCCCTCGACGTCCTCGGCCGGTTCCTCCGCGCGCTCGGTGTGCCGGGCGGCGCCGTGCCGTCCGACGTCGGCGAGGCCACCGTCGCCTACCGGTCGGAGATCGCGGGCCGGGGCGTGCTCGTCGTCCTCGACAATGCCCGCGACGCCGTGCAGGTCAGGGCGTTGCTGCCGGCGGACGGGTCGTGCGGTGTCGTGGTGACGAGCAGGCGGATGCTCGCGACGCTGCCCAACGGCCGGCACCTGGCGGTGGGGCTGCTGTCCCGCACGGAGGCGGTCGGGCTGCTCGCGGGCGAGTGCGGCGCCGACCGGGTGGCGGCCGAGCCGGACGCGGCCGTCCGCCTGGTGGAACTCTGCGGCCTGCTGCCGCTGGCGATCCGGATCGTCGGCGCCCGGCTGGCCAGCCGGCCGGGCTGGCCGATCGCCCGGCTGGCCGAGCGTCTCGCCGACCCCGGGCTGCGCCTCAGCGAACTGGAGTTCGACGACCTCAGCGTTCGGCCGTCCATCGCGCTCACCTATGCCGCGCTGTGCGACGGCGGCGCCCGGGGGCAGCTCTGCGCCCGGGCCTTCCGGATGATCGGCAGCACCCGCCTGCCCGCCGTCACCGCCCGCGCCGTCGCCGCCCTTCTCGGCGAGCCGGCCGCGCGGGCCGAGAGCGTCCTCGAACGGCTCGCCGACGAGCGGTTGGTGGAGCCCCGGGAACCGGGCGTCTACGGCATCCACGACCTGGTCCGGTTGTACGCCGTCGAACGCGCCGAGGACGAGCCGGCGGACGAGCGGGAGGCCGCGCTGCGGCGGCTGCTGGAGATGTACGTGCAGGGCGCCCGCGAACTCGAGCGGATGACCAACGCCGGCTGGACGCCGACCGGGGTCGGGGACCAGGCCCGACCGGCCTGGCAGGACCTGCCGGAGAACCCGGAGCAGGCGGCCCGGTGGCTGGCCGAGGAGCACCTCAACGTCCTGGCCGCCTTCCGGCAGGCGTCCATCTCGTCGGCCGGCACCGCGAAGCTCGCCGCCGCGCTGGCCTGGGCGAGCGTCGCCTCGTTGCGCCGGCACGGCTACCTGCACGAGGCCCTCACCCTCGTCGACGGCGCCGCCGCCACGGCCGAGCGGCTCGGTCTCACGCTCGAGCACTGTGCCGCGCTGTTCTACCGGGCGGCGTTCAACAAGGGCACCGCTGATCCGTCGGTGGTCGAGGCGGATCTGCTGCGCTGCCTCGAACTGCTCCAGACGCTCGGTGACCGGGACCGGATCTCCACCTGCCTGGAGGCCCTCGGCAACCTGCGCCACCGGATGGGCGACGTGTCGCGCGCGCTCGCCTACCACGACCAGGCGCTCGCGTTGCGCCGGGAGTCGGGCCGGCCGCTCATGATCGGCGCCACCCTCAGCAACTCCGCCCAGGTTCGCCTGTCGGCGGGGGCCGAGAAGGAGGCGTTCGCGGACGTCGAGGAGGCGCTGCGCATCGCCCGCGACATCGACGCCGTCGGTCTGGAAGGTGCCGTGCTCAGCATGCGGGGACAACTGCTGTGCCGCACCGACCGCTGGTCCGAAGCCCGCGAGTGCCTCGACGAGGCGATGGTCGCCACCGAGCGGGCCGGCGACCTGCCGTCGCGTTGCGAGGCCCTCCTGTCCCGTGCGGCGGCACACCTCCGGCTCGGGGACCACGTCGCCGCCGCCCGCGACGCCGACGAGGCGGGGACGACGGCAGTCCGGATCGGGGACCGCTACCTGCTGGCCGTCGCGCGGCAGGCCCGGGGCCGGATCGCCCGGGAGGCCGGCGACCGGAGCGCCGCGTCCGTGCTGGACAACGAGGCGCGGGAGCTGATCAGCTCGGTGCCGGGCTACCGGGAACCGCAGTACGTCGAGTACTTCGGCCAGCTCTGATGTGCGGGCCGTAGCCGACTGGGCGGCCGGACCGCGTCGGTCGACCCGGCGTCGTCGTTCCGGGGCTGCCCGCCGAAGAGCCTAACGACGGCGGGGAGGGACGGCCATCCGTCCCTCCCCGCCGTCGACGGAGCCGCGTCAGGACAGGAACTTGTCCAGGGCGGCCTCGATGCTGCCGGAGTCCGGCGCCGCGTACGACTTCATGGTGCTCTTGTTGTACGAGATGAAGCTCGGGCACCGCGCGGCCGGGGCGCTCACGGTGCCGCCGTCGCCGATCTTCTCGCCGGTCTTCGCGGCGTAGAAGGTCAGGGTGTAGCGCGACGAAATCAAGTCGACGGTGACCTGCTTGTCCGAGCTGTCCTTGTACTGGCACTTCTTGGGCGCGCCCTCGCTGCCCTCCACGAACTTCAGGCAGCCGACCACCGACACCGTCTCGAAGTCCGCGCTCTTGGCGTAGTAGGGCTTGTTCGAGGCGACCGACTTCGACGACCAGGAGGTCGGCCGGTCGGGGTTGTTCGAGAACGTGTACGCCTTGGCGCCGGACGGTCCGTTGTAGGCCGCCGCGTTCAGGATCTGGCCGCCCTCGCAGACGTTGGACAGGTCGCTGGAGTAGCGGGCGGTCACCGCGTTGTTGCCCGGCTGCTGCGGCGTGTCGTCCTGCCCCGGCGTGGGGGAGGCGTCCGTGCCCGGCGTGCCGCCGGTGTCGGCGCTGGGGCTGGAGGACGCGACGACGGTGGGCTCGTCGTCGTCACCGTTGACGAGCAGGAGGCCGATGCCGGCACCGCAGATGGCGAGCACGAGGACCACCGCGCCGGCGACCAGGCCGATGATCAGGCCCTTGTTCGACTTCTTCGGCGGCGGGAGTGGAGCGCCGAACTGCGGCGCCTGCGGTGGCTGCCCGTATCCCGGGTACCCACCCTGCTGCGGGGCCGGCGGCCCGCTCCAGGGGGTGACGTTCGGGTCCGGCTGCTGCCCACCGTACGGAGGGTAACTGTCGCTCATGTAAAGCCCTTATCGCTGTCGACGTGTGCCCAGGCACGGGATCATCGAACAGCGTAGTGAGGGTCGCAAACCGCGACGGTGAGCGGCCGAACCGGTTGACCCCGATGCCGCACACCGGCGGCGCATCGCGTCACCCTCCGTACGAGCTACGGCTCGGTACGTGTCCGCGGTCGCCGGGTCGTCCGGTGCGACGGCAGCGCGAATCCGGGCCGCCGAAAGGGAATTCTGTTGTGGCGCCTCGGGTGTGGGCCGGGAATCGGAGGGGTCGCGCCATGTGACCAAGGTCACGTGCCTGCGGGCCGAGATGTGGGTGACACCTGGCCCCGAATGGCTTCCTGGTCGGCTGTAGGCGTGTGGCGACGGGGTCGGCTGGCCCCGCGCGGCCGCGCGGCTCGCCGTCCCCGGATGAGTCGAGCCATCTCAATGGAATCACCTTTCACGCAAGGCATTCACGACAGTCTTTTTCAACATCGTCCTCACATCGTGAACATCAATAAAATTTACGACCATGAATGTTGCGGCTAAGGTTTGCTCATCGTCCAGACCGCCCGTCGGGTGCGCCACGAGCCGCCCGGGGGCCACCACAGTAGGAGGACCGGGGTATGACACTTCCCCGCACTCATCGGCGTACTCTCGCCGCCGCGGCCAGCGTGTTCGCGAGCGCCGCCATGGTCACGACCATGATCGGCGCCCCGGCGGCGGCCTCGGCCACCGGCGAGATCCTCAGCGCCGGCGGCGCGACCGCCGTGGCCGACAGCTACATCGTGGTACTCAAGGACACCAGCGTCGGCGGCCGCGCCGGCACCCGGCAGGGTGCGGTGAAGAGCACCGCGGGCTCCCTCGCCGCCCGCTTCGGCGGCAGCGTGGGCCACGTCTACGGTGACGCGCTCAACGGCTTCGAGGTGAAGCTGTCGGAGCGGGCCGCCAAGCGCCTCGCCGCGCACCCCGACGTCGACTACGTCGAGCAGAACCACAGCGTGTCGACGATGGCCACCCAGAACAACCCGCCGTGGGGCCTGGACCGCATCGACCAGCGGGCCCTTCCGCTCAGCCGCAGCTACACCTACAACAGCAGCGGCGCCAACGTCACGGCGTACATCATCGACACCGGCATCCGGACGTCGCACGCCGACTTCGCCGGCCAGGCCGTCGACGGCTACGACGCGATCGACAACGCGTTGCCGGCCGCCGACTGCAACGGTCACGGCACGCACGTCGCGGGCACCGTCGGGGGCAACACCTACGGCGTCGCGAAGAACGTCAAGCTGGTCGCCGTCCGCGTGCTGAACTGCCAGGGCAGCGGCACCTGGGCGCAGGTCATCGCCGGCATCAACTGGGTGACGTCGAACCACCAGCCGGGCCAGCCGGCGGTGGCGAACATGAGCCTCGGCGGCTCGGTCAACACCTCCCTGAACACCGCCGTGGCGAACTCGATCGCCGATGGCGTCAGCTACGCCGTGGCCTCCGGCAACTCGAACGCCAACGCCTGCAGCTTCTCGCCGGCCTCCGTGCCGACGGCGCTGACCGTCAACGCGTCGCAGAGCAACGACGCACGGGCCTCGTTCTCCAACTGGGGCAACTGCACCGACATGTTCGCCCCGGGCGTGGGCGTCCAGTCGGCCTGGCACACCAGCGACACCGCCACCAACAGCATCAGCGGCACCTCGATGGCCGCGCCGCACGTCGCGGGTGCGGCTGCCCGGGTGCTCAGCGTCAACCCGAGCTGGACGCCCGCCCAGGTGCACTCGTACCTGGTCAGCCAGTCCACGCCGAACGTGATCACCAGCCCCGGCACCGGCTCGCCGAACCGCCTGCTCTACCTGGCCCCCACCTTCTGACCGACTCCGTCGGCACACCGGCCCCTGGGCGTCCGCGCCCCGGGGCCGGTGCGCGTCGCGGGCGGGGTTCGACGGTCGTCCATGTTGCGGAGAGTCGGCGGCACGCCCTAAGCTCCGGTCATGGGAGCGCTCCCGGCCCGGTGGGCAGGGGCTCCGCGAGCCTCCCGACCGGGCGACCCCACCCCACCACCGACCGGAAGGCACCCCGAATGAAGCTCCCACCGCGCCCGTCCCGGCGCACCCTGGTCATGGCCGGCGCGGTCGGCGCGCTGACCGTCGCGGCGTCCGCCGCCGTACCGGCCGCCGACGCCCAGGCCGCCACCGGTTGCGCCGTCACCTACACGACCAGCAGTTGGTCCGGCGGCTTCACCGCCACCATCACGATCAGGAACCTGGGCGACGCGGTCGACGGGTGGACCCTCGGCTTCGCCTTTCCGGACACCGGCCAGCGGGTCGGCCAGGGCTGGTCGGCGACCTGGGGCCAGACCGGAGCCGCCGTCACCGCGCGCAGCGTGAGCTGGAACGGCGCCCTGGCGACCGGCGCGTCGACCAGCATCGGGTTCAACGGCACCTGGACCGCCACCAACCCCGCCCCGACGACCTTCACCCTCAACGGCACCGCCTGCACCGGCGCGACCACGCCGACCACCCCGCCGGCCCCCACCACGCCGCCGCCCACGACCCCACCGCCCACGACCCCACCGCCACCGACCACGCCACCGCCGGCCGGCCAGACCCCGGTCGCGATCAACGGCCAGCTACGGGTGTGCGGGGTCAACCTGTGCAACCAGTACGACCGGCCGATCCAGCTGCGGGGCATGAGCACCCACGGCATCCAGTGGTTCGCCCACTGCCTGAACGACGCCTCCCTCGACGCGCTCGCCGACGACTGGCGGGCCGACCTGCTGCGGATCGCCATGTACGTCCAGGAGGACGGCTACGAGACCGACCCGGCCGGCTTCACCAACCGGGTCAACGCCCTGGTCGACGAGGCCGAGCAGCGGGGCATGTACGCCCTGATCGACTTCCACACCCTGACCCCGGGCGACCCGACGCACAACCTGGAGCGGGCCAAGACCTTCTTCGCCGCCGTCTCCGCCCGCAACGCCGCCAAGAAGAACGTCGTCTACGAGATCGCCAACGAGCCCAACGGCGTCAGCTGGGCGACCATCAAGAGCTACGCCGAGCAGGTCATCCCGGTCATCCGCGCCAACGATCCGGACGCGGTGGTCGTGGTCGGCACCCGCGGCTGGTCCTCGCTGGGCGTCTCCGACGGCTCCAACGCCAACGAGATCATCGACAACCCGGTGAACGCCACCAACGTCATGTACACGTTCCACTTCTACGCCGCGTCCCACAGGGACAACTACCGGGCCGAGGTGGAGCGGGCCGCCGCCCGGCTGCCGCTGTTCGTCACCGAGTTCGGCACGGTGGCCTACACCGGTGACGGCGCGGTCGACGTCGCCAGCAGCACCGCCTGGCTCGACCTGCTGGACCGCCTGAAGATCAGCTACGCGAACTGGACCTACTCGGACAAGGCCGAGGGCAGCGCCGCGCTGCGGCCGGGCACCTGTGCCGGCGGCACGTACACCGGTCCGGGTGTGCTCACCACGTCTGGCGCCCTGATGCGGGACCGCATCCGTACCCCGGACAACTTCCCCACCGCCTGATCGACCCCGTCCCGCGAGGCCCCGCCGCACCCGGCGGGGCCTCGCCGCGTGGTCCCGGCCTTGCGCGCGGACGTCGGGAAAGTGGCCCTGCTGTCAGGCAGGTACGGCGTGGTCGGACTCGAACCGGTCCCGGGTCAGGAACGCCAACTGGGCCCGCTTGTCGGGCATGTCGACCTCGTCGGCGAAGGTGAAGCCCTCCCGCTCCAGCCGTTGCAGGGCGCGATGGTTGCGTACATCGGGCTCGACGACGATCCGCTGCCGGGTGGGGTCGCTGAACAGGTAGCGGGCGAGGGCGGGGCCGATGGCGGTGGTGAGGCCCCGGGGCGGGCGCCTGCCGGGGGCGAGCAGCAGGTGCATCCCGACGTCACCGGGCCGTACGGCGTAGCGCTCGCCGACCGGGTCCGCCTCCGGCTGGTAGGTCTGGAACAGGCCGATCGGCGTGCCGTCGAGCATGATCAGGTACGCGTGGTGCGTGGCGAGGCTGTCGACGAACTCGTAGATCTCCCGCACCTCGTCGACCGAGTGCGAACCCATGCCCCAGAACGCCGCCCGGGGCTCGGTCACCCATCCGTGCACGAGCTCCGCGTGAGCCCTCGGATCCAGCACGACGAGCGACAACTCGCCGAAGTCGGGGATCTTCTCCTGGTATGTCACGGCGTCGGGTCTCCTGGTTCTCGGGCGAGTTCTCGCCAGTCGGTGACCACCGGGACCAGCTCGCCGCCGGCCCACAGTGGTAGTTGGTCGTCGAAGTGCGGGTCGCCGGGGCGCCCGGAGGCGCCGAAGGGGACGACCCAGCGGCTGCCCGCGCGGTCGGTCAGGTCCCACACGTAGCGGGCCACCGGGCCCCGCCAGCACGCGTCGGACACCCCGGGCACGCTCGACGTGGCCAGTAC
Organism: Micromonospora sp. NPDC048170; assembly: GCF_040652795.1. Classification (NCBI taxonomy): domain Bacteria; kingdom Bacillati; phylum Actinomycetota; class Actinomycetes; order Micromonosporales; family Micromonosporaceae; genus Micromonospora; species Micromonospora sp. NPDC048170. Next base: position 84,910 of record NZ_JBEZMR010000016.1, read on the forward strand.
GCAGTCGGAGTCGCCGGCCAGCGCCACCCGTTCCCGCATGGCCCGCACCGCCTCGTCGACCGCCGCCTCCACCCCGAGGTGGACGGGGTGCAGCACGTGCCGCCGGCCCCACGGCCCGGGCGGATCGCCCGCCGCGACGTCCTCGAGCGCCCCGGCCGCCACCGGCCCGATGTCGCCGCCGAGGCGGTGCAGGCCGGTGGCCACCCCGTCCAGGGCGTGGCCGATGCGGGACAGCGGATCGGTCCACGGCGTGAACAGGCCGTCGAACGCGCTCGGCGTGTCGCGCAGCGGGCGCAGGCACGGGTGTTCGTACAGCCGGCGGGCCAGGGCCGCGCGCCAGGCGGCCCAGGCGCCGGCGTCGGCGCTGTCGGCCCCCATGTGTCCGTCCCACGTGGTCAGCCGGTCCCGCAGGCTCCGCGCCGGCTCGCTGAGCCCGCCGGGGTCGACCCGGTCGAGCACGCCGCGCAGCGCCCCGGCCTCCAGCCGGGTGTCCATGTGTACGACGTCGGCGCGGGCGCCGTCGGCGAGCAGGGCGCGGATGCGGCGGGCCCGGTGTGGCGGGGCGAAGCCGGTGCCGAGGTCCGTCACGTCGGGGCGGCGGTCGTTGGCGCAGACCGCGAAGCCGTCGACGGCGGTACGGCGCGGCTCGGCGTAGCCGCCGTGCCACCGGTAGCGCGGATCCCCGCCCGGCACCGGCTCCCGGCGGCACCGGTCGTCGCGCAGCGGGACGAGCCCGGCCACCAGCTGGTGGACCGTTCCGCGCCGGTCGGCGACGAGGACGCTGTTGACCGGCTCGACCCAGTCGCGCAGGGCCTCGGCGACGTCGTCGGCGTTCCTGGCCCGCAGCAGCGGCAGCAGCGCGTCGAAGCCCAGCCGCTGCTCGACCCGGCTGGGGGTGCGCAGGCTGATCGCCTCGTCGGTGTCCCGGTCGTGGTCGACGACCGGGCCGCGCGGCGTCTCGATCACCTCGACGGACTCCGGCTCGCCGCCGCGGACCTCGATCCGCTCGACGTGACGGTGCGCGGGCACCCAGCCGTCCGCCTCGCGGACCAGGACCCGGTCGCCGTCGTGGCGCAACTGTTCGCGGTAGAGGTCCTGGTAGTCGGCCATGGCGTTGGTGACGGCCCAGGCCACCTCGCCGGCGTGCCCGAAGTGGGGGAGGCCGGGGACCCCGGGGAACGCGAAGCCGAACACGTCGAACTCGGGACAGGCGAGGCGCACCTGCTGGTAGATGCCGGGCAGTTCGAGGATGCGGTGCGGGTCGCCGGCGATGACGGGCGCCCGCCCGATGCCGGGATCGCCGGGCACGGCCCAGGCGTTGCTGCCCGATCCGCCCGGACCCTCGACGGCGAACAGGTCGGTCGCCGACGGGCCGAGGGTGGCGGCGACGTGGGCGTGCCACAGCTTGTTGGGGAAGGTGGAGAAGAGCACGTGCTGGACGAGGAAGACGCCCAGGGGCGACCACGGCCGCCACCGGCCCGGAGCGCAGCCGACCGCGGCGAACTCGGGTGCCGCGGCGGCGCCCTCGGCGAGCCCGTCGTTGACCCCGTCCACATAGGCCGTCACCCACCGTCGGGTGGCGGGGGCGAGCCGCTCGAAGCAGCGCCGGGCGGTGTCGTCGAGGCGGGCCCGCCGGGCGAACCTGTCCCAGCCCAGCTCCGCGGGGCCGACGTGTTCGGCGAGCCGGCCCTCCGAGCGCCACCGCTCGACCTCGATCTGCCAGGCCCGGTCGACGGCGGCGACGCGGCCCTGCAACCGGGCGAGGCCGTCGACGCTGTCGGCGCGCAGGTGCGGGATTCCCCACCGGTCGCGATGGACGCCGGTCGTCGCCGCGGCGGGCGATTGGGCGGCCGTGCCGCCTGCCACAGGGAATGTCAACTTAGGTTACCCTCCCTTAAGTTAGGCAGACCTTACCTGGAGGGGTGCGTGAAGCGAAACTGGGAAGCCCTGGTGCTCAAGGCGATGGGCGGCCGTGACTTCCGACTGACCGTGCTCGGCGTCGAGGCCGTCGGCGAGCACTACCGCCGACTTCGGATGGACGGCGGCGGGCTGCTGGAGGCGTGCGGCGTACACCCCACCATGTGGATCCGGCTGTGGTTCGACGACGACGGCAGGCCGCACCAGCGCGCGTACACCCTCGTCGACCCGGACCCGGCGACCGGCCGGTTCGATCTGGAGTTCGCCATCCACGACGGGTGCGCCGCCCGCTGGGCCGCCGCCGCGAAGGCCGGCGACACCATCGACGCCACCGTGCAGGGCACCGCGTTCAGCCTGCCGGACCCCGCTCCGCGGCACCTGTACCTGATCGGCGACGCCGCCTCGCTCCCGGCGGTGAACAGCCTGCTCGCCGCCGCACCCGACGTCCCGGCGACGGTCTGGCTGGAGTACGCCCACGAGGGCGAGAAGGAACTTGCGCCGCGCGCCGGGGCCGGGCACGACGTCACCTGGGTGCCGCGCCGCGACGAGGGCCGGCACCTGGTCGAAACCGTCTGCGCGGCCCTGCCTGCCGCCGAGGACGCCCACTACTGGGTGGCCTGCGAGGCGGCCAGCACGCGCGGCATCACCAGGCACGTACGGCGGACCCTGGGCGTCGGCAAGCACCAGCTGACCTCGCTCGCCTACTGGAGCGCCAGGTGAGAGGTCGGCTCGGCACCCTCACCGCGCTCTACGTCACGCAGTACCTCGGCATCGGCTTCATCACCGTCGGGCTGACCGCCATCCTGCGTGACGGCGGCACCTCCCTCGACACGCTGGCGCTGCTCCAGTTCGTCGGCCTGGTCTGGCCGATCAAGTTCCTCTGGGCGCCGATCCTCGACCGGTACGGCTCCCTGCGCCGCGGTCATTACCGGTCCTGGCTGCTGGCGCTACAGGGCGGCCTGGTGCTGTCCCTGCTGGCCCTGTTGCCGTTCGACCGTCCGGCCGGGCAGCTCGGCCCGGTCGCCGCGATCTGCGTCGCGTACGTGTTCCTCTCCGCCACGCAGGACATCGCCGTCGACGCCGTCGCCGTCCGGCTGCTCTCCGAACGGTCGCGGGGGACCGGCAACGGCATCCAGGTCGCCGCGAGCTACGTCGGCAACCTGCTCGGCGGCGGCGCCTGTGTGGTCGTCTACGACCGGTTCGGCTGGGTGCCCGCGATCCTGCTGCTCGCCGCCCTGACGGCCGGCGGCCTGCTGGTGGTGTGGCGGTTCCGGGAGCCGGAGCGCACCGACCGGGTCGCCAGCGCCGGCCAGGCATACCGGGCGCTGCTGTCCGTGCTCGGTCAGCCCGGTTGCCGCCGGTGGACCTTCGGCGTGGTGCCGCTGGTCTACATCGGGGCCGGCGCGACGTACGCCCTCGTGACGCCGGCGCTGGTCGACGCGGACTGGTCGCTGGCGCGGATCGGCGTGGTGACCGGCCTGGTCACCAGCCTGCCGGCCATCGTGGCCGGTCTGGTCGCCGGGGCCGCGATCGGCCGCTTCGGGCGCGGCCGGGTGCTCGTCGCCGGGGGAGTGGCGCTCGCGCTGTCCACGGCGATGCTGCTGCCGTTGATGAACGGCCGGGCCCCGCTCGCCGGCACGGTCGTGGCGCTGTGCTGCTTCATGGCCGCCTACACCGTCGCCAACGTCGTGCTCTACACGGTCAACATGGACTACTCCCGGCCCGGCACGGGCGGCACGGACTTCACGGTGCTGTCGTCGTTCGGGTTGGTCTGCTCGTTCGTGGCGGCCTCCGGCGCGCTGGCGGCGGCCGACGCGTTCGGCTACCCCGCGGTCGCGGTGGCCGCCGTCGTCCTCGTGGCGCTCGGCGTCGCGCTGGGTCTCGGGCACCAGCGGCGGTTCCGGCGTCCGTCCGATGTGCCGGCGGGCGCGCGCGAGCTGGCGAAGATGCCCGGCTGAGCGGTGTCGCCCACATCGGACCAGCGATGTTGACAGATCCTTAGGTTAGGGTAACCTAATCTCGCTCGATCACGGGCTGCGGGCGGATGGTCACGTCCCGACGTCCCCGCCCACCGTCCACTCCCGACCGTTGAGGACCCGCATGAGCCTGCCCGGATCCACCGTCCAGGTGCCGTCGACCGGGGTGACCCCCGGGTCGAACGGCGCCCGCGCCCACCTGTTCACCGCCCGCACGGTCGAGGACTACCGGCGCGTGCTGGCCGACGGGGTCGGCCGGGTGGCGGCCCGGGTGGCCGAGGTGGACCGGCCGTTCACGGGCGTGACACCGGACGAGCTGGCGCCGCGGATCGCCGGCATCGACCTGGACCGGCCGCTGGGCGACAGCGGCGCCGCGCTCGACGAGCTCCACGACGTCTACCTGCGCGACGCCGTCTACTTCCACCACCCCCGCTACCTCGCGCACCTCAACTGCCCGGTGGTGATGCCCGCGCTGCTCGCGGAGGCCGTGCTCAGCGCCGTCAACTCCTCGCTGGACACCTGGGACCAGAGCGCCGGCGGCACGCTGATCGAGCGCCGGATCGTCGACTGGACCGCCGACCGGATCGGCCTCGGACCGGCCGCCGACGGCGTCTTCACCAGCGGCGGGACCCAGTCGAACCTCCAGGCGATGCTGCTGGCCCGCGAGGAGACCTGCGCGAACCTCGTCGGGCGGGCCACGGAGCGGCAGTCCCGCCCGGAACTCCTGTCCCGACTGCGCATCATCACCTCGGCGGCCGGCCACTTCAGCGTGCAGAAGGCCGCCAAGCTGCTCGGCCTAGGTGCCGAGGCGGTGGTCACCGTGCCGACCGACGCCGACCGGCGGATGCGCACCGCCGACCTGGCCCGGGAGATCGCCCGGTGCCGCGAGGAGCGGCTGGTGGTGATGGCCGTGGTCGCCACCGCCGGCACCACCGACTTCGGCACCATCGACCCGCTGCCGCAGATCGCCGACATCTGCGCGGCGGCCGGCATCTGGCTGCACGTCGACGCCGCGTACGGCTGCGGGCTGCTCGTGTCGCCGACCCGGCGGCACCTGCTCGACGGCATCGAGCGGGCCGACTCGGTCACCGTCGACTACCACAAGTCGTTCTTCCAGCCGGTCAGCTCCAGCGCGCTGCTCGTACGCGACCGGCGGGCGCTGCGGCACGTCACCTGGCACGCCGACTACCTCAACCCGGCGCGGATGGTCGAGCAGCGCATCCCCAACCAGGTCGACAAGAGCATCCAGACCACCCGCCGCTTCGACGCCCTCAAGCTCTGGCTGACCCTGCGGATCATGGGGCCGGACGCGATCGGCGTGCTCTTCGACGAGGTGGTCGACCGGGCCGCCGCCGCCTGGCAGTTGCTCACGGAGGACCCCCGCTTCGAGGTGGTGACCCGGTCACAGCTGAGCACCGTGGTCTTCCGCTACCTGCCGCCCGCCGCCGGCCGGGAGGTCGTCGACGACGCCAACCTGTACGCCCGCGAGGCGCTGGCGGCCTCCGGCGCCGGCCTCGTCGCCGGAACCAAGGTCGACGGCGCGCACTACCTCAAGTTCACCCTGCTCAACCCCGAGACCACGCTGGACGACATCGCCCACGTCCTCGACCTCGTCGCCGAACACGCCGGCTGGTACGCGCAGACCAGGGCCACCGCCGAGCTGTCCTGCCCCGTCGGCTGACGAGCCGCCCCCGCTCTGGAGAGACACATGTCGACGCACGACTTCATCGCCGTCGGGCTGGGCCCGTACAACCTGGGCCTGGCCTGCCTGACCGAGCCGATCGACGAGCTCGACGGGATCTTCCTGGAGGCGCGGGACCACTTCAGCTGGCATCCCGGGATGCTGCTGGAGTCGACCCGGCTCCAGACGCCGTTCATCGCCGACCTGGTCACGCTCGCCGACCCGACCTCGCCGTACTCCTTCCTGAGCTACCTGAAGGAGTCCGGGCGGCTGTACCCGTTCTACATCCGGGAGAGCTTCTTCCCCCTGCGCAGCGAGTACGACGACTACTGCCGCTGGGCCGCCGGCAGGCTCGCCAACATCCGGTTCGGGCAGGAGGTCACCGCCGTCGGGTTCGACCCGGCCGACGAGCACTACACGGTGCGGGTCACCGTGACGGCCACCGGGGAATCGGTCACCTACCGGGCCCGGCACCTGGTGCTCGGCACCGGCACCCCGCCGCACGTGCCCGACGCCTGCGCCGGGCTCGGCGGCGACGTGATCCACAACTCGCGGTACCTGGAGCACCGGGCGGCGCTGCGCGCGAAGCGGAGCATCACGGTGGTCGGCAGCGGGCAGAGCGCGGCCGAGATCTACCACGACCTGCTCGGCGACATCGACTCGTGCGGCTACCAGCTCAACTGGGTGACCCGCTCGCCCCGGTTCTTCCCCCTCGAATACACCAAGCTCACCCTCGAGATGACCTCGCCGGACTACGTGGACTACTTCCACACCCTGCCGGAGCCCACCCGCTACCGCCTGGAATCCGAGCAGAAGGGCCTGTTCAAGGGCATCAACGCCGACCTGATCAACGAGATCTACGACCTGCTCTACGCCAGGAGCATCTCCGGCCCGGTCCGCACCCGGCTGCTGACCAACACCGCGCTGAGCACCGCCGCCTACGACGAGGCGAGCGGCACGTACACGCTGGGCCTGCGCAACGTCGAGCAGGAGCGCGACTTCTCGCTGGACACCGAGGGGCTGGTGCTGGCCACCGGCTACCACTACCGGGTCCCGGAGTTCCTGGCACCGGTGCGGGACCGGATCCGCTGGGACGCGCACGGGCGCTTCGACGTGGCCCGCAACTACAGCATCGACCACACCGGGCGGGGCATCTTCCTCCAGAACGCCGGCACCCACACGCACAGCATCACCTCGCCCGACCTGGGCATGGGCCCGTACCGCAACTCGTGGATCATCCGGGAGCTGCTGGGCCGCGAGCACTACCCGATCGAGAAGGGCATCGCCTTCCAGGAGTTCGGCGTGCCGGCCGGGGCCGCGTCGTGACCGAGGTCGTCCACCGGCGGGTCGACGACCGGCTCGGCGAGTTCGCCCTGCGTACCCTCGACCCGGAGGTCGACGCGGCGCTGCTGCACCGCTGGGTGACCCACCCGAAGGCGGCGTTCTGGCTGATGCAGGACGCCGACGTGGCCCGGGTCGCCGAGGAGTACCGGCGGATCGCCGCGCACCCGCACCACGACGCGTTCCTCGGCCTGCACGAGGGCCGACCGGCCTTCCTCGCCGAGCGGTACGACCCCGCCCACGTCGAACTCGTCGGCCTGCACGACGCGGCCGACGGCGACGTCGGCATGCACTTCCTCTGCGCGCCCACCGACGAGCCGGTGCACGGCTTCACCCGGGCGGTGATCACCACTGTGATGGCATGGCTCTTCGCCGATCCGGGCACCCGGCGGGTGGTGGTGGAGCCGGACGTGCGCAACACGGCGGTGCACGCGCTCAACGCGGCCGTCGGCTTCACCGTCGTCGGCCCGATCCGCAAGCCCGAGAAGGACGCGCTGCTCAGCGTCTGCACCCGTGACCAGTTCCACGCCGCAACCCGAGGAGACGTGCCCGCGTGAACCCACTCGCATCCGTGGCCCACCTGACGCCCGGGAACTGGGCCCACGCCAACCGGCTGCTGGTCCGCAAGGCGCTGGCCGAGTTCGCCCACGAGCGCCTCCTCGCGCCCGAGCCCCTCCCCGCCGGCCCGGTCGGGGAGCCCGTCCCCGCCGGCCCCGGGGCGGGGGAGCGGAAGTACCAGGTCCGCGGCGACGACGGCGAGGTCGTCTACCGGTTCACCGCGAGCCTGCTGGCCCTGGACCACTGGCGGATCGACGCCGACAGCATCACCCGCCACCGCGGCGAGACCGAGCTGCCGCTGGACGCCCTGGAGTTCTGCCTGGACCTGCGAGGCGCGCTCGGCCTCACCGACCAGATCCTCCCCGTCTACCTGGAGGAGATCAGCTCCACCCTGGCCAGCACCGCGTACAAGCTCGACAAGCCGGCGGTCAGCGCCGCCGACCTCGCCGGCGCGGACTTCCAGGCCATCGAGACGGCGATGACCGAGGGCCACCCGGGCTTCGTCGCGAACAACGGACGCATCGGCTTCGGCATCCACGAATACCGGGAGTACGCCCCGGAGGCCGGCAACCCGGTGCGGCTGCTCTGGGTGGCCGGGCACCGCGACCGGACGACCTTCACCTGCGCCGCCGACCTCGACTACGACACGCTGATCCGCGCCGAACTCGGCGACGACACCCTCGCCGGGTTCGCGGACACCCTGACCGGGCTCGGCCTCGACCCGGCCGACTACCTGCTCATCCCGGTGCACCCGTGGCAGTGGTGGAACAAGATCTCCGTCACGTTCGCCGCCGAGGTGGCGCAGCGCCGGCTGGTGTGCCTCGGCCCCGGCCCCGACGAGTACCTCGCCCAGCAGTCGATCCGCACCTTCTTCAACGTCACCGACCCGTCCCGGCACTACGTCAAGACGGCGCTGTCCGTGCTGAACATGGGCTTCATGCGAGGGCTGTCGGCCGCGTACATGGAGGCCACCCCGGCCATCAACGACTGGCTCGCCGACCTGATCGACGGCGACGAGGTCCTCAAGCGCACCGGGCTGACGATCATCCGCGAGCGGGCCGCCGTCGGGTACCGGCACCTGGAGTACGAGGCGGCCACCGACCGGTACTCCCCGTACCGGAAGATGCTGGCCGCGCTGTGGCGGGAGAGCCCCGTGCCCGCCCTGGAGCCGGGCCGACGCCTGGCCACCATGGCGTCGCTGCTGCACACCGACCGCGACGGCCGGTCGTTCGCCGCCGCACTCGTCGCGGAGTCGGGGCTGGCGCCGCAGGTGTGGCTGCGCCGCTACCTCGACGCCTACCTCACCCCGCTGCTGCACAGCTTCTACGCCCACGACCTGGCCTTCATGCCGCACGGCGAGAACGTCATCCTCGTGCTCGACGGCGGGACGGTCGAGCGGGCGATCTTCAAGGACATCGCCGAGGAGATCGTGGTGATGGACCCGGACGCCGACCTGCCCCCGCAGGTCCGGCGGGTCAGGGCCGAGGTGCCGGAGCACATGAAGCTGCTGTCGATCTTCACCGACGTCTTCGACGGCTTCCTGCGTTACCTCAACGCCATCCTCGTCACCGAGGAGGTTCTGGACGAGGACACGTTCTGGCGGACGGTCGCCGAGTGCGCGGCCGACTACGCCGACAGCGTCCCGCACCTCGCCGAGCGGCTCCGGCGCTACGACCTGTTCGCCCCGGAGTTCGCGCTGTCCTGCCTGAACCGGCTCCAGCTGCGCAACAACCAGCAGATGGTCGACCTCGCCGACCCGTCGGCCGCGCTGCAACTGGTCGGCACCCTGACCAACCCCGTCGCCCGTTTCGCCCCCGCCCGATGACGACCGCGACGGCCGAACCGCTCGCCGGGGCACCGGCCGGCGGGGCGGCCGGTCGGGTACGCGGCCGGTGGCTGATCCTCGCCGTGCTCTGCCTCGCCCAGGTCACCGTGGTGCTCGACAACACGGTGCTGACCGTGGCGATCCCCGTGCTCACGACCGAGCTGGCCGCCAGCACCGCCGACGTGCAGTGGATGATCAACGCGTACGCGCTGGTCCAGTGCGGACTGCTGCTCACCGCCGGCAGCGCCGCCGACCGGTACGGCCGCCGCCGGATGCTGCTGGCCGGCCTCGTGCTGTTCGGGCTCGGCTCGCTGGCCGCCGGCCTCGCCCAGTCCAGCGGCCAGCTGATCGCGGCCCGCGCCGGGATGGGGATCGGCGGGGCGCTCCTGGTCACCGCCACCCTCGCGGTGGCGATGCAGGTCTTCGACGACGCCGAGCGGTCCCGGGCGATCGGCCTCTGGGCGGCGGCGAGCGCACTGGGGTTCGCGGCCGGGCCGCCCTTCGGCGGGCTCGTCCTCGCCCACCTCCCGTGGGGGGCGATCTTCCTGGTCAACGTCCCGATCGTGCTGGTCTGCCTGGTGGCGGCGTGGGCGCTGGTGCCGGAGTCGCGCCAGCCGGCCGGTGGCCGCCTCGACCTGGGCGGCGTGCTGCTTTCCACGGCCGGCCTGACCGGGGTCGTCTACGCGATCATCGCCGGGCCGGATCAGGGCTGGACGGCCACCCCGGTGCTCGGCGCCGCGGTCGCCGGGACGCTCCTGCTCGCCGCCTTCGTGGCCTGGGAACGGCGGGTCGCCGATCCCATGCTGGACATGCACTTCTTCCGCAACCCCCGCTTCGTGGGCGCGGTCTCCGGGGTCGTCCTGATCACCTTCGGCGCCACCGGCGCGCTGTTCCTGCTCACCCAGCACCTCCAGTTCGTACGCGGCTATCCGGCCTGGGAGGCGGGGCTGCGGATGATGCCGTTCGCGCTCTCCATCGTCCTGCTGAACCTGGGCGGGATCGCCACGCGGGTGATCCGCCGACTCGGGCTGGCCTGGTCGATCGCCCTCGGCATGACGCTGCTCGCCGGCGGTCTCGCCCTGATCACCCACGCCCCGTCGGACGGCTACGGGGTGCTGCTGCCCGGCCTGCTGGTGATGGGCGCCGGCTGCGCCGTCGCCAACCCGGCCATCGTCGAGGCGGTGCTGAGCGCGATCCCGCCGGAGAAGGCCGGGGCCGGCGCGGGGGTGGACGGCACCATGACGGAGGTCGGCAGCAGCCTCGGCATCGCCGTGCTGGGCGCGATCCTCAACGCCCGGTTCGCCGCCCTGCTGCCCGCCGCCGTTGCCGGCGCCGGATCGTTCCCCGCCGCGCTGGCCGCCGCCCGCGACGAGTCGGAGCGCGCGGTCGTCGCCGACGCGTTCCGCTCCGCCCTGGAGACCGGCCAGACGGTCGGCGCCCTGGCCGTCTTCGCGGGCGGGTGCGTCGCCGCCGCACTGCTGCTCCGGGCCGAGCGGGCCGGCTGACCCCGAGGCGCGGCGGCAGGTGTACGCAACCCGCCGCCGCCCGCGACGCCGTCGGGCGGTGCGTCAGGCCCGACGGAGCGGGCGGAGCGCGCCGGCCCAGGCGACGACCTGGTCCAGCATGGTGCCGAGGGCCTCCTCGTGGTGCGGCGCCGGCCGGAAGTCGCGGAAGTTGACGAAGTCGGTCATCAGGGAGAGCGCGACCTGGGACCGGACGTCGGCCACCCCGAGCTGCCCGAGCACCAGCCGCAGGTGCTCCGCCGCCCGGGTGCCGCCGTGCACGCCGTAGCTGACGAAGCCGGCGGACGCGTGCTGCCACTCCTGGAAGAGGAAGTCGACGGCGTCCTTCAACGCCCCCGGGATCGAGTGGTTGTACTCCGGGGTGACGAAGACGAACCCGTCGAACCCGGCGACGGTGGAGGCCCACCGGCGTACGGCGGGACGCCTCGACGGCGCCATCGACGGCGGCAGCACCTCGTCGAAGTGCGGCAGGTCGTAGTCGGCGATGTCGACCAGTTCGACGGTGACGTCGCTCCGCTTGGCGGCGACGCCGGTCACCCAGCGGGCCACGGCGTCGGCCTTGCGGCCCGGCCGCGTACTGCCGACGATGACACCGATCCTGACCATGGCTGATCTCCTCTACAGGGTGGGGACGGGACGCGCGGGGACCGGCGTGCCGGTCAGGTCACGGGCCAGCTCCACCGCGCCGTGCAGGGACGACAACGCGCCGAGGGCGGCGGCCCGTACCGGTGGCGCCGGCCGCCCGGGCCGACCGGCGCAGCGGACCCGCTCGGCGACGAGCGGGACGAAGCCGGGCAGCCCGGCGGCGAACCCGCCGCCGACGACGGCCAACGCCGGATCCAGCAGCTCGCCCAGGCTGACCACCGCCGCCGCCAGGGCCCGGCAGCTCGCCTCGACCGCCTCCACCGCCCAGGAGCGGCCCTCGGCCAGCCCCGCCCGAAGGTCGTCGAAGTCCACCTTGCCGCCCCGGCCGGCGGCTGCCCGGCGCAGGGTGGCCGGGCCGGACGCGATCGACTGGAGGCAGCCGCGCCGGCCGCAGTCGCAGCGCTCGCCGTCGAGGGCGACGACCATGTGACCGATCTCGGCGGAGGACCGGCCGGGCACCGACCGCCCCGCCAGCACCACGCCGCCGCCGATGCCGGTGCCGACGCCCAGGTAGACCACGTCGTCCCGGCCGGCGTGCCGGGCCTCGGCCAGCGCGGCGAGGTCACCGTCGTCGGCGACGGCCGTCGCCGCGCCGGGAAAGAGTCGGCGCAGCGCGCCGGCGAGGTCAAGCCCTGCCCAACCGGGCCGGCCGGGCCAGGTGGTGACGGTGCCCGCCGGGTCGGTGGTCGCCGGCATCGCCACCCCGACCGCGCCCACCGGGCCCCACACGTCGCGCAGCCGATCCACCTCGGTGGACAGTGCCGCGAGGTCGGCGGCCGCGTCGGCGTCGCGCGGCCAGCGGAACGTCCGGTCGTACGCGGGCCGCCCGGCCGCCTCGGCGCGCAGCGCCACCTTGGTGCCGCCGACGTCGACGCCCAGCACGCCGTCGCGCCGCTGCGGGCCAGGCACGCGGGCCTCAGCCCTGCTGCACGTGCAGGACCACGAGCGCCACGGCGGCCGCGGCGAAGATCATCGGCGTCAGGGTCATCCCGACGGGGTCCTTCGCGCGGGCGTGGTAGACCGCCGCACCGACCATCTGCAGGGTGAGGCCGATCGCCGCCGCGATGCCCAGCGGCGGCCAGAGCAGGCCCAGCAGCAGCCCGGCGACCGCGGCGAGCTCCAGCACCCCGAGCACGCGGGTCAGGCCGGTGGAGACGCCGAGGTGGTCCATCCGCTCGCGCATCTGCGCCTGCCCGGTGAGCTTCGGCACGGCGGTGCCCAGGAACACCGCGGCGAGGATGAGGGTCAGGACGAGGATCGGAATGCGCACGTGAGGTCCTTCGGGATGAGTCGGAAGGTGCGGACGACCATACCGGTGCCGGATCGACGCCGACGGAGCCGGACGGCGGCGTTGCGGGTCGTCACCGGACGGTCGCGACGAGGGCGCGGGCGGCCAGCCGGTAGCCCAGCGGGCCGAGCCCGGCGATCAGACCGCTGGCCAGCGGGGCGATCACCGAGTCGTGGCGGAAGCTCTCCCGGGCCCAGACGTTGGACAGGTGCACCTCGATGAAGGGCCGGGGATAGTTGGCCAGCGCGTCGCGCAGGCTCCAGCCCGCGATCATCAGGGCCCCCGGGTTGACGATGGCGCCGACGGTGTCGTAGTTGTCCTGGATGGCGCGGATCAGGGCGCCCTCGCAGTCGTGCTGCTCGGCCACCACCCGCCAGCCCCGCGCGGCGACCTCCTCGCCGACCGCGCGTTCGATGTCGTCGAGCGTGTCGGTGCCGTAGATCTCCGGCTCCCGCCGGCCGAGGATGCCCAGGTTCGGGCCGTTCAGCAGCAGCACGTCCGACACGCTTCACCTCGCGGGGCACGGCCCTGTCCCGACAAGGCCCGATGACTGGTCCACCGCAGTCTTACTACGCCTGCCGCGCCGGGCGAACGGCGGCGGCCGTGGCATCGGCGGACTAAGGGGTGGCTAGGGGCTGTTAGGGGCGGTGACCGTGCGTCCGCTTCGGTTACCGTCCTCCCTGCTGAAGCGATGCCTCCGGCTCCAACGGGGGCGTCACCTACCTCGAACCGGCCATCCGGCGTCCCGGTGCGCCCGGACCGCGTACCGGCGGTCCCGGGTCGTCCCGCCCGATGGTCCGGCGAAGCCCCTGGTCTGCCCGAGTTGGGAAGTGGGAAGTCATGAGTGGTCAGCCCCCGACGGTGTCGGAGTTCCCCACGTGGCCGCAGTTCGGCGACGAGGAGCGCGCCGGACTGATCCGCGCCCTCGAACAGGGCCAGTGGTGGCGGATGGGCGGCAGCGAGGTCGACTCCTTCGAAGCGGAGTTCGGGGCGTACCACGGCACGCCGCACGCGCTCGCCGTCACCAACGGCACGCACGCGCTGGAGGTGGCCCTGGAGGTGCTCGGCGTCGGGCCCGGCACCGAGGTCATCGTGCCGGCCTTCACGTTCATCTCGTCCTCGCTGGCAGCGCAGCGCCTCGGTGCGGTCGCGGTGCCGGTCGACGTCGACCTGGACACGTACTGCGTCGATCCGGCCGCCGTCGAGGCCGCGATCACCTCCCGCACCAAGGTCATCATGCCGGTGCACATGGCCGGCCAGTTCGCCGACATGGACGCGCTGGACAAGCTCGCCGCCGACGCCGGGGTGGCGCTGCTCCAGGACGCCGCGCACGCCCACGGCGCGCAGTGGCAGGGCCGGCGGGCCGGGGCGCTCGGCTCGGTGGCCGCGTTCAGCTTCCAGAACGGCAAGCTGATGACCGCAGGCGAGGGCGGGGCGGTGCTCTTCCCCGACGAGGAGCTGCGCGAGCGGGCGTTCCTCGTGCACAGCTGCGGCCGCCCGCGCACCGACCGGGACTACCTGCACAGCACCACCGGCTCGAACTACCGGATGGGCGAGTTCACCGCCGCCGTGCTGCGCGCCCAGCTCGCCCGCCTCGACGAGCAGATCGCGGTACGTGAGCAGCGCTGGCCGCTGCTGTCGAGCCTGCTCGCCGAGATCCCCGGCGTCGTACCGCAGACCACCGACCCCCGTACCGACCGCAACCCGCACTACATGGCGATGTTCCGCGTTCCCGGCATGGACGCCGCGCGCCGCCGCGAGGTCGTGGACGCCCTCATCGCCCGGGGCGTGCCCGCGTTCGTGGCGTTCCGCGCGATCTACCGCTGCGACGGCTTCTGGAAGGCCGGCGCACCCGAGGAGTCGGTCGAGGCGGTCGCCGCCCGGTGCCCCAACACCGAGCTGATCCACTCCGACTGCATCTGGCTGCACCACCGCACCCTGCTCGGCACGGAGCAGCAGATGCACGAGATCGCCGCCGTGCTCGCCGACGTCCTCGCCGGATGACGGCCCCGCCCCAGGACGCCGTGCCCGGCCGGCCGGTGCGGGTGGCGGTGGCCGGCCTCGGGTGGGCCGGGCGGGAGATCTGGCTGCCCCGGCTCGCCGCGCACCCCGGCTACGCGGTCACCGCCGTGGTCGATCCGGCGGCCGGCGTACGCGACCGGGTCCGCGACACCCACGACATCCCGGCCGGGTACGCCGACGTCGACGAACTGCCGGCCGGGTCGGTCGACCTGGTGGTGGTGGCCGTACCGAACCACCTGCACGCCGCCGTCGCCGCCCGGCTGCTGCGCCGGGGCGTGGCGGTGTTCCTGGAGAAGCCGGTCTGCCTGACCTCCGCCGAGGCGACCCTGCTGGCCGACGCGGAGCGTGACGGCGGTGCGGTGCTGCTCGCCGGCAGCGCCGCCCGCTACCGGGCCGACGTGCGGGCCCTCGCGGCGGCGACCCACGAACTGGGCCCGATCCGGCACGTCGACGTGGCCTGGGTCCGCGCGCGCGGCGTGCCCGACGCGGGCGGCTGGTTCACCCGCCGCGACCTCTCCGGCGGGGGCGCGCTGGTGGACCTCGGCTGGCACCTGCTCGACACCGTGCTGCCGCTGGTCGGTCCGACCCGGATCGCCCACGCGATCGGCAGCGTCTCCGACGACTTCGTCAACGACGGTGCCGCCAACGCCGCCTGGCGCGGCGACACCGGCGCCGGTGACCGCGCCCCCGGCGACGTCGAGGACACCGCCCGGGGCTTCCTGCTCACCGCCGACGGCACCTCGGTCGCGCTGCACGCCTGCTGGGCCTCGCACGAGTCGCTGGACCGCACCACGGTCACCGTGCACGGCGCGGCCGGCTCGGCGACGCTGCGCTGCACCTTCGGCTTCAGCCCCAACCGGGAGCCCACGCCGGTGCTGACCCGCACCCGCGACGGGGAGACCCTCCGGCTGCCGCTGCCCGAGGAGCCGATCGGCGCCGAGTACGACCGCCAGCTCGACGAGCTGCCCGGGCTGCTCGTCGACCCGGTGTCCCGGGGCGCGGCCGTGGCCGAGGCGCGCCGGACCATCGACGTCATCGAACGGATCTACCACTCCGCCCGGCCCACCGAGCCGGCGCGGGAGCACGCCCTGGCGGGCCATCGCGACCGGTGAGACCCACCGTCGACCCTCCTCGCTTCCGGGAGCAGCCATGAGCCACCCACCGTCCACCGTCGAGGTGACCCCGCAGTCGCCGGTCCGCGGCCCGATCCGCGCGGTCGTGTTCGACCTCGACGGCGTCATCGTCGACAGCTCGGC
The DNA here is from genome assembly GCF_040652795.1 of Micromonospora sp. NPDC048170. Classification (NCBI taxonomy): domain Bacteria; kingdom Bacillati; phylum Actinomycetota; class Actinomycetes; order Micromonosporales; family Micromonosporaceae; genus Micromonospora; species Micromonospora sp. NPDC048170. The sequence goes on from NZ_JBEZMR010000016.1 coordinate 100,942, forward strand.
CGTCATGCGTGAGGCGTTCAGCATCGCGTACGCCGAGGTGGTCGGGGACGGGCCGGCGCCGTTCGAGGAGTACAACCGGCACATGGGCCGGTACTTCCCGGACATCATGCGGCTGATGGGGCTGCCGCTGGAGATGGAGGAGCCGTTCGTCCGGGAGAGCTACCGGATGGCGCACCTGGTGCCGCTGTTTCCCGGCGTACGCGAGACCCTGGAGACCCTGCACTCCCGGGGGATCCGGATGGCGGTCGCCACCGGCAAGGCCGGCCCCCGGGCCCGTTCGCTGCTCGACCAGCTCGGCGTGCTGGGCCTCTTCGGCCAGGTGATCGGCTCCGACGAGGTGGCCCGCCCCAAGCCCGCCCCGGACATCGTGCTCCAGGCGCTGGGCCACCTCGACGTGCCGCCGCACCAGGCCATGATGGTGGGCGACGCGGTGATCGACCTGCTCAGCGGCCGGGACGCCGGGGCGACCTCGGTCGCCACCACCTGGCACGGCGGGGACGTGGCCGCGCTGCTCGCCGCCGGCCCCGACCTCGTCGTGCACACCCCGACCGAGCTTCTCGCGTACTGCCCGGCAGCCCTCGTCCACTGACCCGCGGGCCCGGTCCCGGTCGGGACGAATGGGGCAGCATGGCCGGACGACCCCTGAGCGTCGGACGGTCCAAGATCCCATATAGTCAGGCGGTGGACGTCGAGCAGATTCGGGACGCGTACTCCTCCGTGGCCGCCCTCTACATCGAACTGTTCGGTACGCGCCAGCAGGTACACCCCGATGACCTCGCCTTCATCGGGCGGCATCTGTCGATTCGTCCCGGCGCGGTGCTCGATCTGGGCTGCGGGCCCGGCCATCTCACCGACTACCTTCGGTCGCTCGGCGTCGACGCGACGGGGATCGACATGGTTCCCGAGTTCGTCGCCCATGCGAGGGCAGCTCATCCACACGGCAGGTACCGACTCGGGTCGATGAGGAGCCTCGACGTCGAAGACCGTTCCATCGCCGGCATCCTGGCCTGGTTCTCGCTGATCCACCTGCCGCCGCGGGACCTCGACGAGGCGCTGGCCGAGTTCCGGCGAGTGACGGCGCCGGCCGGCACGCTGGTGGTCGGCTTCTTCGACGGCGACGAGGTGGCCGCCTTCGACCACAAGGTCGCGACTGCCTATCGCTGGCCCGTCGACGAGCTCTCGGCGCGCTTGACGCGGGCTGGCTTCTCGGAGGTCGAACGCCTGCACCCGCCCAGCGACGGCACCCACCGGCCGTACGCCGCGATCGCGGCGGTCACGGACGGACGGTGAGCCGGCCGGCCCGCCGACATCGGGGTGACGTCGGCGGGCCGGACAGGCGTCTGGCCCGGTCTCTCAGTGCGCCTGGTCGGCGCCCTCCGGCCCGGCCTCCAGGAAGCGCAGCATGCCGGTGGCCAGCATCTCGGCGACCGGGGTCGGGACCAGGTCGGTGCGGATGGTGACGCGCAGCAGCGTGTCCCCGCTACCGGGCAGCACCTCGGCGACGCAGCCGCCCGACCACTCCCGGGCGTACGGGTCGACGACCTCCTCGGTCCGGCAGCCGGGCAGCTCCAGCGGGAGGACGAGGTTGTCCTGGTAGGCGAAGGAGGGCAGGCTGTTGACCACCTCGCGGGGCAGCCCGAGGGCGGGGTCGGTGGTCATCTCCAGGAAGGTGACGTCCTGGGCGGCCATCAGCTCGTCCACGGTCCGCTGGACGGCTCCGATCAGGTTCCTCTCCGGGCTGTCGAACCGGACCCGGAGGCAGTTGGAGCTGATCCGGCTGGTGAAGGCGGAGTCGAGGATCCGGCTGCCGCGCTGCGCGACGATCATCAGCAGGGCGATGTCGTCCTGCTGGTGGATGGTGCGCAGCGCGGAGGCATAGGCGGCGGCGAAGTAGGTGGAGCGGCTGAACCGCTGTTCGCGGCCGGCCCGGTCCCAGCGGTCCAGCACGTCGGCAGGGACGGAGACGATGTGCCCGGTCTTGGGGCCCCACGTCGGGGTCTGCTCCATGAGCTCCTGGGGCCGGCCCTCGCCCTGGCGGGTGAGCCCGCGCAACTGCTCGCGCCAGTAGGCCCGCTGCGCGTCGAGGTCGGCGGCGTCGCGGAGCCGGGTGTATTCGTCGTACGACTGGCGGAGGGTGGTCGCGGGGCGCGCCCACACCGGGGCCTCGCCGGAACGCCGTGCGGTGTAGGCGTGGCTGAGGTCGCGGACGAGAAGGGCGTGTGACCAGCCGTCGAAGGCGATGTGGTGGATGCCGATGCCGAACAGGACCCGGTTCGTGGACTTCTCCCGGATCAGGGCGGCCCGCCAGTTGCGGCCCTGGGTGTAGTCCAGCGGCTGCTGCACCGCCTCGGCGAGCTGGTCGAGCGCTTCCTGTTCGCTCGTGGCGTCGGTGAGCAGCCGGAGCTGGGGCATGCCCGGGTTCGGCGGGATGATGGCCACGGGCGGGTCCACCCGCCGGTAGCGGGCGTACAACGCCTCGTGCCGCCGGTGCACGTCGCCGAGGGCCGCCATCAGCGCGCGCAGGTCCAGCTCGCCCTCGATCCACCAGGTGGCCGGGCAGACCAGCTCGAACGGGAGCACGAGGCACTTGGCGACCGACGGGGTCAGCGGGACGGGCCTGGTCGGGGCGGGGCGTCCGGTGGCAGGCGGTTCCGGTTCGACCTTCAGGCGGCGGGGTGCGGTGGCGAGCCAGCGGGCCAGCTCGTGCGGTGTGGGGGTGCGGTGGATCTGCGAGACGGGTACGACGACGTCGGCGGCCTCGTCGATGGCGGCGGCGACGGCGGCGGACTGCAGGGAGGTGCCGCCGAGGGCGAAGAAGCTGTCCCCGGTGCCGACGGGATCGATACCGAGTACGGCGGCGAACACGCCGGTGACCAGTCTCTCCTCGTCGGTCGTGGCTTCGACGTAGGCAACGCCGAGGTCCGGGCGCTGCGAGCCCGGTTCCGGCAGGGCCCGCCGGTTGATCTTCCCGGTGCCACCGACGGGGAACCGGTCGAGCACCATGATCACGGCGGGCACCATGTACGAGGGCAGCACGGTCGCGGCGTGTTCCCGCAGTTCGGTCACGGCGGGGGTGCGGCCGTCGCGGCCGGTGACGTAGCCGACGAGTCGGGCGACGCCCCGGTCCTCGCGGCGGACGACGACGGCCGTGCCGACGTCCGGGTGTTGTTCGAGGACGGCTTCGATCTCGCCGAGTTCGATGCGGATGCCGTTGACCTTGACCTGGTGGTCCATCCGGGCGAGGATCTCCAGCGCCCCGGCGGCGTTCCACCGTCCGAGGTCGCCGGTGCGGTAGGCGATCCCGCCGCCGTACGGGTCGGTGACGAACCGTTGCGCGGTCAACTCGGGGCGGTTGAGGTAGCTGTCGGCGACCCCGGCGCCGGTGATGAGGATTTCGCCGGGGACACCCATGGGGACGAGATCGAGTGCGGCGTCGACGACGCGGATCTGGCGGTTGGGCATGGGCCAGCCGATGGGCACGTACGCGCCACCCCAGCCGGCCTTGGCGTCGAACCACGTGCAGGCGACGGATGCCTCGGCAGGGCCGTAGGCGTTGATCAGGCGGGCGCCGGCGGCCATCCACCGTTGCGCCATGCGCGGCGGGATGGGTTCCCCGGCGAGGGTCACGCAGGACATGCTCGGACAGTCGGCCGGGTCGACGGCGGCGAGGTTGGTGGGTGGGCAGAACGCGTGGGTGGTCTGCTCCTTGGCGATCAGCTCCGTCAACCGGCGGGCGTCGAGCAGGTCGTCACGCGAGCAGACCACGACGCGTGCGCCGGAGGTCAGCGCGGTGTAGATCTCGCCCAGGGCCACGTCGAAGACCGGGGCGCAGCAGTGCAGCATCCGGCTGTCCGGGCCGACCGCGCACTCGTCGCGCATCCAGGTGACGAAGTTCGTCAGCTTGTCGTGGGTCAGCACGACGCCCTTCGGCGTCCCGGTCGATCCCGACGTGTAGATCACGAACGCGGGCCGGGAGGCGTCCACCACCGGCAGGTCGACCGCCTCGGCCGCCTCCACGGCGGGCCAGTCGTCGTCCAGGGCGACCACTCGTACACCCTCGGGCCGGGGGATGCGTGGGGCGACCTCACCGACGGTGAGCACGACCTGGGCGCCGTGGTCGGCCAGGAGCATCCGCATCCGCTCCGCCGGCCACGACACGTCCATCGGCGTGTACGCCGCCCCCGCCCGCAGCACCGCCAGGGTCGCGACGAGAGTCCACATGCTGCGGTCCAGCGCCAGCGACACCACGTCGCCGACGCCGACACCGGCCGAGCACAGGTAGCGGGCCAGCAACTCCGACCGGCGTGCCAGTTCTCCGTACGTGACGACTTCGCCGTCGGCGACACCCGCGACCGCGTCGGGCGTACGGCGTGCCCACTCCAGCACCAGTTCGTGCAGCGGCTCGCCCGGCACCGGGCACACCGGACCCCTGCCCCACGCGAGCAGCCGCTCCCGCTCGGCCGTGCCCAACAACGGCAACCGCGACAGCGGGACCTCGGGTTCCCGCAGGCCGGCCGACAGCAGCGTCCCGGTCTGCTCCAGCAGGCCCCGCACCCAGTCCGCGGAGAAACCCTCCGCCGCGTGGTCCACCCGCAGCCCGGACCCGTCCGAGGCCACCGTGGCCACCAGGTCGACGTCCACCACCTCCGGACCCACCTCGGCCACCGGGCCGTCCACGAGGCACACCGCCACCGGCCCCACCAGGCCCGCGGTCACCACCGGCGCGGCCCACGCCGCGCCCACCCGGCTCACCAGCGCCCCGAACGCCGGATCGTCGGCCACACCCACCCGGAGCGCCGACCCACCCGAGGACAGGCCCAGCACCACCTCCTCCTGACCGGTGTACCGGGCCAGCACCCCGACGAGTCCCGCCAGCACCACCAACCCGGCCGGCTCCGGGCCCGCCGGGCCGGGCAGCTCCAACGTCCGTGTCCGGGACGCCGCCCGGGCCGGCCAGGCCAGCGGTCGACGCAGGTCACCCATCAGGTCGAGGGCCTCGAAGTCGGCACCGGGCCCGGTGACACCCGTGGCCTGGGCCTGACCACCAACGAACCCGACAGACATGAGTCAACCTCCGATCAGGGCCGCCACCGGTACGGCGGTCAGCAGAACCAGGAACGTGCGGACGCGGCCTCGCGCGCCCGCGGCAGGTGGAGCAGTTCGGTGCGGACGGTGCTGACGGTCAGTCAGCGGTGGGGACGGGCCCGGCTTCGAGGAAGCGCAGCATGTGCCCGTTCAACTCCTCGGCGAAGCTGTACGGCAGGTAGTCGGTGCGGATGGTGACGCGCAGCAGGGCGTGGTCGGCGCGGGGCAGCACCTCGACCGTCAGCCCGTTGGGCACCTCCCGGGCGTACGGGTCGACGACCTCCTCGGCCCGGCAGCCGGGCAGTTCCAGCGGCAGCACCACGTTGTCCTGGAACACGAAGGTCGGCAGGCTGGCGACCACCTCGCCGGAGAGCCCGGCGGCGGGATCGTCGGCGGTCTCCGCGAAGGGGACGTCCTGGGCCCGCATGAGGTCGCTGATCGTCTCGTTGATCCGCAGGACGAGCTTGTCGTCCTGCGGCCCCTCGAACCGGACCCGGACGCAGTTGAGGTTGAGCCGGGTGGTGAAGGCGGAGTCGAGGACCCGGCTGCCGCGCTTGGCGACGACCATCAGCAGGCCGATGTCGTCCTGCTGGTGGATGGCGCGCAGCGCGGAGGCGAAGGCCGCGACGAAGTAGCTGGAGCGGCTGAACCTCTGGTCCCGGGCGGCCCGGTCCCAGCGTTGCATCACGTCGGGGGTGACGGTGACGGTGTGCCCGGCCTTCGGGCCCCACGCCAGCGCCTGCTCCAGCGACGCCTGCGGTTGGGCCCTGCCCTGCCGGGGCAGGCCGCGCAGCTGCTCGCGCCAGTAGGCCCGCTGCGTCTCCAGGTCGGCGACGTCCCGCAACTGGGTGTACTCGTCGTACGACTGGCGCAGCGTCGGCGCCGGCCGCGCCCAGACGGGAGCCGCCCCCGACAGTCTCGCCGCGTAGGCGTGGCTCAGGTCCCGCACCAGCAGCGCGTACGACCATCCGTCGAAGGCGATGTGGTGGATGCCGACGCCGAACAGGACCCGCCCGGTCGACCTGTCCCGGATCAGTGCCGCCCGCCAGTTGCGGCCCTGGGTGTAGTCCAGCGGCTGCTGCACCGCCTCCGCCAGCTGGTCCAGGGCCTCCTGCCCGGTGGCGGCGTCGGTCAGCAGTCGTAGCTGCGGCATTCCGGGGTTGGGTGGGACGAGCGCCACCGGCGGGTCGACCCGCCGGTAGCGGGCGTGCAGTGCCTCGTGCCGCCGGTGCACGTCGCCGAGCGCCGCCATCAGCGCGCGCAGGTCCAACTCGCCCTCGATCCACCAGGTGACCGGGACGACGACCTCCAGGGGCGACATCAGGCACTTCGCCACCTGCTGCGCGAGCGGGACCGGGCCGGGCCGCTGCCGGGCCTGACCACCGGCCGCTGCGGCGTCCGTACGGCGGGGCGCGGTGGTCAGCCAGTGGGCGAGCGCGTGTGGTGTGGGGGTGCGGTGGATCTGCGAGACGGGTACGACGACGTTCGCCTCCTCGTCGATGCGCACGGCTACGGCAGCCGACTGCAACGACGTGCCGCCCAGGTCGAAGAAACTGTCGTGGGTGCCGACGCGGTCCAGCCCGAGGACCGTCGCGAAGACTCCGGTGACGAGGCGTTCCTCGTCGGTCGTCGGTGCGCTGTATTCGATGTCGAGGTCGGGGCGTTGTGAGTCGGGTTCGGGCAGGGCCCGGCGGTCGATCTTGCCGGTGCCGCCGAGGGGGAACCGGTCGAGCACCATGATCACGGCCGGGACCATGTACGAGGGCAGCAGGGTCGCGGCGTGTTCCCGCAGTTCGGTCACGGCGGGGGTGCGGCCGTCGCGGCCGGTGACGTAGCCGACGAGTCGGGCGACGCCGCGGTCCTCGCGGCGGACGACGACGGCCGTGCCGACGTCCGGGTGCTGTTCGAGGACGGCTTCGATCTCGCCGAGTTCGATGCGGATGCCGTTGACCTTGACCTGGTGGTCCATCCGGCCGAGGATCTCCAGCGCCCCGGCGGCGTTCCACCGGCCCAGGTCACCGGTGCGGTAGGCGAGGCCACCGCCGTGCGGGTCGGTGACGAACCGTTGCGCGGTCAACTCGGGGCGGTTGAGGTAGCCGTCGGCGACGCCGAAGCCGGTGACGAGGATTTCCCCGGGCACCGCGACCGGCATGAGGTTCAGCTTCGCGTCGACGACGCGGACCTGCCGGTTCGGCATAGGCCAGCCGATCGGCACGTACGCGCCGCCCCAGCCGGCCTTGGCGTCGAACCATGTGCACGCCACGGCGATCTCCGCCGGCCCGTACGCGTTCACCACCCGGGTGCCCGCCGTCAACCACCGCTGGGCCAGCTGCGGCGGTACGGCCTCGCCGCCGAAGATGATGCAACGCAGGCCGGGACAGGCGGCCGGGTCGAGCGGGGCGATGTTGGTGGCCGGTCCGAACGTGTGCGTGACGTCGTGCCGGTTGACGAGTTCGGTGAGCCGGCGTACGTCGAGCAGGTCGTCGCGGGAGCAGACGACGACGCGACCGCCACCGGTGAGCGTGGCGAAGATCTCCCCGAACGCGGCGTCGAAGACCGGTGCCGCCGAATGCAGCATGCGGCTGTCGGGGCCGATGTCGCACTCGTCGGTCATCCACGCCAGGAAGTTCGTCAACTTGTCGTGCGTCAGCACCACGCCCTTCGGCGTGCCCGTCGAACCCGACGTGTAGATCACGAACGCCGGCTCCGACGCCCGCACCACCGGCAACCCCACCGGCTCACACGCCTGCACCACCGACCAGTCATCATCCAACGCCACCACCGACACCCCGTCCCCAGCAGGAATCCGAGGCGCCACCACACCAACCGTCAACACCACCCGCGCACCGTGATCGGCCAACAGCACCCGCATCCGCTCCACCGGCCACGACACATCCATCGGGGTGTAGGCGGCACCCGCCCGCAACACGCCCATCGTCGCCACCAGCGACCACAGCCCACGCTCCAACGCCAGCGACACCACGTCGCCCGCACCCACCCCCAACGACCGCAGATAGGCCGCCAACACACCCGACCGACGATCCAGCTCCCCGTACGTCAACACCTCGCCGTCCGCGACCCCCGCCACCGCCTCCGGCGACCGCCGCGCCCACCCCAACACCGACTCGTGAATCGGCACCGCCGCCACCTCACGCACCACACCCCGGCCCCACCCCAACACCCGCTCCCGCTCCGCATCCCCCAACAACGCCAACTCCGACAAACCGACGCCAGAGTCCGCCGACCCGGCAGAGACCAGCACCACGACCTGATCCACCAGGCCCCGCACCCACTGCGCGGAGAACCCCTCCACCGCGTAGTCCACCCGCACCGCCGACCCGTCCGACGCCACGCTCACCACCACGTCGACGTCCACCACCGCCGGCCCCGTCTCCGCCACCGGGCCGTCGACCAGTCCCACCGCCACCGGATCCATCCGGCCCCGACCAGACACCGGCGCGGCCAACGCCGATCCCACCCGCGCCACCAACTCCCCGAAACCCGGATCACCCGCGACGTCCACCCGCAGCACCGACCCGCCATCCGGTGAGAGCCGCACCACCACCTCGTCCTGGCCGGTCCACCGGGCGAGAACGGCCACGAACCCCGCCACCACGACAGCACCGGCTGACCCGACGCCCGTCGGCCAGGAGGGCAGTACCTGGTGCACCGAGGCCGCCCTGGCCGGCCACACCGTCGGCCGACGCAGATCGCCCACCAGCTCCAGCGCCACGGCGTCGACCGCACCGTCCACGGCCTGAGCACCATCGAACCCGACAGACAAGAGCTCAACCTCCGATCGAAAGGGGGCGACCGGAAGGCACGTGGCCGGGGCGGCCGGTCAGCCGAGGCGCCGTACGCCGGACGGCGGGGTGTGACGCGAGGACGCGGGACGGCGCGGAACGTCGACGCCGTTCACGGGGATGACCGCTCGGCGTCTCGTCGACGCGGATCCCGTCGTACCGCGTCTGGTTCGTGCGGCGCGCGGGTGGCTGTGGACGGCGGCCCGAGAGTCGTGGCGGATCCGCTACGGCGCTGGTCGGGAGGAGGAGGTGGGCGTCCGATCCGATCACCGGCACCTCCTGTCCATCAGGGCGCCGAGCACCCGCATTCGTCCCCATCGGGTGCAAGGAAAAGGGGAACGACGAACCGATGGGGCCCGACCCTATGAAGCCCCGTCCAGTGGCGTACACCCCTAGAGATGCGCACGTCGACCCCTAGTGCGTCAGCCGGAGATCCCGGCCGAGGGGCACCGGGGAAATGTCCGGTGCGGCGACCCGCCCAGGGGCCGCGTCTGGTGCCACCGTCGCCGAACCGACCATTCGAGCTGGTCGGTGGGGCATCCGGTCGGGGTCGTCAATCGAAATGCCGATCGGATACCGTGGCCATTCGGCGAGAAAGCACACCGGACTATACTTTCTCTATAGAAGGCGATTCGTGCCCTCCGAGAGGATCGGTGCGCGATTGTCCAGGTTCGACGTTCCGTGTCCCCGCGGGTTCCACAAAAAACAGCTTTCCGGCCAGCGAGGGTCGGGGATCCAGGTCGGCGCAATGGCGAGTGCGGCGGCGAAAGGGCGGACGGTGTTCGGCTGACCGGCCCATCCCGGGGAAATGAGAACTGACTATGCTTTCCCGATCATGAACCAGCCGGTGACTGGCAATCGGATGCCGGCTGTTGGTGTGCACCTCGCCAAGGCGGGCTGATCACAAGCCGGCCCGCCTACCGGGCCGGTCCGACCTGAGACCGCCCGGTCGGTGCACGCGGTACGCCCGGCCTTCCTGGCCGAGCTGCCCCACCAGGACCGGGAGCCCCCGCATCCGTCCACGTTCTCCGCTGTTCGTGGTCGTGGCGCACCCGGACTCTGTGCCACCCCCGAGGCCCTCGCGGGCCGGCATGTCAGGAGAACCAATGCATGAGGCTATCCAGTTACAGGTGTTCGCTCACGATGGCGTCGTCCTGGCTCGACCACCGGATCCGGTGGAAACCGCCGACAGTCGCTATCTCGCCGGTCCGGGCAGTGCCCTGCACAACGGGCTGGACATGATCACGGGTCTCCACCTGACCCTGCCCCACCAGACCGCGGCCATTTGCAGCACCGGATCCAGCGCGGACAAGTCGCTGCGTCTGCTCAGCCGCTGCGGTCTCAAGACGCCGAGCGATCTGCGCGAGTTTCGCTCCGGCGCGCAGGCCGTGCAGTTCGCCCGGGAAGCCGCCGAGCGGGGCGAGACGCTGGAGTTCCAGTTTCCCCCGCACGATCCGCAACTGCGGGCCGCACGAGCTCGGGTGTCACCGGACCTGCTGGCCCGCCTCAACAACAAGACTGTCCTGGAAACGCTGATCGCACCGGAACACCTGCCCCGTCGGCAGGTCGCCACCCCCGCGGAGGTACGCCGGATCGTGCAGCAGGACCGTCGGCCGGCGGTGATCAAACCGGCCGGTGTCGAGGTGTTCAGCGGAATCGCGATCTTCACCAGGCGGTTGCAGGACCGGCGGAACCGGGCACTGTTCAACCAGTTGGAGCAGGTGAGCGATCGGTGGATCGTCGAGGAGGAGGTCCCCTTCCGGACGGTCTGGGGACTCCAGTTCGGCGTGGCGGAGAGCGGATCGGTGCACTACTTCGGTGCGTCCGTACACCTGCCGCAGCCCACTTCGACGTGGGTCGGTTGTGTGCTGGACGACGACCAGCCGCCGGCTGAACTGATCGAAGCGCTGACCGTAGGGGTCCGAAAGGCCAGTGCTCTCGGGTACCGGGGGTACTGCTCGTTCGACGCCGGGATCAGCCGGGACGGCAGACTGCGGGTCATCGACCCGAACTTCCGGGTCAGTGGGGCCACCAGTTCGGTGCTGCACCGCAGCTCGCTGCTGGGTCAGCACCCGTGCGCCATGACCACGTTCTTCTCGCTCGCCCCCGGCGTGGACGCCGAGCCGATGCTCGCCCCGTTCATCGACCGTGGGCAACTGGTCGTGTTCATGCACCACGACCCGGCGGAGACGGACAACGGCCCGCAGCCGGCGACCATCGTCGGCATGGTCGGCGCCGCGGACCGTTACGCCTGCGGCGTGCTGATCGCGCAGATCCAGCGGGCGCTGGGCAGCTGACGCGTCACCCCGGGCCGCGCTGGCGGCCCGGGGGACGCCCACCGCCGTGCGTCGCCCGCCCCGGGGGCTCGCCCCACTGTCCTCACATGCCGGCGAGGGCGGCGCGGACGGCGGGCTCGGGTACGTCGGCGACCAGGTCGGGCCCGGTCGGACCGTCCAGGACGAAGGACAGGCCCGAGGTGGCCTTCTTGTCCCGCCGCATCAGCGCGATCAGCTCGTCGGCGTCGACGCCGGTGGGCAACGTGGTGTCGAGGCCGTACCCCGCCACCACGTCGTGGTGCTCGGCCACCCGGTCGGCCGGGACACGGCCGAGGACGCCGGCCAGCCGGCCCGCGAAGACCGTGCCGACACCGACCGCCTCGCCGTGCCGCAGCCGGAAGTCGGTGGCCCGCTCCAGCGCGTGCCCCAGGGTGTGGCCGTAGTTGAGGATGTGCCGCAGGCCGGAGTCGCGCTCGTCGGCGGCCACCACCCGGGCCTTGAGCGCCACGCAGGCGGCGATCTGCTCCGCCACCGGCTGGTCGCGCAGCTCGCCCGCTCCGATGAAGTGCGCCCGGGCGATCTCGCCGTACCCGTTGCGCCACTCCCGCTCCGGCAGCGTGCCGAGGTGCTCGGTGTCGCAGAGCACCGCCCGGGGCTGCCAGTACACCCCGACGAGGTTCTTGCCCTCCGGCAGGTTGACCGCGGTCTTCCCGCCGACGCTGGCGTCCACCTGGGCGAGTAGCGACGTCGGCAGGTGGATCACCGCGATGCCCCGGTGGTAGAGACCGGCGGCCAGCCCGACCACGTCCGTGGTGGTGCCGCCGCCACAGGAGACCACCGCGTCGGCGCGGGTCAGCCCGAACTCGGCGAAGGCCCGGCAGAGCTGCTCCACCGTGGCCAGGTTCTTGTCGTGCTCGCCGTCGCGCGCCGGCACCACCCGGTGCGGCACGCCCGGGTCGGGTGTCCACTGCGGCGGCCGGGCCGAGACCACCACGACCCGCCGCGCGCCGATCCGCGCCACCTCCGCCGGCAGCCGGTGGCGCACCCCGGGGCCGATCAGCACCGGGTACGCGCGCTCGCCGAGCGCCACCTCGATCCGGGCCGGTTCGGCGAGGGCGGGACGGTCAGCTGCCGACGCGTGCATGTGGCTGCTGTCTCCTCTGCGGGACGGGGCGGGGCGAGGGCACGACCGGGCGGTCCCGGACCATCGACAGGCGAAGCGCCAGCGCGGCCAGCGAGTCGACGTCCGGCCCGATACCCCACCGTTCGTGGGTGAGCTGGGCGTGGTGCGCCAGCAGGAAGCCCCGCGGCGTGGCCGGTTGCTCCCGGCCGATCACGTCGGCCACCCGGTCCAGGTAGCGCTGCCACGCGGCGGCGACCTCCGCGCCCAGCGGCAGGTCGCCGGCCGCCAGGACGATCTTCTCCGCATCGGCGTCCGCCTGCGCGGCCAGGTCCCGCCGCTGGGCTCCGGTGAGCAGCTGGCTGCGGTCCTGCCAGTGCATGAAGAGGAACGCCAGCCGGTCGTCAGCCGGCACCAGCCCGGTCAGGTGCCGCAGGTGCGCCACGGCCAGCGGCAGTTCGACGCCGGCCAGCCAGGGGGATTCGCCGTCGAGCAGGGGCAGGGCCATGTCGCTGCCCGCCCAGGCGAGCGGGCCGCCCCGGGCGGCGTCGCGCACCGCGTACGGGTCGGCGGCGAAGGACACCCGCGGGTCGTACGCGAGCAACCACGTCCGTACCGCGTCGAGCGCGGCCGGGGCGGCGTGGAAGCCGAGGCTCAGTCGCGGGCCGGCGGGGGAGCCGTACCGGTCGAAGAACCAGTCCGTGCCCGGATCGGCCCGGCGGGCGGCGGTGACCAGATCGGTGAGGACCGTTCCGACCAGCTCGACCACCCGCGTGTCCGGGCATCCGTCGGCCGGCACGGCCAAGCGGGCGAACAACCAGCAGCGTTCCAACGACGGCACCTCGGCTGACGGGCGGGTGGACGGACGGACTCGACGGTCTGCGGGGGTCGCCCCATCATCGGCCTGCGGTGCCTTTCACCACCGGAACAGGGCTCTGAACTGGGGACGACATAGGGGGTGACAGGGGTAGGTTGCCGGCAGGGCGCTCGGAAGACTTGGGCCGTTACGGCGAGCGAGGTCTACGCCGCGGATGAGGAGTCTCGCCGACGGACGGATGTGGTGACATGCTTCGGAGCGACCTGATCCAGCCGTTGTCCGATCTGATCGAGGCGCACGCCGCCAGGTTGGGGAACAAGGTCGCGTTCCGCGACGACCGCCGGGCGGTCGGATACGCCGACCTGGCGACGCGGACCCGCCGACTGGCCGGTCACCTGGCGGCGTCGGGAGTCGGGCGGGGCGACCGGGTGGCCTTCTGCCTCGGCAACCGGGTGGAGACGGTGGAGACCTGGCTGGCCGTCACGCGGGCCGCCGCGGTCGGCGTGCCGGTGAACCCGCACACCACGGACGCGGAACTGGCCCACCTGCTGGACGACTCCGGCGCGGTGCTGGTGGTCACCGACCAGCGGCACCTCGACCAGTTGCTGCGGCTGCGCGCCGACCGGCCGGCCCTGCGGGTCGTGGCCACCGGGGACGGCCCGTTGCCCGACGGCGTCACCGCGTGGCGTGACCTGGTCGACACCGATCCGGCAGTGGCCGCCCGTGACGACCTGGGCCTCGACGAGGTCGCCTGGATGCTCTACACCTCCGGCACCACCGGCCGGCCCAAGGGCGTGCTCTCCACCCAGCGCACCTGCCTCTGGTCCGTCGCCGCCTGCTACGTACCGATTCCCGGGCTCACCGCCGCCGACCGGGTGGTCTGGCCGCTGCCGTTGTTCCACAGCCTCTCCCACATCGGGTGCGTGCTCAGCGTGACCGCGGTCGGCGCCACGGCCCGGCTCATCGACGGCTTCTCCGCCGACGACGTGCTGCGGGCGGTCGACGAGGACGAGGCCACCGTGCTGGCCGGTGTGCCGGCCATGTACCACCACCTGGTCACCGCCGCCCGGGAGACCGGCTTCCGCGCCCCCGCACTGCGGGTCTGCCTGGTCGGCGGGGCGATCACCACCGGCGCGCTGCGCCGGGCGTTCGAGGAGGTCTTCGACGCGCCGCTGCTCGACGCGTACGGCAGCACGGAGACCTGCGGCTCGATCGCCGTCACCCGGCCGGACCAGCCCCGGGTCGAGGGCTCCTGCGGGCTCGCGGTGCCCGGCGTCGAGGTGCGCCTGGTCAGCCCGCAGAGTGGCCTGGACGTGCCGACCGGCGCCGAGGGCGAGGTCTGGGTCCGCGGGCCGAGCGTCATGCTCGGCTATCACGGACTGCCGGAGGTCACCGCCGCCGCGCTGCGCGACGGCTGGTACCGCACCGGCGACCTGGCACGCCGTGACGCCGAGGGCAACATCTTCGTCACCGGGCGGCACCGGGAACTGATCATCCGGGGCGGCGAGAAGATCCATCCGGCCGAGGTCGAGGAGGCGCTGCGCGCGGTGCCCGGCGTCGCCGACGTGGCGGTGACCGGCCGGCCGCACGACGTGCTCGGCGAGGTGCCGGTGGCATTCGTGGTGCCCGGGCCGGAGGGCTTCGACCCCCGGGCCGGGTACGCGGCCTGCCGGGAGAAGCTCTCGTACCACAAGGTTCCGGAAGAGCTGTACGAGATCGGGCAGGTGCCCCGCACCGCCTCCGGCAAGGTCACCCGCCGGCTCCTGCTCGGCCGGCCGGCCCGACTGCGGGCGGTCAACGGCAGCCACCACGAGGCGCTGAGCCTGTTCGCCTGGCACCCGCTGGATCTGACCTCCGTACCGCCGGCCGGGGCGCCCGTCCCGACGGCGGCCCAGGTCGCCGTCGCCCCGACCCGCCGCTGGGCGGTCGTCGGGCGCGGGAGCGAGGCGCTGCTCACGGCGCTGCGCGGGGCGTCGACGGCGGACCGGTTCGGGTCCCACCGCGACCTGGCCGCCCTGCACCACGCCCCGGACGTGCCCGACGTGACCGTGCTGCTGGTCGAGCCGGCCGACGCCGGGGTGGACCTCGCCGACCGGCTGCGCGGCTGGCTCGACGACGACCGGTTCGCCGGCACCCGGCTGGTGCTGCTGACCGGCACGCCCGGCGACGCCGCCGCGCCCGACGCGGCCGGTGAGCGGTCCGGGCCCGATGCGGCGGCCGGCGCGGTCCAGGCCATCGGACGCTGCCTACAGGCCGCGTACCCGGACCGGATCGTGCTGGTCGACCGCGACGCCGACCCGGGTTCGACCGCCCTGCTGCCCGCCGTGCTGGACGCCGGCGCCGCGCAGGTCGCGCTCCGCGCCGGAACCGCCCTGCACGCGGTCCTCGCACCCGCCCCCGCCGCCATGCCGGCGCGGCCGGCCACGGTGGTCGACCCGGCCCGGCCGGTCCTGGTCACCGGCGCCGACGGGCCGACCGGCGAGGCGCTGGCGCGGCACCTCGTCGCGGCGCACGGCGCCCGCCGGCTGCGGCTGCTCCACACCGGCACCACGGCCGGGACCGTCCTGTCGGCACTGGTCGCCGAGCTCACCGCCGCGGGGGCCGAGGCCGCCGCGCTGCCCGCCCACCAGGCGGGTGACGAGCCGCTCGGCGGGGTCTTCCTCTGCCCGACCGCGCACGACCTGGCCGACGACGAGGCCGTCGTCCGGCTGCTCGGCCTCGCCGCCTCGCTGGACGCCGGGACCCGGAACCCGGCCGCCGCGTTCACCGTCCTCGCCCCGTCCGCCCTGCTGCTGGGCGCCGCCGGCCAGGAACGGGCCGCCTCGGCCGTCGGCGCCCTGCACGCCCTGGCCGCCTGCCGCCGCGCCGCCGGTCTCCCGGCCCGGCTCGTCGGCACGGCCACCGCGCCCACGGCGCACCTCGCCCCGCCGACCGCGCACGCCGACCTCACCGCGCCCACCACGCGCGCCGACCTCGCCGCGTTCGACGTGGCCCACGACGGCGACGACCTGGTCCTGCTCGCCCGTCCGGCAGGCCACGCAGACGCCGCACACCCCGCCTGGCGTACGCCCGTCACGGCGGCCCGGGACGCCGAGGACGACCGGGACGCCGCCGAGTTGCGCCGCCGGCTGGCCGGGCTGACCACCGGCGAGGGCGACCGCCTCCTGCTCGACCTGGTCCGCGCCGCGACCGCCGAGGTGGCCGGCCTGCCCGGGCCGGCTGCGGTCCGCCCGGACCGGGCCTTCAAGGAACTCGGCTTCACCTCGGTCAGCGCCGTCGCCCTGCGCGACCGGCTGGCCCGGGCCACCGGCGTTCGGCTCTCCGCCACGGCCGCGTTCGACCGGCCCAGCCCCGACGCTCTCGCCCGGCACCTCGCCGCCCGGCTGCGCGGCGTCAACCCGGAGGCCGGTTCCGTGCCGGACGGACCGGCCCCGACGTCCACGGTGGACGATCCGGTGGTCGTCGTCGCCATGGCCTGCCGGCTCCCCGGCGGGGTCGGCTCCCCCGAGGAACTGTGGGACCTGGTCGACGAGGGACGGGAGGGGCTCACGGAGTTCCCCACCGACCGGGGCTGGGACCTCGCCCACCTGTTCTCCGACGACGCCGACCGGCCCGGCACCTCGTACGTCAGGACGGGCGGCTTCCTGACCGACGCCGCGGACTTCGACGCCACCCTGTTCGCGATCAGCCCGCGCGAGGCGCTGGCCATGGACCCGCAGCAGCGGCTGCTGCTGGAGACGTCCTGGGAGCTGTTCGAGCGGGCCGGCATCGACCCCACCTCGCTGCGCGGCAGCGCCACCGGCGTCTTCACCGGCGTCATGCACCACGACTACGCCGCGAACCTGCGCCAGGCGCCGCCCGGCACCGAGGGCTACCTCGGCGTCGGCACCGCCGGCAGTGTCGTCTCCGGCCGGGTCGCGTACGCGCTGGGGCTGGAGGGACCGGCGGTCACGGTCGACACGGCGTGCTCGTCGTCGCTGGTGGCGCTGCACCTGGCGGCCCAGGCGCTGCGCGCCGGTGACTGCTCCCTCGCCGTGGCCGGTGGCGTGGCGGTGATGGGCACCCCGCAGGCGTTCGTGGAGTTCAGCCGGCAGCGCGGGCTCGCCCCGGACGGCCGGTGCAAGGCGTTCGCCGAGGGCGCCGACGGCACCGGCTGGTCCGAGGGCGTCGCCGTGCTGCTGCTGGAACGGCTCTCCGACGCCCGCCGGCGGGGCCATTCCGTCCTCGCCGTGCTGCGCGGCTCCGCCGTGAACTCCGACGGCGCGTCAAACGGGCTCACCGCCCCCAGCGGGCCCGCCCAGGAGCGGGTCATCCGCCGGGCGCTGGCCGCCGCCGGCCTCCGTACCGCCGACGTGGACGTCGTCGAGGCGCACGGCACGGGCACCCGGCTGGGCGACCCGATCGAGGCGCAGGCGCTGCTCGCCACGTACGGGACGGGACGTGGCGACGCCGAGCCGCTGCGGCTGGGTTCGCTGAAGTCCAACCTCGGCCACACCCAGGCAGCCGCCGGCGCCGCCGGGGTGATCAAGATGGTGCTCGCGATGCGGCACGGCGTGCTGCCCCGCACCCTGCACGTGGACGCCCCGACGTCGGAGGTGGACTGGTCGGCCGGGGCGGTCGAGGTGCTCGCCGAGGCCCGCCCGTGGCCCGAGGTGGGCAGGCCCCGCCGGGCCGGCATCTCGTCGTTCGGCATCAGCGGCACCAACGCCCACGTCATCGTCGAGGCGCCCCCCGCCGACCCGCCGTCCGGATCGCCGGACGCGGACCGGCGGTCACCAGCCGGAACCGCCGACCCGCAGCCGTCGCCCCAGGTGGCCCGCGACACCCGGCGACCCGTGCCGTGGCTGCTCGCCGCGGCCTCCGGCGAGGCGCTGCGCGACCAGGCGGCCCGCCTGCTGACCTGGCTCGACGGCCCCGGGGCGGACGCCGACCCGGCCGACGTCGGGCACGCGCTCGCCACCACCCGCGCCAGCCTCGAGCACCGGGCCGTGGTGCTGGCCGGCGACCCGGCCGCCACCCGCACGGGCCTGACCGCGCTGACCCGGGGCGAGCCGGACCCGGACGTCGCGAACGTGTTCTCCGGCCGGGTCGCCGACGGCCGGCTCGGCCTGATCTTCGGCGGGCAGGGCGGCCAGCGCGCCGGCATGGGCCGCGAACTGCACGCGGCGTACCCCGTCTTCGCCGACGCCTTCGACGCCGCCTGCGCGGAACTCGACCGTTGCCTCGCCGGCCACACCCCGTACCCCGTCGCGGACGTCGTCTTCGCCGCCGAGGGCAGCGCACCGGCCGACCTGCTCGACCAGACCCTGTACACCCAGCCGGGACTGTTCGCCTTCGAGGTCGCCCTGTACCGCCTGCTCGAGTCGTGGGGGGTACGCCCCGACGCGGTGCTCGGCCACTCCGTCGGCGAGCTGGCCGCCGCGCACGTGGCCGGGGTGTTCCCCCTCGCCGACGCGGCGGCACTCGTCGCCGCCCGGGCCCGGCTGATGCAGCAGCTTCCCGCCGGGGGCGCGATGGTCGCCGTCGAGGCCGACGAGGCCGAGGTCGCCGCGCAGCTGACCGACCGGGTGGGCCTCGCCGCCGTCAACGGCCCGACCAGCGTCGTCGTCTCCGGCGACACCGACGCCGTGCTGGCACTCGCGGCCACCCTGCGCGCCGCCGGCCGGCGCACCAGCCGGCTCCGGGTGTCGCACGCGTTCCACTCGCCGCGCATGGAGCCGATGCTCGACGAGTTCCGCGCGGTGGCGGCCGGGCTCACGTACCGCACCCCGCACCTGCCGGTGGTGTCCAACCTGACCGGTCACCCCGTCGACCCGGCCCGGCTCTGCTCACCCGACTACTGGGTGGCGCACGTGCGGGGCACGGTGCGCTTCCACGACGGCGTACGGGCCCTGCACGGACAGGGCGTCACCACGTTCCTGGAGGTCGGCCCGGCCGGCGTACTCACCGCGATGGCCCAGGACTGCCTCGTGGCCGAGGCGGACGAGCTGGCCTTCGTCCCCGCCCTGCGGGGCGTCACCGACGAGCAGGAGGCCCTGCTCGCCGCCGTGGCGCGGCTGCACGTGCGGGGCGTCGCCGTGGACCGCGCCGCCCTCGCCGGTCCCGGCCCGCACCGTCGCGTCCACCTGCCCACGTACGCCTTCCAGCGCCGGCACTACTGGCTGCCCGCTCCGGCCGTCGCCGGCGGCCCGGTCGGCGTCGGCCTGGCGGACGCCGGGCACCCGCTGCTCGGCGGGGTGCTGCCGGTCGCCGGCACCGGTCAGGTGGTCTGCACCGGTCAGGTCTCCGGGGCCACCCAGCCGTGGCTGGCCGCCCCGGGGGACGGCACGCCCGCGCTGCTGCCCGCCACCGCCCTGCTGGACATGCTCACCCACCTCGGCGAACGGATCGGCACCCCGACCGTGGAACGGCTGGACGTTCCCGAGCCCGTGCCGCTGCCCGCCGAACCGACCCTCCAGGTGCAGGTCGGCGTATCCGCGCCGGACGAGCACCAGCGCCGGGTGGCGCACTGCCACGTCCGGGCCGGTGACGGGCAGCCCTGGCGGCAGGTCGCCGAGGCCGTGCTCGGCCCTATCGACCCGGGGAGCGGACGGGGCGCCCTCGCCCCGACCTGGCCGCCCGTCGGGGCCCGGCCGGTGGACCTGACCACCCCTGAGCACCGGGCGATGGCCGGGGAACTGGCCCGGGCCGCGTGGCTCTCCGCCGACCGGCTCTTCGTCGACGTACGCCTGCCCGAGGACGCCAGGGACCCGGACGCCGAGCGGTACGGCGTACACCCGCTGGTGCTGGAGGCGGCCCTGCGCCTGCTTCCGCTCGCCGACTTCGCGCCCGGCGGCCAAGCCGGCGCCGCGCCCACCACCCGCCTGGTGCCCACCGAGTGGGCGGGGGTGCGCCTGCACGCCACCGGTGCGCACGCGCTGCGCGTCTGCCTGGCCCCCGCCGGGGCGGACGCCGTGACGCTGAGCGCCGTCGACGACGCCGGCGCGCCCGTGCTCGACGTGGACCGGGTGGTGCTGCGGTCCCGGGAACTGCCGCCCGCCGCCGCACCGGCGCCCACGACCGCGCCCACCGGCCTGTACGCCGTCGACTGGCTGCCCGCGGCCTTCCCGGCGACCCCGGCGCCCTCCTGGACGCTCGCCGACGAGACACCCCCCGCCGGGCCGCTGCCGCCGCTGCTGGTGCTGCGGGTCGGTGACGGCGAACCGGGCCGCCCGGTGCCCGACCGGGCGCACGCCGTCGGCCTCGCCGTCCTCGGCGTGCTCCAGAGCTGGCTGGGCGATCCCCGCGCCGAGACCACCCGACTGGCCCTCGCCGTCCGCGACGGTGACCCGGTGCACGCCCCGGTGGCCGGGCTGGTCCGGGTCGCCCAGGCCGAGCATCCCGACCGGTTCCTGCTGCTCAGCCTCGACGCCACCGACGACGCGACCGTCCGGTCGGCGCTGGCCGTCGCCCCGGACGAGCCTCAGGTGGCGGTCCGCGACGGCCGTGTCCTGCTGCCTCGGCTACGACCGGTCGACCATCCTCCGGCCGCCACGCCGGTCCCGGCGCTGGCCGGCGGCACCGTGCTCGTCACCGGCGGCACGGGCGGGGTCGGCCGGCACGTCGCCACCCACCTCGCCACCGTGCACGGCGTCGCCGAGCTGGTCCTGGTCAGCCGCACCGGCCGGGCCGGCGACTGGACGGCCGCGTTGACCGACGCCGGCGTCACGGTCCGGGTGGTCGCGGCCGACGTCGCCGACCGGGCGGCGCTCGCCGACGTCGTCGCCCCGCTGGCCGACCGGCTGGTCGCCGTGGTGCACGCCGCCGGGGTCACCGACGACGCGCTGCTCACCGACCTGGACCCGGAGCGCTGGGCGCGGGCCCTGCGGTCCAAGGTGGACGGCGCGTGGCACCTGCACGAGCTCACCGCCGGTCTCGACCTGGCCGCGTTCGTGCTCTTCTCCTCGGCCGCCGCCACCTTCGGCAGCCCCGGCCAGGGCAACTACGCGGCCGGCAACGCGTTCCTCGACGCGCTGGCCGCGCACCGCCGCGCCCACGGCCTGCCCGCGACCGCCCTGGCCTGGGGGCTGTGGTCCGCGGAGGACGGGATGGCCGGCCGGCTCACCCCGGCGGACCTGGCCCGGCTCGCCCGGGGCGGCACCCGCCCCCTGGACACGGCTGCCGGTCTGGCGCTGTTCGACGCCGCCCTGCACGTCGACCGGCCCGCGCTGGTGCCGATCGGGCTCGACCTGGCGGCCGTCCGCAGCTCCGGCGAGGTGCCCGCCCTGCTGCGGGCCCTGCTGCCCCCGCCGCCCCGCCGGGCCGTCAACGCCGACTCCGCGCCCGCCTCCGCCAAGGGCTTCGCCGACCGGCTGGCCGAACTGGCCGAGCCCGAGCGGGCCACCCTGCTGCTGGACCTGGTGCGCACCCGGTGCGCCACCGTGGTCGGGCACGCCGGCCCCGACCAGGTCGAGCCGCGCCGCCCGTTCAAGGAGCTCGGCTTCGACTCGCTGATGGCGGTGGAACTGAGCAACCGGCTCACCGCCGTCACCGGCGTCCGCCTCGCCCCGCACGCCGTGTTCAACCACCCCACCCCGGAGCTGCTCGCCGCGCACCTGCACGCCCGGCTGCTCGGCACCGCCGCCACCGAGGTCACCGACGCGACCACCGTCGCCCTGGACGAGCCGGTCGCCATCGTGGCGATGGCCTGCCGGTTCCCCGGCGGCATCGGCTCCCCCGAGGAGCTGTGGCGGCTGCTCGACGCGGGCGGGGACGTCATCGGCGACCTGCCCGCCGACCGGGGCTGGCCGCTGGCGGACCTGTACGACCCGACGCCCGGCACGCCCGGCCGGACGTACGTGCGGGCCGGCGGATTCCTCACCGGGATCGCCGACTTCGACGCCACGTTCTTCGGTATCAGCCCCCGCGAGGCGCTCGCGATGGACCCGCAGCACCGGCTGCTGCTGGAATCCTCCTGGGAGGCGCTGGAACGGGGCGGCATCGACCCGGTGACCCTGCGCGGCAGCAGGACCGGTGTCTTCGCCGGCACCCACGGCCAGGACTACGCCGACCGGATCGCCCCCGGTGTCGTCTCCGACGACGGTGAGGTCACCGCCGACGAGGGACACCTGCTCACCGGCACGGCCGGCAGCGTTCTCTCCGGCCGGGTCGCGTACGCGCTCGGGCTGGAGGGGCCGGCGGTCACCGTGGACACCGCCTGCTCGGCGTCTCTGGTGGCGCTGCACCTGGCCGTCCAGGCGCTGCGGCAGGGCGACTGCGACCTGGCCCTGGCCGGCGGCGTGTCGGTGATGTCCACCCCGGCCGGGCTGACCGGGTTCAGCCGCCAACGCGGTCTCGCCGCCGACGGGCGGTGCAAGGCGTTCGCCGAGGGCGCCGACGGCTTCGGCATGTCCGAGGGCGTCGGGGTGCTGGTGGTGGAACGCCTCTCCGACGCCCGCCGCCGGGGTCATCCGGTCCTCGCCGTGGTCCGTGGCTCGGCGGTCAACCAGGACGGCGCGTCCAACGGACTGACGGCCCCGAACGGGCCCTCCCAGGAACGGGTCATCCGGGCCGCGCTGGGCGCCGCCGGGCTGACCGCCGCCGAGGTGGACGTCGTGGAGGCGCACGGCACGGGCACGTCACTCGGCGACCCCATCGAGGCGGAGGCGATCCTCGCCACCTACGGGCAGCGCCCGGCGGACGCCCTGCCGGTGCTGCTCGGCTCCGTCAAGTCCAACCTCGGGCACACCCAGGCCGCGGCCGGTGTGGCCGGGGTGCTGAAGATGGTCCTCGCCATGCGGCACGGCCGGCTGCCCCGCACCCTGCACGCCGAGCGCCGCAGCTCGCGTGTCGACTGGGAGTCGGGATCGCTGGAACTGCTGACCGAGGCCCGCCCGTGGCCCCCGGCGGACCGGCCGGCGCGGGCCGGCGTCTCGTCGTTCGGCATCAGCGGCACCAACGCCCACGTGATCGTCGAGGCCGTCCCCGAGCCGGCACCGGCCCCGGAGCCGCCCGTCGGGTCGGCCCGGCAGGCGGGTGCCGGGACGACGCCGGAGACCGTCGACGGGACGGCCCGCGCGCTGCCGTGGCTGTTGTCCGCGCGTACCCCGGAGGCGCTGGTCGGGCAGGCCCGCCGACTGCGGGAACACCTCGCCGAGCGGCCCGACCAGCGGCCCCTCGACGTGGCCTGGTCCCTGGCCACCAGCCGGAGCACCTTCGACTCCCGGGCCGTGCTGGTCGGCGCGTCCCCGGACCGGATCGCCGCCGCCCTCGACGCGCTCGCCGAGGGCCGCCCCGACCCGGGCGTGGTACGCGGCGACGCGGGGCTCGCCGGCCGGTGCGTCTTCGTCTTCCCCGGGCAGGGCTCGCAGTGGCTCGGCATGGGACTGGACCTGCTCGACGAGGCCCCGGTGTTCGCCGAGCGGATGGCGGCCTGCGACGCGGCGCTGCGCCCGTACCTGAGCTGGTCGCTGCTGGACGTGCTGCGCCGGGTGCCCGGCGCGCCCGGTCTCGACGACGTCGACGTGGTGCAGCCCGCCCTGTTCGCGATGATGGTGTCGCTCGCCGAACTGTGGCGCTCGTACGGCGTCCAGCCGGCCGCCGTGGTCGGCCACTCGCAGGGCGAGATCGCCGCCGCCTGCGTCGCCGGGGTGCTCTCCCTGCCCGACGCCGCCCGGGTGGTGGCGCTGCGTAGCCGGGCGCTACGGGCCCTGGCCGGGCACGGGGCGATGGCCTCCGTCGCGCTTCCCGCCGACACGGTCCGCGAGCGGATCTCCCGGTTCGGCGACCGGATCGCGGTGGCCGCCGTGAACGGCCCGGCCGCCGTGGTGGTCTCCGGCGAGCCGGAGGCGGTGGAGGAACTCCTCGCCGAACTGGCCGGCGAGCAGGCCCGGGTGCGGCGGATCGCCGTCGACTACGCCTCCCACTCCGCACAGGTGGAACGCATCCGCGACGAACTGGCCGAGGTGCTGGCGGGCATCGCCCCCGGCCCGGCGGCCGTGCCGCTGTTCTCCACCACCGACCTGCGCTGGCTCGACGGCGAGGAGATGGGCCCGGACTACTGGTACCGCAACCTGCGGCAGCCGGTCGAACTGGAGCGGGCGATCCGGTCGTTGGCCGCACAGGGCCACGACACCTACGTCGAGTGCAGCCCGCACCCGGTGCTCACCGTGGGCATCGAGGAGAGCCTCGCCGACCACGACGGCGAGACCGTGGTGGTCGGCTCGGTGCAGCGGGACCAGGGCGACCGGGAACGGTTCCTGCTCTCGCTGGCCCAGCTGCACGTGGGCGGCGTACCGGTGGACTGGCGGCCCGCGCTGGCCGGCGGCCGGCGGGTCGACCTGCCCACGTACGCGTTCGACCACCGCCGCTACTGGCCCCGGCCGGTCTCCGGCCCCGGCGACGTCGGCGCCGCCGGCCTGGACGCCTCCGGGCATCCGCTGCTCGGCGCGTCGGTCGCGTTGGCCGAGACGCGGGGACACCTGTTCACCGGGCGGCTGTCGACCGACGCGCAGCCGTGGCTGGCCGACCACCGGGTCACCGACAGCGTGCTGGTGCCCGGCACCGGCCTGGTGGAGCTCTGCCTACGCGTCGGGGACGAGATCGGCCACCCGGTCCTCGACGAGCTGGTCATCGAGGCCCCGCTGACCCTGCCCGCGGGGGGCGCGACCCAGGTGCAGGTGGCGGTGGGCGCGGCCGGCGACGACGGACGCCGCCCGGTGACCGTGCACTCCCGGCCCGCCGACGGCCCGGCCGGAGGCCCGTGGACCCGGCATGCCAGCGCCACCCTCTCCGCCGACCAGCCCGCCGCGCCGGCACAGCTCACCACGTGGCCGCCGCGTGACGCCCGCCCCGTCGACCTGACCGGCTTCTACGCCGGACTGGACGCCGACGGCTACGCGTACGGGCCGGCGTTCCAGGGACTGCGCGCCGTGTGGACCAGCGGCGACGAGGTCTACGCCGAGGTGGAGCTGCCGGCGGCCCAGCGGGTCGACGCCGATCGCTACGGCCTGCACCCGGCCCTGTTCGACGCGGCCCTGCACGCCGCGCACTTCGGCGGCCTGGCCGAGGCCGGGGCCGGCCGGCTGCTGCTGCCGTTCGCCTGGAACGGTGTCACCCTGCACGCCACCGGAGCGACCGCGCTGCGGGTCCGGCTCACCCAGGTCGGGCCGCACGCCATCGCGTTGACCGCCGCCGACCCGACCGGCGCCCCGGTCGCCGACGTGACCGCCCTGACGATGCGGCCGATCTCCGCCGCGGAGCTGGCGGTCACCGACGACCGGGCCACCCGGGACGCCCTGTTCCGGATCGACTGGACGCCGCTGCCGCCGGTCGACGGGGTCGCCCCGGTCGCCGCCGTGGCGATCGCCCCCGGCCTGGACGGGTTCCCGCTCCACCCCGGGCTGGACGGCCTCGCCGACGCCGTCGACGCGGGACTGGGCCTGCCCGGGGCGGTGATCGTGCCGCTCGACGCGGAAGCCGCGCAGCCCGTCCCGCGCGCCGCCCGCCTCGCCGCCGTCCGGGCCCTCGACCTGATCAAACGCTGGCTCACCGAGCCCCGCTGGGCGGCGTCACGGCTGGTGCTGGTGACCCGGGGTGCGGTGGCCGTGCACGGCGCCGGCGAGGTGACCGACCCGGCCGCCGCGGCGGCGTGGGGGCTGGTCCGCTCCGCCCAGTCGGAGAACCCGGACCAGGTGGTCGTCGTCGACGTCGACGGGGCCGGGATCAGCCCCGACCAGGTCGCCGCCCTGCTGGCGGCGGCCGAGCCGCAGGCGGCGATCCGGGGCGGCGCAACGTACGTGCCGCGGTTGGCGCGGGCCGGTTCGACGGGCGAACTCGCCGCACCGCCCGCCGCCGCGTGGCGGC
The DNA here is from genome assembly GCF_040652795.1 of Micromonospora sp. NPDC048170. Lineage (NCBI taxonomy): Bacteria > Bacillati > Actinomycetota > Actinomycetes > Micromonosporales > Micromonosporaceae > Micromonospora > Micromonospora sp. NPDC048170. Next base: position 126,886 of record NZ_JBEZMR010000016.1, read on the forward strand.
TGGACGCGCCGGTGCGGGGCAGCCTGGAGAACCTCACCCTGAGCCCGACCGACGCCGCCGACACCGTCCTGGGACCCCGCGACGTCCGGGTACGCGTCCGCGCCGCCGGCCTGAACTTCCGCGACGTGCTCAACGCGCTCGGCCTCTACCCGGGCGACGCGGGGCCGCTCGGCGGCGAGGGAGCCGGCGAGGTCTTGGAGGTGGGCGCCGAGGTGAGCGACCTGCGCCCCGGCGACCGGGTGTTCGGGGTCTTCGTGGGCTGCTTCGGGCCCGTCGCGGTCACCGACCGCCGGCTGCTGGCCCCGATGCCGGCCGGCTGGTCCTTCGTCGACGCCGCGTCCGTGCCGGTGGTCTTCCTGACCGCCTATCACGGCCTGGTCAACCTGGCCGGGCTCACCCGGGGCGAGTCGGTGCTGGTGCACGCGGCAGCCGGCGGCGTCGGCATGGCCGCCGTGCAACTCGCCAGGCACCTCGGCGCCGAGGTGTACGCCACCGCCAGCCCCGCCAAGTGGGACGCCCTGCGGGCGATGGGCCTCGACGACGACCGGCTGGCCTCGTCCCGGACCCTCGACTTCGAGACCCGGTTCTCCGCCGGCACCGGCGGCCGTGGCGTCGACGTCGTGCTGGACTCGCTGGCCCGCGAGTTCGTCGACGCCTCGCTGCGGCTGCTGCCGCGCGGCGGACGGTTCATCGAGATGGGCAAGACGGACATCCGCGATGCTGACCGGGTCGCCGCCGACCACCCGGGGGTGGCCTACACCGCCTTCGACCTGACCCTGGAGGACCCCGACGAGGTGCAGCGCATGCTCGTCGTGCTGCTGGAACTCTTCGAGCGGGGCGCGCTCACCCCGCTGCCCACCCAGGTGTGGGACGTCCGCCAGGCGCCGGAGGCGTTCCGGCACGTCAGCCAGGCCCGGCACGTCGGCAAGGTGGTGCTCACCATGCCCCGGGCGTGGGACCCCGACGGCACCGTGCTGCTGACCGGCGGGACCGGGACCCTGGGCCAGCTCGTCGCCCGGCGACTGGTCGAGACCCACGGCGTACGGCGGCTGCTGCTGGTCAGCCGGCGCGGCGAGCGGGCCCCCGGCGCGGCCGAGGCGGTCGCCGAGCTGCGGTCCCTGGGCGCCGAGGCCACGGTGGTGGCGGCCGACGTGGCCGACCCCGACGGCCTGGCCGGGGTGCTGGACGCCGTGCCGGCGCGGCACCCGCTGACCGCGGTCGTGCACCTCGCCGGGGTGCTCGACGACGGGGTGGTCACCACCATGACCGCGCAGCGCGTCGACACGGTGTTCGCGCCGAAGCTCGACGCCGCCTGGCACCTGCACGAGCTGACCCGTCACCTCGACCTGGCCGGGTTCGTGCTGTTCTCCTCCGGCGCGGGCGTCTTCGGCGTGCCCGGCCAGGCGAACTACGCGGCGGCCAACGCGTTCCTCGACGCGCTCGCGCTGGCCCGCCGCGCCGAGGGCCTGCCGGGCCGGTCGTTCGCCTGGGGGCTGTGGGAGCAGGCCAGCGAGATGACCGCCAAGCTGGACCGGTCCGATCCCCGGATCACCGCCCGGGACGGGCAACTCGCGATCCCGTCCGACCTGGGCATGGCCCTGTTCGACGCGGGCCTGCGGATGGCCGAACCGGTGCTGGTGCCGACGAGGATCGACGTCGCCGCGCTCGGCGAACGGGTCGGTCGACCCCCGGCCCTGCTGCGCGGGCTGATGCGGCGGGAACGGCCGAGCGTCCGGTCGGCCGCCCCGACCGCCGGCGGGCGTACCCTCGCCGACGAACTGGCGGCGCTGGCCGGGCCAGACCGCCACAGCCTGGTGGTCGACCTGGTACGCGAGCAGGCGGCGAGCGTGCTCGGGCACGGCAGCCGGTCGGCGGTCGCCCCCGGCCGGGCGTTCAGCCAGATCGGCTTCGACTCGTTGACCGCCGTCGAGCTGCGCAACCGGCTGACCACGGCGACCGGTCTGCGCCTGCCGGCCACGCTGATCTTCGACTATCCGGATCCGAACGCGCTGGCCGGGTTCCTGGTGTCCCAGCTCGCGCCGGACACCGGCCCGGTGGTTCCGCCGGTCGTCACGGACCTGGAGAACCTGGAACGCTCGCTGACCGAGGCCAGTGTGGAGCCGGAGCTGCACGCCCAGATCGGGTCCCGGCTGGAGGTGCTGATCGCCAAGTGGCGGACGATGCGCGCCGGATCGGGCGGCGACCCCGACCTCGACCTCGAACTGGCCAGCGACGACGACCTCTTCGACCTCATCGACTCCGAGCTCGGCCTCTGATGGCCGTCCGGCCGCCCGGGACGGCGGGAGCCGTCCCTTCGACAACGTGTCCGACCGACCCCGCGAGGAACCGATACCGATGCTGATGACCGACGTCCTGATCGTGGGCTACGGCCCGGTCGGTGAGATGCTCACGATCCTGCTGGCGCAGCGGGGTCTCACCGTCACGGCGGTCGAGCGGTGGGCCACCCCGTACAACTTCCCGCGTGCCGTGTCGTACGACGGCGAGGCGAGCCGCATCCTGGCCGCCGCCGGGGTCGCCGACCGGCTCGGTCCCGTGGTGGAGTCGTCGGGGGAGTACACCTTCAAGAACGGCTTCGGCCGGACCCTGCTGCACGTCAAGGTGACCGGCGACGGCCCGATGGGCTGGCCCGACTCGGTCTCCTTCCACCAGCCCGGCCTGGAGGCGCTGCTCGCCGAGCGGGGAGCGGAACTGCCGGGCGTCACCGTGCTGCGCCCGCACCAGGTGACCGCCCTGACCGAGCACGACGACCGGGTCGAGGTCACCATCGCCGGGCCGGACGGTGAGGAGGTCCGCGCGGCCCGCTGGGTGGTGGGGTGCGACGGGGCCAACAGCTTCGTCCGGGAGCACCTGGGCAGCGGCGTCACCGACCTCGGCTTCACGTACGACTGGCTGGTCTGCGACGTGGTGCCGCACGAGACCCGCGAGTTCAAGCCGAACAACCTCCAGGTCTGCGACCCGGCGCGGCCCCGCACCGCCGTGTCGGCCGGCCCGGGGCACCGGCGGTGGGAGTTCATGCGGGTGCCGGGGGAGAGCCGGGAGGAGTTCGAGAGCGTCGAGAGCGCCTGGCGGCTGCTCGGGCTCTTCGACATCACCCCCGCCAACGCGACCCTGGAGCGGTACGGCGTCTACACCACCCAGGCGTGCTCGGCCGACCGCTGGCGTTCCGGCCGGATCCTGATCGCCGGTGACGCGGCACACGTGATGCCGCCGTTCATGGGGCAGGGGATGAGCTCGGGCTTCCGGGACGCGCTCAACCTCGCCTGGAAACTCGACCTGGTGCACCGCGGTCTCGCCGACGAGGCACTGCTGGACACCTACCAGGACGAGCGGTGCGCGCACGTGCAGCACGCCATCCGGATGTCGATCGACTCGGGCACGGTCATCTGCGAGACCGACCGCACCGCCGCGGCCGGCCGGGACGCCGCCATGCTCGCCGAGCTGCGTCGTCGGACCACCCGGGCCCGTACGCGGTCACTGCTGGAGCCCCTGGTCGGCGGGATCCGGCACCGCCGCCCGGCCGACGCCCCCGACGCCGACCCCCTCGTTGCCGGCGCCGGCGTGCCGATGCCGCAGGGGCGGGTCGAGGTCGACGGTCGTGCCGGGCTCTTCGACGAGGTCGTCGGGACCGGCTTCGCCCTGATCTGCGCCGAGGAGCCCGACGGCCTGCTCGGCGCCGACGAGCGCGCCTTCCTGGACTCCCTCGACGCCCGGGTCGTCCGGGTGCTGCCCGCCGGTGCCCCCGCCCCCGGGCCCGGCGTCACGCTGACCGCGTTCGACCTCGACGACGTCTACCTGACCCACCTCAAGCGGTACGACGCCGTGGCGGTGCTCGTCCGGCCGGACTTCTACGTCTTCGGCACGGCGGCCGACCCGGCCGGTGTGCCCGCGCTCGTCGAGGACCTGCGTCGGCAGGTCCGGCGCGGCTGATCAACAGACCACCCACCGGAAGGAACACCTCATGTTCGACAACCTGAAGATCGCCGGCCGGGCGATCCGCACGGTCTTCACCGCCGACCCCGTCACCCGGGTCCGGCGCTTCTACGAGATCCAGTCGCCCGACGTCGAGTTCGCGGCCCGCCGCACCCACTACATGAACGTCGGCTACTGGGCCGACGGGGCGACCGACCTCGACACGGCGGCCGAGGCCTTGGCCGACAAGCTGGCCGACGCCGCTGGGCTCAAGCCCGACGACACCGTCCTCGACGTCGGCTTCGGCTACGCCGACCAGGACTTCACCTGGCTGCGCGAACGCCGGGTCGGCAAGGTGTACGGCCTGAACATCACCCCGCACCACGTCGAGGCGGCGCAGCGCCGGGCGCGCGAGGAGGGCCTCGCGGACCGGACCGACTTCCGGCTGGGCAGCGCCACCGAACTGCCCTTCGAGGACAACACCTTCGACCGGGTCGTGGCCCTGGAATCCGCCTTCCACTTCTACCCGCGCAGCGCGTTCTTCGCGGAGGCGCTGCGCGTGCTGCGCCCGGGTGGCGTGCTGGCCACTGCCGACATCATCCCGGTCAGCGCCGACGTCGTCCGGGCGGCCATCCAGTCCGGCCCGCTGAGCTTCGTCAAGTTCAGCATCCCCAAGGAGAACTGGCACGACCGGGAGACGTACGCGCAGCAGCTCGCCGAGGCCGGCTTCGACAACCCGGAGGTCGAGTCGATCAAGGACCAGACCTGGGAGGGCTGGCGGGCGTACATGGCCGACCGGACCAACGACCCGGAGTTCCAGGCCGCCGTCAAGCCCGCCGTACGCAAGAGCATGGCCTCGCACTGGAAGAACCAGGACCTGATGAAGCGCGAACTGGCGCAGCTCGACTACGTGATCGCGGTCGGCCACAAGCGGTGACACCGCGCACCGACGAGGGGCCCGCCGACCGGTCGTGACAACCGGAGGACGGGCCCCTCGCCGGTGGAGTCAGATTGCCGGCGCCGCGTTCAGGGCCGACGAGATGGCGCGCAGGACCGCCGGCTGGTGCTCGGCGAGGAAGAAGTGCCCGCCCGGGTAGACCTTCAGGTCGAACGGCCCGGTGGTGTGGGTCGACCAGGCCCGCGCCTCCTCGACCGTCGTCTTCGGGTCGGCGTCGCCGGTGAAGACGGTGATCGGGCAGCTCAGCGGCGGACCCGGCTGGTAGACGTAGGTCTCCGCGGCCCGGTAGTCACTGCGGATCGCCGGCAACGCGGCCCGCAGCATCTCCGGGTCCCCGAGGACGGCCGAGTTGGTGCCGCTCAGCTTCCGGACGTCGGCCAGCAGGCCCTCGTCGTCGAGCAGGTGCACCGTCTCGTGCCGTGACTGGGACGGCGCACGACGGCCGGACGCGAACAGGTGCGCGGCCGTACCGCCGTCCTGCTCGATCAACCGGGCGAGCTCGAAACCGACGCTGGCCCCCATGCTGTGCCCGAAGATCGCCACCGGCTCGTCCAGCCAGGGCCGCAGCACGGTGAAGACCTCCCGCGCGAGCTGGTGGATGTCGCCGACGCACTTCTCGTGGCGGCGATCCTGCCGGCCCGGGTACTGGATCGACAGCACCTCGACGCCGGGGGAGAGGCTGCGGGAGACGGGGAAGTAGAAGCTGGCCGACCCGCCGGCGTGGGGCAGGCACACCAACCGCCGGGCGCCACCCGGCGCCGGGTGGAAGCGTCGCACCCACAAGCCGTTGTCGGTATCTGGCGTGGTCATCCTTGGCGGTCCTTCCGGCGACTACGGTTCGCGACCGGATCGACTCAGACCCGGTCGAGGCGACGCTAGTGCGGCGGGTCGGCACCGGACACCCCTAGCTGGCCCGTTGCCTGGTTAGGGGTTGTCCGCGCTCACGCACACCCAATAACTTCTCCCCGCAGATGGGGATCCTCGTGGCTATCGGCCGAGCGAGCCGAACGACAGATACAGGTGTCGTCTGAGACTTCTGCGCATTCGTACCGTCGCTTACGTCGAGTCTCCGCCGTGCATCGCGATGGGCTGGGTTGATGGACACCGAAGACAAGCTCCGGGAGTACCTGAAGAGAGTCACCGCCGACCTGCGGCGGACCCGGCAACGGCTCCGTGACGTCGAAGCCGACGCACAGCAGCCGATCGCGATCGTCGGCACCGGCTGTCGGTTCCCCGGCAGGGTGCGGACCGCCGAGGAGCTGTGGGACCTCGTAGCGGCCGGTGGGGACGCCATCGCCTCGTTCCCCACCGACCGCGGTTGGGACCTGGAGACGCTCTACGACCCCGAGCGGTCCCGCCAGGGCACCTCCTCGGTCCGCGAGGGCGGCTTCGTGCCCGACGCCGCCGAGTTCGACGCCCGGCTCTTCGGGGTCTCGCCGCGCGAGGCGCTGGCGATGGACCCGCAGCAGCGGCTGCTGCTGGAGACGTCGTGGGAGGCGGTCGAGTCGGCGGGCATCGACCCCACCAGCCTGAGGGGCGCCCGGGTCGGGGTCTTCGCAGGCATGACCCACAGCGGATACGCGCATCCGCCGGAGACTCCGCCTGCGGGCGTCGAGGACTACCTGGGTCTCGGAAACGCGGGCAGCATCGCCTCCGGCCGGGTGTCGTACTCGTTCGGGTTCGAGGGGCCGGCGGTGACGGTGGACACGGCGTGTTCGTCGTCGTTGGTGGCGTTGCACCTGGCGGTGCAGGCGTTGCGGTCGGGTGAGTGTGACCTGGCGCTGGCCGGTGGCGTCACCGTGATGCCGACCCCGGCGGTCTTCGTCGACTTCACCCGGCAGGGCAACCTGTCCCCCGTGGCCCGGTGCCGGGCGTTCGCCGACGCGGCGGACGGCACGGCGCTCGCCGAGGGCGTGGGCGTGCTGTTGGTGCAGCGGTTGTCGGATGCGCGGCGGGAGGGCCGGCGGGTTCTGGCGGTGGTGCGTGGTACGGCGGTGAATCAGGATGGTGCGTCGAATGGTTTGACGGCGCCGAATGGTCCGTCGCAGCAGCGGGTGATTCGTCAGGCGTTGGCGTCGGCGGGGTTGTCTGCCGCTGATGTGGATGTGGTGGAGGCGCACGGTACGGGTACGACGTTGGGTGATCCGATCGAGGCGCAGGCGCTGCTGGCCACGTACGGGCAGGACCGGGACGACCGCGAAGCGTTGTTGCTGGGGTCGGTGAAGTCGAACATCGGTCATACGCAGGCGGCTGCGGGGGTGGCCGGCGTCATCAAGATGATCTTGGCGATGCGTGCGGGTGTGGTGCCGGCGACCCTGCATGTGGACGAGCCGTCGTCGCATGTGGACTGGGCGTCGGGTGCGGTGGAGTTGGTGACCGAGTCGCGGGTGTGGCCGGCGGTCGGGCGGGTTCGTCGGGCGGGGGTGTCGTCGTTCGGCATCTCCGGCACCAACGCGCACGTGATCCTGGAACAGCCGGAGCCGGAGACCGATCCGGACTCCGAGGCCGGGGCGGAGCCGGTGACCGCGGCGGCGGACTACGTGGCCGCGTCGAGGGCGGAGCCCGGGATCGCACCTGCCGGGTTGCCGGTGCCATGGGTGGTCTCGGGGCGCTCGGAGCGGGCCCTGACGGGTCAGGCGGCGCGGTTGGCGTCGTTCGTGCGGGGCCGGTCTGATCTTGTGGCGTCGGATGTCGCGTGGTCGTTGGTGACGACTCGGGCGGCGTTGGAGCATCGTGCGGTGGTGTGGGGCAGCTCGGTCGAGGAGCTGACGGCGGGCTTGTCGGCGGTCGCCGAGGGCCGGTTGTCGGGTGTGGTGTCGGCGGGGCGTCGAGCGGTGTTGTTCACGGGTCAGGGTTCGCAGCGTGCTGGTATGGGCCGGGAGCTGTATGGGGTGTTCCCGGCGTTCGCGGAATGCTTCGACGAGGTGTGTGGGCGGTTCGACGGCTTGCTGCCCAAGCCGTTGCGGGACGTGATCTTCGCGGCTGAGGGTTCGGCTGACGCGGAGCTGCTGGACCAGACCGTGTTCGCGCAGGCGGGGCTGTTCGCGGTCGAGGTGGCGTTGTGGGAACTGTTGTCGTCGTGGGGCGTGCGGGCTGATTTCCTTGCCGGGCATTCGGTTGGTGAGGTGACGGCGGCGTACGTCGCGGGAATGCTGTCGCTGGCGGACGCGTGCGTGTTGGTGGCGGCGCGCGGTCGGCTGATGCAGGCGCTGCCGGCCGGTGGGGTGATGGCCGCGATCGGCGCGCCGGAAGATCTTGTCGTCGAGGTCATCGCGGCGTCGGGTGCGGCGGTGGACGTGGCGGCGGTGAACGGTCCGGCGTCGGTGGTGGTGTCGGGTGCGGCGGTCGAGGTCGCGGCGGTGGTGGCTGCCTCCCGTGAGCGGGGTTGGCGGACGAAGGAGCTGTCGGTCAGTCACGCGTTCCACTCGCGGTTGATGGATCCGATGTTGGACGAGTTCGCGTCGGTGGTGGCGGGGCTGGACTGGCAGCCGCCGAGGATTCCGGTCGTGTCGAACGTAACCGGTGCGGTGGCCGACGCCGCAGAGGTCACCGATCCTGCCTACTGGGTGCGGCACGTGCGGCAGCCGGTGCGGTTCGCCGACGCAATGCGGACCCTGCACCAGCAGGACGTGACACAGTTCCTGGAGGTCGGCCCGGACGCCGTACTGACCGCGATGGCACAGGACTGCGTCGAGGCGACCGGCGACGTCCGCTTCACCGCCACGCTGCGCGCCGGCCACCCCGAGCCGGGCACCCTGCTCACCGCCCTGGCCGAGCGGTACGTCAGCGGCGGCCACGTCGACTGGGCCGGCTACCTCGCCGGCACCGGGGCCCAGCCCCGCACGGTCGAGCTGCCCACGTACGCCTTCGACCACCAGCGCTACTGGCTCAACGCCACGACCACCGACGGGGTGGGGGCGCCCGGGCTCGGCGTACGCGCCGTCGACCACGCACTGCTCGGCGCCGCCGTGCAGGTGGCCGGTGACGACGTACGGATCTTCGGCACCGAGCTTTCCGCCCGTACCCACCCGTGGCTGACCGAACACGTCGTCTGGGACTCGGTGGTGGTGCCGGGCGCCGCCCTGGTCGAGATGGTCCTGCACACCGGCGCGCACGTCGGCTGCGACGCGCTGGACGAGCTGACCCTCCAGGCGCCGCTGGCGCTCGCCGGGCAGGGCGCCCGGGCGGTGCAGGTGAAGCTGGGTGCGGCGGACGAGGAGGGACGTCGACCGGTCACCATCCACTCCCGCGCCGCAGCCGACCAGGACGGGGAGTGGGACCGCCACGCCACCGGAGTGCTCTCTCCCACCGCGTCACGCCCCGACGGGCCTGACCTGTCCCCTTGGCCGCCCACCGCCGCCGCTCGCGTCTCGGTCGACACCGTCTACGCCGAACTGTCCCGCCTCGGCGTCGAGTACGGCCCGCTCTTCCAGGGCCTGCGCGCGGTCTGGCGTACCGATGACGAGGTGTGCGCCGAGGTGGCGGTGCCCGACGGCACCGAGGTCGGCGGCTTCGGCATCCACCCCGCCCTGCTGGACGCGGCGCTGCACGTCGTCGGCCTGCTCGACGAGGAACCGGAGGCCTCCGGCGTACGGCTCCCCTTCGCCTGGACCGGTGTCACCCTCTCGGCGGTCGGCGCGACCGCGCTGCGGGTACGCGCCCGGCGCAGCGGCGGCGGGGTCACCCTGACCCTGACCGACCCGACCGGCGCCCCCGTCGCCCGGATCGCCTCGCTGGTCTCCCGCCCGGTGACCGCCGACCAGGTACGCGGTGCCGGGCCCGCCGTCGACTCGCTGTTCGACGTCGCCTGGCAGGCCGTGCCGCTGGGCGCCCCGACGACCGCCCGCGCGGTGCTCCTCGGTGACGGCCCCTCCGACCCGGCCGACCTCGCCAGGCACGGGCTCACCGAGCTGGCCGAGGCGGTCGGCTCCGGCCGGCTCGACCCGGACCTGGTGTTGCTCCCGGCGTACGCGGACGACGAGGCCGGGCCGGTCCCCACCGCCACCCGGACCCGGCTCGCCACCGTGCTCACGGCCGTCCAGGGCTGGCTGGCCGACGATCGCCTGGCGGACCGGCGGCTGGTCGTGCTGACCCGGGGGGCCGTCCCCGGCGGCGACACCGGCCGGGTGACCGACCTGCCCGGTTCGGCGGTCTGGGGTCTGCTCCGGTCGGCCCAGGCGGAGCACCCCGACCGGTTCGTGCTCGTGGATCTCGACGCGGCCCGGCGACCGGAGTCAGCCGGCACGGCCGACCTGGTGGCCCGCGCGGTCGCCACCGGCGAACCCCAGCTCGCGATCCGGGGCGACCGGGTGCTGGCCCCCCGGCTCACGCCCGCCGTCCTCGACCCGGCGCTGGGCGCCGAACTCGACCCCGACGGGACGGTCCTGGTCACCGGCGCGACCGGTGCCCTCGGCGGCCTGCTGGCCCGGCACCTGGTCGCCGCGCACAAGGTGCGCCACCTGCTGCTGGTCAGCCGCCGGGGGCCGGACGCCCCCGGCGCGGCGGAGCTGCTGACCGAGCTGACCGCGCTGGGCGCGCAGGCCCGGCTGGTGGCCGGCGACGTGGCGGACCGGGACTCCCTCGCGGCACTGCTGACCGCCGTCCCCGCCGAGCACCCGCTCACCGGCGTGGTCCACGCCGCCGGCGTTCTCGACGACGCGGTGATCTCGGCGCTGACCCCCGAGCGGGTGTCCGCCGTGTTGTCCGCCAAGGCCGACGCCGCCTGGCACCTGCACGAGCTGACCCGAGGCCGCAACCTGTCGATGTTCGTGCTCTTCTCGTCGGTCGCCGGCATCCTCGGCGGCCCCGGCCAGGGCAACTACGCCGCCGCCAACGCGTTCCTCGACGGCCTCGCCCACCACCGGCACGCCTCGGGGCTCGCCGCCACCGCCCTGTCCTGGGGGCTCTGGGCCGAGGACAGCGGGATGACCGGTGGCCTCGACGCCGCCCAGCGGCAACGGATGAGCCGTAACGGCCTCGACCCGCTCGACACCGGCCAGGCACTCGACCTGTTCAGCGCCAGCCTGCGTGGTGGCCGTGCCCACCTGGTGCCCGCGCTGCTCGACACCGCCGCGCTGCGCCGCCAGTCCGACACCGGCCAGCTCCCGGCGCCGCTGCGTGGCCTGGTCCGGGCCCGGCGGCGGGTGGTCGATGGCGGCGGCGACAGCGGTCCGTCGTTCGCGCAACGGCTGGCCGGCACCCCGGAGGCCGAGCACGGCCGGCTGGTGGAGGACCTGGTCAAGGCGCAGGTCATCGAGGTGCTCGGCTACCCGCCGTCCACCGTCATCCCGTCCGGACAGACGTTCACCGGCCTCGGGTTCGACTCGCTGACCGCGGTGGAGCTGCGCAACCGGCTGACCGCCGTCACCGGGATCCGGCTGCCCGCGAGCCTGATCTTCGACTGTCCCACGCCTGCCGCGCTGGCCGACTTCCTGCTGGCCGACGTCGCGCCGCCCGCGCCCGTGTCGGGCCTGCTGACCGAGCTGGACCGACTGGAAGCCGCGTTCGCCGCGACCGGACCGGACGAGATGGAACGGCTCGCCGCCGACGACGAGACCCGTACGGCCGTGGCGGTCCGCCTCCGGGCGCTGGTCACCAGGTGGAGCGACGCCACCGACCGCCCGGCCGACGTCAGCCAGGCCATCGACGATGCCTCGGACGACGAGCTGTTCGACTTCATCGACCAGAAGTTCGGCCGATCCTGACCACGAGTCCGCCGCTTGCCCCTTAGCGACAGGTGATCTACCGATGGCGAACGAAGCCAAGCTCCGCGAGTACCTCAAGCGCGTCACCGCTGATCTGCACGAGACCAGCGAACGCCTGCGGGCCGTAGACGAGCAGAACCACGAGCCCATCGCGATCGTGGGGATGAGCTGTCGTTACCCGGGTGGGGTGCACACCCCCGAGGCGCTGTGGCGACTGGTCGAGTCCGGCAGTGACGCCGTCACGCTGTTCCCGACCGACCGGGGCTGGGACGTGGAGAACCTCTACGACCCCGACCCGGACGCGCACGGCAAGTCGTACACCCGCGAGGGTGGCTTCCTGCACGATGCCGGCGAGTTCGACGGGGCGTTCTTCGGCATCTCGCCCCGCGAGGCCCTGGCGATGGACCCGCAGCAGCGCCTCCTGCTGGAGGTCGCCTGGGAGGCCGTCGAGCGGGCCGGGATCGCCGCCGACTCGCTCAAGGGCAGCCGGACCGGGGTCTTCACCGGCGTGATGTACCACGACTACGTGTCCCGGCTGCCAGGGGTGCCGGACGAGGTCGAGGCGTTCGTCGGCACCGGCAACCACGGCAGCGTCGTCTCCGGCCGGATCGCGTACACCTTCGGGTTCGAGGGCCCGGCGGTGACCGTCGACACCGCCTGTTCCTCCTCGCTGGTGGCCCTGCACCTGGCCGCGCAGGCGCTGCGCTCCGGCGAGTGCACCCTCGCGCTGGCCGGTGGCGTCACCGTGATGTCCAGCCCCGACACGTTCGTCGGCTTCAGCCGTCAGCGCGGCCTCTCCCCGGACGGGCGGTGCAAGTCCTTCGCGGCAGCCGCGGACGGCACCGGCTGGAGCGAGGGCGCCGGGCTGCTGCTGCTGGAACGGCTCTCCGACGCCCAGCGCAACGGGCACCAGGTGCTCGCCGTGGTGCGCGGCACCGCCGTCAACTCCGACGGCGCCTCGAACGGCCTCACCGCGCCGCACGGCCCGTCGCAGCAGCGGGTGATCCGCCAGGCGCTGGCCAACGCCCGACTCTCCCCGGCCGACGTGGACGCGGTGGAGGCCCACGGCACCGGGACGCGGCTCGGCGACCCCATCGAGGCGCAGGCGCTGCTCGCCACCTACGGCCGGGACCGGGCCGACGACCAGCCCCTGTGGCTCGGCTCGATCAAGTCCAACCTCGGGCACACCCAGGCGGCGGCCGGCGTCGCCGGCGTGATCAAGATGGTCATGGCGATGCGGCACGGCGTCCTGCCGAGGACCCTGCACGTCGACGAGCCGTCCCCGCACGTCGACTGGTCGGCCGGGGCGGTGAGCCTGCTCCGCGAGCCGCGCCCGTGGCCCCGCGGGTCCCGGCCGATGCGGGCCGGCATCTCCTCCTTCGGGGTCAGCGGCACCAACGCCCACGTCATCGTCGAGGCCGCCCCGCCCGCGCCGCAGCCGACCGCCGACACCGACGTCGCCGGGCCCGACCCGCTGCCGTGGGTCGTCTCCGCGCGCAGCGCCGCCGGCCTCACCGCGCAGGCCGACCGGCTGCGCTCCTGGCTGGCCGAGCACCCCGACGCCGCGCCCGCCGCGGTGGGTCGGGCCCTGGCCGCCGGGCGGTCCGTCCTGGAACACCGGGCCGTGGTGCTCGGTGCCGACCGCGACGAGTTGGTCGCCGGGCTCGGCGCGCTGGCCGACGGCATCCCGGCGGCGTCCGTGCGGCGCGGGGTCGCCAGCCCCACCCGCGTCGCCGTGCTCTGCACCGGGCAGGGTGCCCAGCGGGTCGGGATGGGCCGGCAGTTGTACGCCGCGTTCCCGGTCTTCGCCGCGGCCTTCGACGCCGCCCGAACGGAACTGGACCGGCACCTCGACCGGCCCCTGAACGAGGTGCTCGACGGCCCCGCCGACCTGCTCGACCGCACCGGGTACGCCCAGGCGGCGCTGTTCGCCGTCGAGGTGGCGACCTACCGGCTCGTCGAGTCCTGGGGCGTCGTGCCGGACTTCGTGACCGGGCACTCCGTCGGCGAGGTGGCCGCCGCGCACGTCGCCGGCGTGCTGTCGCTGCCGGACGCCGCCCGCCTGGTCGCCGCCCGGGGCACCCTGATGCAGGCGCTGCCCACCGGCGGCGCGATGGTGTCCATCCGCGCCACCGAGGCGGAACTGCGCGAACACCTGGCCGCCACCGAGGCGACCGGCGCCGAACTGGCCGTCGTCAACGGCCCGGAGTCCGTCGTCGTCTCCGGCGACGAGGGCCCCGTGCTGGCGGTCGCCGCGCACTTCTCGGCCCTCGGCCGGAACACCCGGCGGCTGCGGGTCAGCCACGCGTTCCACTGCGCCCGGATGGACCCGATGCTCGACGCGTTCGCCGACGTGCTCGGGCAGTTGACCTTCGCCGAACCCCGGATCCCCGTGGTCTCCACCGTGACCGGCGCGGTGCTCACCCCGGACGAGGTCCGCTCGCCGGCGTACTGGCTGCGCAACGTCCGCGACACGGTCCGCTTCGACGCGGCCGTGGCCACCCTGCGTGAGCTCGGGGTGGGCGCGTACGTCGAGGTGGGTCCGGGCGGGGTGCTCTCCGCGCTGACCCAGGAGATCGTCGGTGCGGACCAGGCGGTGTGCGCCCCGGTGCTGCGCGCCGACTCCGACGAGGCGGCGACCGCACTGGCCGCCGCCGGCACCGTCTGGGCCCGGGGCGTGCCGGTGAACTGGACCGCCCTGTTCGCCGGCCCGCCCGTGCCGGTCGACCTGCCGACGTACGCGTTCCAGCGCCAGCGCTACTGGCTGCTGCCCCTGCCGCAGGCCGCCGACGTGACCGCCGCCGGGCTGACCCCGACCGGGCACCCCCTGCTCGGCGCGGTGTTCCGCTCGGCCGACGGCGACGAGGTGACGCTCACCGGCCGGCTGTCGGTGGAGAGCCAGCCCTGGCTGGCCGAGCACGCCGTACGCGACGTGGTGATCCTCCCCGGCACCGGGTTCGTGGAACTGGCGCTGCGGGCCGGTGCGGAGGTCGGCGCCGACCAGCTCGCGGAGCTGACCCTGGAGGCGCCGCTGGTGCTGCCGGAGACCGGCGGCGTCGACGTGCAGGTCGCCGCCGAACGTACCGGCGGCGAGGCGTGGCAGTTGACGGTCCACGCCCGCCGGTCCGGCACCGACGACCTGTGGGTCCGGCACGCCACCGGCCTGCTCACCCCCGAGCCGGGGGAGGACCGGACCGCGCTGGCGGCCTGGCCCCCGGCCGGCGGCACCGTCCTCGACGTGTCGGAGCTGGTCGGGCGGGCGGCGGAGGCCGGGTTCACCTATGGCCCGTCCTTCCAGGGGCTGCGCGCCGCCTGGCGGGTCGGCGCCGACGTGTACGCCGAGGTGGCGCTGCCCGAGTCGGCGGCCGACGAGGCCGGCGGGTACGGGTTGCACCCGGCGCTGCTCGACGCCGCAGTGCAGGCGGTCGGGCTGGGCATCGTCGACCCCGGCCAGGCCCGGATGCCGTTCTCCTGGTCGGCCGTGACGCTGTCCGCCCACGGCGCCGACACGCTGCGGGTACGGCTGACCCCCACCGGCCCGGACACGGTGACCATGCTGGTCGCGGACGCCGCCGGTGAGCCGGTCGCCCGGGTCGGCTCCCTGGTGCTGCGGCCCCTGCCGGCCGCAGAACTGACCTCCGGCGCGTCCCCGTGGCGTCGCTCGCTGTTCCGCCTCGACTGGCCCCGGCACACCGGCGGTGCCGGCGCGTCTGCCGGCACGACCTGGGCGCTGCTCGGCGACCGCCCCGCGCCGCTGCCGTCGGGCCCGGCCGCCGTCCGGCACGCCGACCTCGACGCGCTGTTCGCCGCCGGGGTGCCCGACGTCGTCGTGTTCCCGGTGGCCGGTGCCGCCGCGACCGGTGCCGGACCGGTCCACGACCTGCTCGCCGAGGTCCTCGCCGTGCTCCAGGGCTGGCTCGCCGCGGAGCGGCACACCGGCGGATCCCGGCTCGTGGTGCTCACCAGCGGCGCCGTCGCCGTGGCCGACGACGCGGACGTCGTCGACCTGGCCGGCGCCGCCGTCTGGGGCCTGCTCAGGTCCGCACAGGCCGAGCATCCGGGCCGGTTCCTGGTCGTCGACGTCGACGACCGGGAGAGTTCCGCAGCGGCCCTCGTCGGCCTGCTCTCCACCGACGAGCCGCAGGCGGCGGTGCGTGACGGGGTGGTCCGGGTGCCCAGGCTCGTCGCCGCCCCGGAATCCGACGCGGCGGCGCCGTCGCTCGACCCGGACGGCACGGTGCTGGTCACCGGCGGCACCGGTGCCCTGGGCGCGCTGCTCGCCCGCCACCTGGTCGCCCGGCACGGGGTTCGCCGCCTGGTGCTGACCAGCCGGCGCGGGGCTGACGCGGAGGGCGTGGCCGACCTGCTCGCCGACCTCGCCGACCTGGGGGCGACCGCGACGGTCGAGGCGTGCGACGCCGCCGACCGGGACGCCCTCGCCGCCCTGCTGGACCGCCTCGACCCGGCGTACCCGCTGACCGGCGTGGTGCACACCGCCGGTGTGCTGGCCGACCGCACCCTGACCTCGCTCACCGCCGACTCCCTCGGTGAGGTGCTCCGGCCGAAGGTGGACGCCGCCGCGCACCTGCACGACCTGACCGCCGGCAGGGACCTCGCGCTGTTCGTCACCTATTCCTCGGCGGCGGGCGTGACGGGAAGCCCCGGCCAGGCCAACTACGCGGCGGCCAACGCCTTCCTCGACGCGCTCGCCCACCGGCGCCGGGCGGCGGGCCTCCCGGCGCTCTCCCTGGCCTGGGGGCCGTGGGTGGAGTCGGGCGGCGGCATGACCGCCGGCCTCGACCGGGCCGACAACGACCGGCTGGCCCGCGCGGGCGTCCGGCCGATCTCCCAGGCGAACGGCCTCGCACTCTTCGACGCCGCCCTGTCGACCGGCCTGCCCGCGACGGTGCCGATGGCGCTGGACGGCCCGGCGCTGCGCTTCCAGGCCGAGGCGGGCACCCTGCCGTCGGTCCTGCGCGGCCTGGTCCGGGCACCCCGTCGCCGCGCCGCGCGGTCCGGTCCGGCGGAAACCGCCGCCCTGACCGACCGGCTGGCCGGGCTCGACCCGGAGGAGCGCGCCGCGACCCTGCTGCGGCTCGTCCTCGACCAGGTCGCGGCGGTGCTGGGGTACGCGGACGCCGCCGCCGTCGAGGCCGGGCGTCCGTTCACCGAGCTCGGCTTCGACTCGCTGACCGCCGTCGAGCTGCGCAACCGGCTGGGCGCGGTGACCGGCCTGCGCCTGCCGGCGACCCTGGTCTTCGACCACCCGACCCCGCTCAGCCTGGCCGACCACCTGGACACCGAGACCGGGACGGACGCCGGTCGGCTGCCGGCCCCGGTCGCCGCCGTCGCGGCGCTCGACGAGCCGATCGCGATCGTCGGCATGAGCTGCCGCTACCCAGGCGGCGTACGCTCCCCCGAGCAGTTGTGGGACCTCCTCGTGTCCGGCGGGGACGGCATCACCGGCTTCCCCGTCGACCGCGGGTGGGACGTCGACGACCTGTACGACCCGTCCGGCGCGCGCAGGGGCAGCAGCTACGCCCGCGAGGGTGGCTTCCTGACCGACGCCGGCGACTTCGACGCCACCCTGTTCAAGATCTCCCCGCATGAGGCGCTGGCGATGGACCCGCAGCAGCGGCTGCTGCTGGAGACCTCGTGGGAGGCGATCGAGGACGCCCGGATCGACCCGCTCGCGCTGCGGGGCCGCCCGGTCGGCGTGTTCGCCGGGATGATGTACCACAACCACGCCGCCGGGCTGGCCGACGTTCCGGAGGCCCTCGACGGCTACCTCGGCGTCGGCACCGCCAGCAGTGTGGTGTCGGGTCGAGTGTCGTACTCGTTCGGGTTCGAGGGACCGGCGGTGACGGTGGACACGGCGTGTTCGTCGTCGTTGGTGGCGTTGCACCTGGCGGTGCAGGCGTTGCGGTCGGGTGAGTGCGACCTGGCGCTGGCCGGTGGCGTGACCGTGATGGCGACGCCCGAGACCTTCATCGACTTCTCCCGCCAGCGGGGCATGGCCCCCGACGGCCGGTGTAAGTCCTTCTCCGACGGCGCGGACGGCACGGGCTGGTCCGAGGGCGTGGGCGTGCTGCTGGTGCAGCGGTTGTCGGACGCGCGGCGGGACGGGCGTCGGGTCCTGGCGGTGGTGCGTGGTTCGGCGGTGAACCAGGACGGCGCGTCGAACGGGCTGACGGCGCCGAACGGCCCGTCGCAGCAGCGGGTGATCCGCCAGGCTCTCGCGAATGCCCGGCTGGGCGTCGGTGACGTCGACGTCGTGGAGGCGCACGGCACGGGCACCACTCTGGGCGATCCGATCGAGGCGCAGGCGCTGCTGGCCACGTACGGGCAGGACCGGGACGACCGCGAAGCGTTGTTGCTGGGCTCGGTGAAGTCGAACATCGGTCACACGCAGGCGGCTGCGGGGGTGGCTGGCGTCATCAAGATGATCTTGGCGATGCGTGCGGGTGTGGTGCCGGCGACCCTGCATGTGGACGAGCCGTCGTCGCATGTGGACTGGGCGTCGGGTGCGGTGGAGTTGGTGACGCAGTCGCGGGAGTGGCCGGCGGTCGGGCGGGCTCGTCGGGCGGGGGTGTCGTCGTTCGGTATCTCCGGCACCAACGCGCACGTGATCATCGAGCAGGGGGAGCCGGAGTCCGCTGCGGCGCCCGTCGCGCCGGTCGGGTTGCCGGTGCCGTGGGTGGTGTCGGGGCGGTCGGAGCGGGGTCTGGTGGGTCAGGCGGCGCGGTTGGCGTCGTTCGTGCGGGGTGGGTCCGACCTCGCGGTGTCGGATGTCGCGTGGTCGTTGGTGACGACTCGGGCGGCGTTGGAGCATCGTGCGGTGGTGTGGGGCTCGGGTGTGGACGAGCTGGTCGCTGGCCTGTCGGCGGTCGCCGAGGGCCGGTTGTCGGGCGCGGTGTCGGTGGGTCGTCGGGCGGTGTTGTTCACGGGTCAGGGTTCGCAGCGCGTCGGTATGGGCCGCGAGTTGTACGACGTGTTCCCGGTGTTCGCGTCGGCGTTTGATGCGGTGTGCGGGGAGATTGATCCGCATCTGCCGCGTCCGCTGGGTGAGGTGGTGTTCGCGGAGGCGGGTTCGCCCGAGGCGGGTCTGTTGGACCAGACGGTGTTCGCGCAGGCGGGGTTGTTTGCGGTCGAGGTGGCGTTGTGGGAGTTGCTCGCGTCGTGGGGTGTGCGGGCGGACTTTGTGGCCGGTCATTCGATCGGTGAGGTGAGTGCCGCCTACGTGGCGGGGATGTTGTCGCTGTCGGATGCGTGTGTGTTGGTGGCGGCGCGGGGTCGGTTGATGCAGGCGTTGCCGGCTGGTGGGGTGATGGCGGCGGTCGGTGCGCCGGAGGAGTCTGTTGTCGAGGTCATCGCGGCGTCGGGTGCGGCGGTGGATATCGCGGCGGTGAATGGTCCGGCGTCGGTGGTGGTGTCGGGTGCGGCGGTCGAGGTCGCGGCGGTGGTGGCGGCCTCCCGTGAGCGGGGTTGGCGGACGAAGGAGCTGTCGGTCAGTCACGCGTTCCATTCGCGGTTGATGGATCCGATGTTGGGCGAGTTCGCGGCGGTGGTGGCGGGGCTCGGCTGGCAGCCGCCGAGGATTCCGGTGGTGTCGAACGTGACCGGCAACGTGGCCGACGCCGCAGAGGTCACGGATCCTGCCTACTGGGTGCGGCATGTGCGGCAGCCGGTGCGGTTCGCTGACGGGGTGGCGGCTCTGCGGGGGCAGGGTGTGGACACCTTCCTGGAGGTCGGCCCGGATGCGACGTTGACGGCGATGGTGGCGGATGTCGTTGCGGATGGTGCGGTGCGGCGGATTCCGGTGTTGCGGCGGGATCGTGCGGAGGTCGATGTTCTGACGTCGGCGTTGGGGCAGTTGTGGGTTGCGGGTGTGCCGGTCGACTGGGCGGCGTACCACGGTCAGGCCGGTGCCCGGCCGCGTGCGGTGGACCTGCCCACGTACGCCTTCGACCACCAGCGCTACTGGATCAATGCCGCGACGCGCTCCTACCGTCCCCCCGTCGCCGGTCGTACCGCCGCCGACGAGGACTTCTGGCGGGCGATCGAGGCGGAGGACGTGGCGACCCTCGCCGAGAGCCTGGCCGTCGACGCCGACGCCCCGCTCGCGGACGTGCTGCCGGCGCTGTCCACCTGGCGACGCCGCCGGGACGCCGAGGCCGCCCTCGACTCGTGGCGCTACCGGGTGGCCTGGCAGCCGCTCACGGACGACCTCGCCGACACCGAGGCGAACGAATTCCTGCTCCTCGTACCCGCCGACGCGGACGCGGCCGTGACGGACTGGGCGACGGCCCTCGGTGCCGCCGGCGGGCGGATCGTCGAGGTCGACACCGCGTACGACCGGAAGCGGATCGCCCACGACCTCGTCGAGGCGTTGGCCGGCCGCGCCGGCGACACGCTGCCCGTGCTCTCGCTTCTCGCCTTCGACGGCCGACCGTACGCGGGGAACGGTTCCGTTCCGGCGGGCCTCGCCGGCACGATCGCCCTCGCCCAGGCGTTCGGGGACGCCGGGATCACCGCCCGGCTCTGGATCGCCACCCGCGGCGCGGTCTCCGTCGGATCCCGTGACCGGCACGTCGACCCCGTGCAGGCGATGGCGTGGGGCTTCGGGAGTGTGCTGCGCGCCGAGCATCCGCACCGTTGGGGCGGGCTCGTCGACGTCACCGAGCAGCCGGACCAGAGCGTCGTACGCATGCTCCGGACGCTGGTCGGCGGCGCCGGCCGCGAGGAAGAGGTCGCCCTGCGCCCGAACGGCGGCCACGCCCGTCGGCTGGTCCGGGCGACGTACGGCGACACCGGTCCGCGCCGTTCCTGGACCCCTCGCGGCACGGTGCTGATCACCGGCGGCACCGGGGCCCTCGGCGGGCACGTCGCCCGTGCGTTGGCCGGGGAAGGCGCCGAACACCTCCTGCTGGTCAGCCGGCGGGGTGGCGAGGCACCAGGTGCGGTCGCCCTCGCCGAGGAACTCACCGGGCTCGGCAGCCGGGTCACCCTCGCGTCCTGCGACGTGGCCGACCGGGCCGCGCTCGCGGCGCTGCTCGACTCGATTCCCGACGAGCTTCCGCTGAGCGCGGTCGTGCACACCGCCGCCGCCCTCGACGACAACGTGGTCGACACGGTGGGCGTCGACCAGTTGGCCGGCGCGCTGCGGGCGAAGGTCGACGCCGCACGCAACCTGGACGAGCTGACCCGGGGCGCGGACCTGTCCGCCTTCGTGCTCTTCTCCTCCCTCGCCGGAATCATGGGTGCCGCCGGGCAGGCCACCTACGCGCCGGGCAACGCCTTCCTCGACGCCCTGGCGCAGCGGCGCCGCGCGGAAGGGCTGCCGGCGACCTCGCTCGCCTGGGGCCTCTGGGCCGACGGCGGGGTGAGCGCCGGTGACTTCGAGCAGCGGCTGAGCCGCGCCGGTTTCGGTGCGATGGCGCCCGAGACGGCCGTCCGCGCCCTCACCCGCGCGCTGGAGCGCGACGAGACGTACCTCGTGGTGGCCGACATCGACTGGGCCCGGGTGGCCGCCGCCAGCGGTCGACGCCCAGACCCGCTGGTTCGGGACCTCCTGGCCGGGGCCGGCGCGGCGGCAGCCGTCGGCGCTCCCGTGCCGGCGGCCGACCTGCGCCTTCGCCTGTCGGGAATGCCCGGAACGGAGCAGCTACGCGTCCTTCGTGACCTCGTCCGCGCCGAGGTCGCCGCCGTGCTGGGCCACGAGTCCGCCGAGCGGGTGGCACCGGATCGGGCGTTCCAGGACCTCGGCTTCACGTCGCTGGCGGCGGTCGAGCTGCGCAACCGGCTCGACACGGCCACCGGTCTGACGTTGCCGAGCACGCTCGCCTTCGACTACCCGAACTCGACGGCCCTCGCCGGGCACATCCACGCCGAACTGCTCGGCGGGCAGGCATCTCCCGTCTCTGCCGCCGTCACCGGGTCCGTCGTGGGCGACGACCCGATCGTCATCGTCGGCATGGGCTGCCGCTTCCCCTCCGGGGCCGAGTCCCCGGAGGACTTCTGGGAGCTGCTGACGGCCGGGGTCGACGCGATGTCGGACTTCCCGACCAACCGGCACTGGGACCTGGAGTCGCTGTCCGGCTCCGACGTCACCCGAGGGGCGTTCCTCGCCGACGCGGGTGGCTTCGACGCGGAGTTCTTCGGGATCTCGCCGCGTGAGGCGTTGGCGATGGATCCGCAGCAGCGGCTGCTGCTGGAGGTCGCCTGGGAGGCGTTCGAGGACGCCCGGATCGAGCCCCTCGCGCTGCGCGGCAGCCGGGTCGGCGTGTTCGCCGGCACCAACGGACAGGACTACGAGATCGTCGTACGTCAGGCCGGCGAGTCGCTCGTCGGGTACGGCGCGACCGGCGCCTCGGCGAGCGTGTTGTCGGGCCGGGTGTCGTACTCGTTCGGGTTCGAGGGGCCGGCGGTGACGGTGGACACGGCGTGTTCGTCGTCGTTGGTGGCGTTGCACCTGGCGGTGCAGGCGTTGCGGTCGGGTGAGTGCGACCTGGCGCTGGCCGGTGGCGTCACCGTGATGTCCACCCCGGGCGCCTTCATCGAGTTCTCCCGGCAGGGCGGGCTGTCGGCGGACGGCCGCTGCAAGGCGTTCGCCGAGTCGGCCGACGGCACCGCATGGGGCGAGGGCGTGGGCGTCCTGGTCGTGCAGCGGCTGTCGGACGCGCAGCGGGAGGGCCGGCGGGTTCTGGCGGTGGTGCGTGGTACGGCGGTGAACCAGGATGGTGCGTCGAATGGTTTGACGGCGCCGAATGGTCCGTCTCAGCAGCGGGTGATCCGTCAGGCGTTGGCGTCGGCGGGGTTGTCGTCCGCTGATGTGGATGTGGTGGAGGCGCACGGTACGGGTACGACCCTGGGTGATCCGATCGAGGCGCAGGCGCTGCTGGCCACGTACGGGCAGGGTCGTGATGTGCCGTTGTTGTTGGGGTCGGTGAAGTCGAACATCGGTCACACGCAGGCGGCTGCCGGGGCTGCGGGGATCATCAAGATGATCTTGGCGATGCGTGCGGGTGTGGTGCCGGCGACCCTGCACGTGGACGAGCCATCGTCGCATGTCGACTGGGCGTCGGGTGCGGTGGAGTTGGTGACCGAGTCGCGTGCCTGGCCGGCGGTTGAGCGGGTTCGTCGGGCGGGGGTGTCGTCGTTCGGCATCTCCGGCACCAACGCGCACGTGATCATCGAGCAGCCTGAGCCGACGCTCGACGGGGTGCCGACGGCGCAGCCGGAGTCGGCGCTTCATTTGGTGTCGGCGGCGGCACACCCGGTGCCGGCCGCTGGTGAGCGGGAGGCTGCTGCTGCCGAAACCGCGGCTGGAGACTTCGTCTCGCAGCCCGTCGGGGGTGCGACCGTGGCGTTGCCGGTGCCGTGGGTGGTGTCGGGGCGGTCGGAGCGGGGTCTGGTGGGTCAGGCGGCGCGGTTGGCGTCGTTCGTGCGGGGCCGGTCTGATCTTGTGGTGTCGGATGTGTCCTGGTCGTTGGTGGTGTCGCGGGCGGCTTTGGAGTATCGGGCGGTGGTGTGGGGCAGTTCGGTCGAGGAGTTGACGGCGGGCTTGACGGCGGTTGCTGAGGGCCGGTCGTCGGGTGTGGTGTCGGTGGGTCGTCGGGCGGTGTTGTTCACGGGTCAGGGTTCGCAGCGCGCTGGTATGGGTCGGGAGTTGTACGACGTGTTCCCGGTGTTCGCGTCGGCGTTTGACGCGGTGTGCGGGGAGATTGATCCGCATCTGCCGCGTCCGCTGGGTGAGGTGGTGTTCGCGGAGGCAGGTTCGCCCGAGGCGGAGTTGCTTGACCAGACGGTGTTCGCGCAGGCGGGGTTGTTTGCGGTTGAGGTGGCGTTGTGGGAGTTGTTGGCGTCCTGGGGTGTGCGGGCGGATTTTGTGGCGGGTCATTCGATCGGTGAGGTGAGTGCCGCCTATGTGGCGGGGATGTTGTCGTTGTCGGATGCGTGTGTGTTGGTGGCGGCGCGGGGTCGGTTGATGCAGGCGTTGCCGGCTGGTGGGGTGATGGCGGCGGTTGGTGCTCCCGAGGATGTGGTGCGGGAGGTCATCGATGCGTCGGGTGCGGCGGTCGATGTTGCGGCGGTGAATGGTCCGGCGTCGGTGGTGGTCTCGGGCACTGCGGGCGAGGTCGCGTTGGTGGTGGCGGCTGCCGGCCAGCGGGGTTGGCGGGTCAAGGAGCTGTCGGTCAGTCACGCGTTCCATTCGCGGTTGATGGATCCGATGTTGGATGAGTTCCGTTCGGTGGTGGCGGGGCTGGACTGGCGGGTGCCGCGGGTTCCGGTGGTGTCGAACGTGACGGGTGCGGTGGCGGATCCCTTGGAGTTGGTGGATCCGGAGTACTGGGTGCGGCATGTGCGGCGGCCGGTGCGGTTCGCCGACGGGGTGGCGGCTCTGCGGGGGCAGGGTGTGGACACCTTCCTGGAGGTCGGCCCGGATGCGACGTTGACGGCGATGGTGGCGGATGTCGTTGCGGATGGTGTGGTGCGGCGGATTCCGGTGTTGCGGCGGGATCGTGCGGAGGTCGATGTTCTGACGTCGGCGTTGGGGCAGTTGTGGGTTGCGGGTGTGCCGGTCGACTGGGCGGCGTACCACGGTCAGGCCGGTGTTCGGCCGCGTGTGGTGGACCTGCCCACGTACGCCTTCGACCACACCTGGTACTGGCCGGAAGCGGCGCTTCCGGCCCGCCGGCCCGCCCACGACGACGCACTGGACGGGCGGTTCTGGGCGGCCGTGGAGTCCGGCGACCCCGACCTGGTCGGCGGCGAGTTGGGCGTCGGCGCGGACGAGCCGTTCAGCGCGGTCCTGCCGAAGCTCGCGCAGTGGCGGCGGGCCGCCCAGCAGCAGTCAACTGTGGATTCGTGGCGGTACCGGGTGGTGTGGCGACGCCACGCCATCAGCGGCCCCGAGACCCTGGCCGGCACCTGGCTGGTGCTGATGCTTCCCGGCCAGGAGGACCACCCGCTGCTGGCCGAGTTGGCGGCGCGGGGCGCCGAGGTGGTGCCGGTGGTGCTGGACGTGCTGGAGCGGGACCAGATCGCGCGACGGCTGACCGGGGCGCGGCCGGCTGGAGAACCGGTTGCCGGGCTGATCTCGCTGCTGTCGCTGGCCGGCGCGGGCGTGGTGGAGGCGCTGGCGGTGGCGCAGGCGCTGGCCGTCACGGAAGTCGAGGGCCGGCTGTGGTGGCTGACCTCCGGGGCGGTCTCCGTGGACGACTCGGAGGCCCTGACCGACCTGACCGCCGCTTCCGTGTGGGGTTTGGGTCGGGTGGTGGGTTTGGAGTTGCCGTTGCGGTGGGGTGGGTTGGTGGATTTGCCGGTGGTGGTGGGTGGTGGTGTGTGGGGTTGGTTGTGTGGGGTGTTGTCGGGTTGTGGTGAGGATCAGGTGGCGTTGCGGTTGTCGGGGGTGTTTGTGCGGCGGTTGGTGCGTGTGGGTGGTGGTTCGGGGTCTGGTTCTGGGTCTGGTTTTCGGTTGTCGGGGACGGTGTTGGTGACGGGTGGTACGGGGGCGTTGGGTGCGCGGGTGGCGTTGTGGGCGGTGGGTGTGGGTGCGGAGCATGTGGTGTTGGTGAGTCGGCGGGGTGGGGATGCGGTGGGTGTGGGGGATTTGGTGGGGCGGTTGGAGGGGTTGGGTGTGCGGGTGTCGGTGGTGGCGTGTGATGTGGCGGATCGGGGTGCGGTGGCGGGGTTGTTGGGGGGGTTGGTGGGGCGTGGTGAGCGGTTGCGGGCGGTGGTGCATGCGGCGGGTGCGGCGCAGTTGACGGG
>NZ_JBEZMR010000017.1:0-137271 GCF_040652795.1 Micromonospora sp. NPDC048170
CACGCCCGGCCAGCTTCGCCCGGGTCAGCCGTCGACCGTATGCGAAGAAGTACCAACGCAGGTAGCCGGGCAGGAAGCGACCCAGGTCGAAGTGGCGACTTCGCCGCCGACACCGGCTTCCCGGTCGACCCGCTCGCCGCCGTCGACGTCATCGCGGCGGCGCTGCGCGACGGCCGCACCCACCCGGTGGACCTGGCGCGGATGACGGCCGGCGACGGCACGAGCCGCTGGTACGCGGCGGTGCTCGCGGCCGGCTTCGACGCGATCGTCAACGAGCGCGCCAACCGGATGCGTTGGCCGAGCGGTCCGCGCCGCTACGACCTGGCGATCGTGGTGGAGTTGGCCCGGCTGCGCCCACGCCGGTACACGCTGCGGCTCGACGGGGTGGCGCACGAGGTGGACGCCGTGCTGGTGGCCGTGGGCAACACCGCCAGCTACGGCGGCGGCATGCGGATCTGCCCGGACGCGGACCCGACCGACGGCCTGCTCGACGTGGTGGTGGGCGGCCGGTTCGACCGGCGCACCCTGATGCGGGTCAAGCCACGCATCTACCGGGGCACCCACGTGGCGCATCCGCTGGTGCGCAGCTACCGTGCCCGCACGGTCGAGTTGAGCGCCGAGGGCATCACCACGTACGCCGACGGCGAGCGCGCCCTGGACCTCCCGCTGACCGTCGCCGCGGTGCCCGCCGCCCTGCGCCTCCTGCGCTGACGCGCGCGCCCGCGCGCGTCCGGGTCAGGAGCGCCGGCCGTGCCGGGCGTGATGACGGGGGTGCGGGTGCGCCTCCGCGCGGGTCAGGAGGCCGTGCGGGCGACGCGGTCGAGCCACTCGGCGAGCAGGGCGCGTTCGGCGGCGGTGAGGTCGGTGGTCAGGGTGTCGAGGGCGGCGCGCAGTGCCACCGCGTGCCGGACCGGTCGGTCGGCGCGGGAGGTGGCCCGGGCGGCGGCGGAGTCGGTGACCAGGGCGGCGAGCACGGCCTCCCGGGTCCGGGTCGACAGGGCGGGGTCGCGCTGCGGCGGCGGGGTCCGGATCAGGGTGAGGGTGACGCCGCACCCGGTGGCGTGCAGCATCTCGGTCGCCTCGTCGACGCCCGTGCGCAGCCGGCCCGCCTCGGCCACCCGGAGTACGAGCTGACGCAGGATGTCGGCCGCGACCCGGGCCGCCGTCGGGGTCTCGCCGGGGCGTGGGTCGCCGTACACGAGCGCGTGGAACGCGGGGTTGGCCACCCCGAAGCCGACGTGCAGGTCCCAGCCCCGGCGCAGGTCGTCGACGGGGTCGCCGGCGAGATCCCCGGCCGCCTGGGTGTGCAGGTACGCGGCGAACCCGTAGCTGGCCGCCGCGTCCAGCAGGCCACGCATGTCGCCGAACTGGCGGTAGATCGTCGGCGCCTGCACTCCTGCCGCCCGGCTGACCGCCCGGGTGGAGACCGCCTCCCGTCCGCCCTCGGCGAGCAGGGTGGCGGCGGCCCGGACGATGCGGTCCCGGGGCGACGTCTCGGTGATCATGGCAGCGACGATAACGCCCTCGCGTTAGCGCCGCCTGTTAACGGTGCTGTCGACGTGCCGTTAGCGCTGCTTGTCGACCCCGGCCAGGTCCAGCACGGCGCCCAGGCCGTTGGCCCGCCCCGCCTCGGCGGCCGGCAGCACCAGCACCGCGCAGCCGGCCGCGACGGCCCCCGCGTCGGCCGGGGTGTCGCCCACCATCAGCGCCCGCTCCGGGTCGACGCCGAGCATCCCGCAGGCGCGCAGGAAGATCCCCGGGTCCGGCTTGCAGCGCCCCACCTCGTACGACAGGACGAACGCGTCGACCAGTTCGGCCAGCCCCCACGCCTCGAAGTGCGGCCGGATGTCGAAGCCGATGTTGCTGACCACGGCCACCCGGACGCCCCCGTCGCGCAGCGCGGCCAGGGTCGGTGCGGTGTCCGGGTACGGCACCCAGCCCTCGGGCACGAGCAGCCGCTCGTAGAGCGCCTCGGCGAAGCCCTCGATGCCCGCGTCCACGGTCTCGGCGAGCCCGGTGTAGGCGCCCCGGTGGGCGTGCGGGTAGAGATCCCGGTCGGCCCAGAGCTCGGCCAGCCGGGGCGGTATCCGGGTCGGCGGCGGCCCGCCCGCCCGGCCCGCGGTGAGCAGGCGGTCGGCGAGCGAGGTGGCCCGCATCCGCTCCAGGCTCACCCCGCAGCCGGCCGCGGCGGCGAGCACCCACTCCCGGGGTTCCTCCACCTGGGCCAGGGTGCCGTGGAAGTCGAGCAGGACCGCCTCCACCGGCCGGCGGGACGGGCCCGGGCGGACGGCGTCGTCGGCGCCGCGCGGGACGTGGGGCGGTTCGGCATGATCCGGCACGTCGTGCACCCTACCGACCGCCTCCGACCCCACTGCCGGTTGGCCTTGTCCGGTGGCTGTCGGCGGCACGCATTAATCTTGGGGGCATGTCGAGCCCCGCCGAGCGGTACGCCGCGGCGCGCCGCCGGGCCGCGCAGGCCTCACAGTTCCCGGCGCTGGACGAGTTCGCCCTCGAGCTGGGGTTCGATCTCGACGACTTCCAGCGGGAGGCGTGCCAGGCGCTGGAACGGGGCAGCGGCGTGCTGGTGTGCGCCCCGACCGGCGCCGGCAAGACCGCGGTCGGCGAGTTCGCCGTACACCTGGCGCTGCGCGGCACACCGACGCGCGCCGCGGCCGACGATGCGGCGGCGACCGGCGACGAGGCGGCCCCGCCCCCGCGGCGCAAGTGTTTCTACACCACCCCGATCAAGGCCCTGTCGAACCAGAAGTACCACGACCTGGTCGACCGCTACGGCGCCGAGCAGGTCGGGCTGCTCACCGGCGACAACGCCATCAACGGCGACGCCCCGGTGGTGGTGATGACCACCGAGGTGCTGCGCAACATGCTCTACGCCGGCTCGGCCACCCTCGAGGGCCTGGCGTACGTGGTGATGGACGAGGTGCACTACCTCGCCGACCGGTTCCGCGGCGGGGTGTGGGAAGAGGTGATCATCCACCTGCCCGCCTCGGTCACCCTGGTCTCCCTGTCGGCCACGGTGTCCAACGCCGAGGAGTTCGCCGACTGGCTGGTCACCGTGCGCGGCGAGACGGCCGTGGTGGTCAGCGAGCACCGCCCGGTGCCGCTGTGGCAGCACATGCTGGTCGGCAAGCGGATGTTCGACCTGTTCCACGACGCCGACGCCGCCCGCAAGCACGACGTGCACCCCGAGCTGCTGCGCTACACCCGCGACACCATGCGCCGGCTGGAACTCGGCGAGGGTCGCAGCGCCGGCCCCGGCGGCGGCCGGCGTGGGCCCCGCTGGCGCGGCCCGATGCGCCCCGACATCGTCGACCGGCTCGACCGGGAGGGGCTGCTGCCGGCGATCCTGTTCATCTTCAGCCGCGCCGGCTGCGCCGCCGCCGTGCAGCAGTGCCTCGCCGCGGGCCTGCGGCTCACCTCCCCCGAGGAGCGGGCGGAGATCCGCCGCGTCGTCGAGTCGCGGGTCACCGCGATCCCCGGCGAGGACCTGACCGTCCTCGGCTACTGGGAGTGGCTCGACGGCCTCGAACGCGGCCTGGCCGCCCACCACGCCGGCATGCTGCCGGTGTTCAAGGAGGTCGTCGAGGAGCTCTTCGTCCGGGGCCTGGTCAAGGCGGTCTTCGCCACCGAGACGCTGGCCCTGGGCATCAACATGCCGGCCCGGTGCGTCGTGCTGGAGCGCCTGGTCAAGTACAACGGCGAGGCGCACGTCGACCTGACGCCGGGGGAGTACACCCAGCTCACCGGCCGGGCCGGCCGGCGCGGCATCGACGTCGAGGGGCACGCCGTCGTCGTCTGGTCCCCGGAGACCGACCCCCGGCACGTCGCGGGGCTCGCCTCCACCCGCACCTACCCGCTACGGTCCAGCTTCCGGCCGTCGTACAACATGGCGGTCAACCTGGTCGGCACGGTCGGCGCCGAGCCGGCCCGGGCGCTGCTGGAGTCCTCGTTCGCCCAGTTCCAGGCGGACCGGTCGGTGGTCGGCCTGGCCCGCCAGGTCCAGCGCAACACCGAGACCATCGAGGCGTACGGCGCGGAGGCGGCCTGCCACCACGGCGACTTCGACGAGTACTTCGCGCTGCGGGTGGCGATCGCCGACCGGGAGCGGGCCATCGCCCGGCAGGGGCAGAGCCAGCGCAAGGCCGCCGCGGTGGCCTCGCTGGAGCGGCTGCGGGTCGGCGACGTGATCCGGGTGCCGTCGGGCCGTCGGGCCGGCCTGGCCGTCGTGCTCGACCCGGCCACCGGCGGCTTCGGCGAGCCCCGGCCGCTGGTGCTCACCCAGGACCGCTGGGCGGGTCGGGTCAGCCCGGGGGACTTCAACACCCCCGCCGAGGTGCTGGCACGCATCCGGGTGCCGAAGCACTTCAACCACCGCTCGCCGGCGGCCCGGCGTGACCTGGCGGCCGAGGTCAGCGGCATCGGGCTGGACCGGCACGGCGGCCGCCGGGGCGGCCGGTCGCGGCAGACGACCGGTGAGGACCACCGGCTCAGCCAGCTCCGCACCGAGTTGCGCCGGCATGCCTGCCACGCCTGCCCGGAGCGGGAGGAACACGCCCGCTGGGCGGAGCGCCGCCGCCGCCTGGAGAAGGACACCGAGGAGCTGCGGCAGCGGGTGGCCGGCCGGACCGGCTCGCTGGCCCGCACGTTCGACCTGATCGTCGCGCTGCTCACCGCCCGGGGCTACCTCACGTCCGACGGCGCGGTGACCGATGCCGGCCGGATGCTCGGCCGGATCTGGACGGAGGCGGACCTGTTGGTCGCCGAGTGCCTCCGGCGTGGCGTGTGGGACGGGCTCTCCCCCGCCGAGCTGGCGGCGGCGGTCTCCGTGGTGGTCTTCGAGGCCCGCCGCGACGTCGACGAGCGGGCGTCGCTGCCGCGCGGCCCCGTGGCCGAGGCGGTCGACGAGACGCTCAAGCTGTGGAGCGAGATCGAGGCCGACGAGGCGGCCCGCGGCCTCGCCGTCACCCGCGAGCCCGACCTCGGCTTCGCCTGGCCGATCTACCGGTGGGCGCGGGGCGAGGCCCTGGCGAAGGTGCTCGGCAGCGGCCACGAGATCGACGGCGAGATGCCGGCCGGCGACTTCGTCCGGTGGGCCCGGCAGGTGGTCGACCTGCTCGGCCAGCTCGCCGACTCCGGCGGCGCCTCGCCGGAACTCCGGGCCACCGCCCGGCAGGCGATCGGCGCCGTGAACCGGGGCGTGCTGGCCTACCACGCCTCGGCCTGACATCACTGTCAGTAGCCGGCGAGCGAAATCGACGCATCGTAAAGTCATCACAACGGCACCCCCCGAATTGTTCGGGGGGTGCCGTTGTGCCTGGTGAAGGCATACCTGATCATTGCTGCGGCGCGCTGTTACGCGTCGGTAGTCGATCTGGGGGAAAGCCGCCATGGCGGAAATCAATCACTTTGAGTACGGGTGGATCACCCCCGCGCTCAGCTACGCGCTCTCGGTGCTGGGCTCGGCCCTGGGCCTGATCTGCGCGGGGCGGATCCGTACGGCGGGCAGCGCGGCCCAGCGCGCCTGGTGGGGAACCCTGGCGGCCTGGGCCATCGGCGGCACCGCCATCTGGACCATGCACTTCATGGCGATGCTCGGCTTCGCCGTCGAGGGCACCCGGATCCGGTACGACGTGCCGATCACCGTGGCCAGCGCGCTGATCGCGGTGATCGCGGTCGGCATCGGCCTGGCCATCGTCGGCACCGGGCGGTTCTCGGCGGTGCGACTGATCGGCGGGGGCCTGTTCACCGGCGCGGGGGTCGCCGCGATGCACTACACGGGCATGGCGGCCATGCGGCTCAACGGCCGGATCGACTACGATCCCGTCCGCGTCGTGCTGTCGGTCGTGATCGCGGTGGTGGCGGCCACGGTGGCGCTCTGGCTGGCGGTGACCGTCCGCCGGGGACTGGCGATCGTCGGCTCGGCCCTGCTGATGGGCATCGCGGTCAACGGCATGCACTTCACCGGCATGAGCGCCATGTCGGTGCATGCGCACGCCCGGCAGGGCGAGGTGGTCGGGGCCGGCGTCAGCACCCTGCTGGTGCCGATCATCCTCGCGGTGGTGTTCGGCGTCGTCGGGCTGGTCTACGCGCTGCTCGCCGCCCCCACCGCCGAGGACCGGGCCGCCGCGGCGTACTTCGACACCCTGCGGGGATCGGAGCCGGCCGAGGCGCCCCCGGTGGCGGCACCGGACCCGGTGGGGCTGCGGGCCCGGTCCACGCTCGGCCGGCCGGGCACCCCGTTCCCGTCCCGCCGGGACAACCCGCCGCGCTGAACCCCGCCCGGGCCACCGGGCACCGACTCGGCCAGCCGGGCCCACGTGCCCGCTCGGCCGTGTGCCCTGGCGGGGGAGCGGGACGCGTCGCGGGTCTGCCCGCGCTGCGGGCTAGGCCCGCTGGGCGAGGGCGTCGACCAGGCGGCGTGTCGAGCCGGCCAGGTTCCACTCGCCGGCCAGCTCCAGCAGCCGGTCGGGATCGGCCGGGGCGGTCGGCAGCGCGGTGGCCAGCTCGGGCAGCGGCACGTCGAGGGCGACCCGGACCACCTTCGGCGCGACGGCCAGGTAGTCCCGCGCGGCGACGAGCTTGGTGCGCAGCCCGGGGGCGAAGCCCGAGTCCGGCTCGTCCAGAGCGGCCAGGATGCCCGCGATGTCGCCGTACCGCTCGACCAGCCGGGCGGCCGTCTTCTCGCCCACGCCCGCCACCCCGGGCAGCCCGTCGCTGGGGTCGCCCCGCAGGGCGGCGAAGTCGGCGTACCGGTCCGCCGGCACCCCGTAGCGGGCGCGCACGGCGGTGTCGTCGCAGTCGTCCAGCTTGGCCACGCCCCGCCCGACGTAGAGCAGCCGCACCGGGCGGGCGTCGTCGACGAGCTGGAACAGGTCCCGGTCGCCGGAGACCACCTCCACCGGCGCCGGCTGGGTCACCGAGAGGGTGCCGAGCACGTCGTCGGCCTCGTAGCCGGCCGCGCCGACGTGGGTGATCCCGACGGCGTCGAGCACCTCGAGGATGAGCGGCACCTGAGGACTGAGCGTGTCGGGCACCACCTCGCCGCCCTCGGGGGCCAGCCGGTGCGCCTTGTAGGACGGCAGCAGCGCCACCCGCCAGTCGGGCCGCCAGTCGTGGTCCATCGCGCAGACCATCCGGTCGGGCCGGCGGGTGCGGATCAGGGTCGCCAGCATGTCGAGAAAGCCGCGCACCGCGTTGACGGGGCTGCCGTCGGCGGCCCGCGCCGCCGACTCGGGGATGCCGAAGTAGGCCCGGAAGTAGAGGCTGGGCGCGTCGATGAGCATGATCGGGGGTCGCTGTGCCACGCCCGACAGCCTGGCACACCCCACCGACGATCGGGGGTACGGCGCGGCCGGTCAGGGGCGTTCGTGCTCGTCGTGGTACGTCTCGCGACGCGCCACGTACTGCAGGCCGTAGCTGGCGAGCAGCAGCACGATCGCGACCGCCACCTCGAGCCAGGCCGCCGTGCCCTCGGCGACGGTCAGGCCGACGGCCAGCAGGACCAGGCCCGCCACCGCGAGGATCCCCGCCCAGAGCAGCCGGCGGCGTCGGGCCGCGGCGCGCTCAGGGTCCGTCGGTGCCACGGCGGCCGGTCCTCTCCGTACGGCGATCCGTCCGCGCCCAGCCTATCGACGCGTACGGCCGACGGTGGCGGAACCGGGCTGCGAGCCGTCCAGGACGGCGGGTAGCGAGCTGGGTCCATGCCCGAACGACCGTTAAGCTGACCGGGTGGGATCTGACGAGCTCTATCCGCCCCGGCGGCTGGCCGACGCCCAGCACGCCACCGCCGCCGCAGGCCTGGACGCACTGCTGCTCACCCCCGGCTCGGACCTGCGTTATCTGACCGGCTACGACGCGCACGAGGGGGAGCGGCTGACCTGCCTGGTGCTGCCCGCGCGGGGCGAGCCGACGCTGATCGTGCCCACCCTGGAACGGCCGGCCGCCGAGGCGTCCCCCGCGTCGGCCACCGGCGTACGCATCGTCGACCACGCCGACGGCACCGACCCGTACCCGCTGCTCGTCGCCGCGCTCGGCGGGCCGGTGGCGGCGGTCGGGCTGGCCGACCGGATGTGGGCCGAGCAGGTCCTCGCCCTGCGCACGGCGCTGCCCGACGCCGCCCAGCGGCTGGCCTCCGAGGTGCTGCGCGAGATGCGCGTCCGCAAGTCCCCGGCCGAGGTCGCGGCGCTGGCCGAGGCGGGCGCGGCGATCGACGCGGTGCACGAGCGGATGGGCCGGTGGCTGCGGCCGGGGCGCACCGAGGCGGAGGTCGCCGCCGACATCGCCGCGGCGATCCGGGCCGCCGGCCACGTCACCGTGGACTTCGTGATCGTCGCGGCCGGCCCGAACGGGGCCAGCCCGCACCACGGCACCTCCGACCGGCCGATCGGCGCCGGGGAGCCGGTGGTGGTGGACATCGGCGGGATGATGCCCTCGGGCTACCGCTCCGACTGCACCCGCACCTACGTCGCGGGCGGTCCGGCGCCGGCCGAGTTCGTCGACTACTACGCGGTGCTGCACGCCGCCCAGCGGGCGGCGGTGGCCGCGGTCCGCCCCGGGGTGACCGCCGAGGACGTCGACGCGGCGGCCCGTGAGCCGATCGCCGCCGCCGGCTTCGGCGAGGCGTTCCTGCACCGCACCGGTCACGGCATCGGCCTGGACGGCCACGAGGAGCCCTACGTCGTGGCCGGCAACGCCCGGCCGCTGGAGGCGGGGATGGCGTTCTCCGTCGAACCGGGCATCTACCTGGCGGGCCGGCACGGCGCCCGCATCGAGGACATCGTCGTCTGCACCCCGGACGGCGTGCAACGGCTCAACACCACCCCCACGGAGCTCATCGCGCTATGACTGTCGACCGGATCCTCCCCACCGACGAGGCTCACGACCTGCTCGACCTCGCCACCGAACTCGCCGACCGGGAGCTCGCGCCACGGGCCGCCGGGTTCGAGGAGCGCGCGGAGTTCCCCCGGGAGGTGCTGCGCACCCTCGGGCGGGCCGGCCTGCTCGGCCTGCCCTACGCCGAGGAGCACGGCGGCGCCGCCCAGCCCTACGAGGTCTACCTCCAGGTGCTGGAGATCCTGGCCAGCCGGTGGCTCGCGGTCGCCGAGGCGGTCAGCGTGCACACCCTGTCCTGCTACCCCCTCGCCCAGTTCGGCACGGACGAGCAGCGCAAGCTGCTGCCCGACATGGTCGGCGGCGAACTGCTCGGGGCGTACTGCCTCTCGGAGCCGCAGGGCGGGTCGGACGCCGCCGCCCTGACCACGAAGGCGGTGCGCGACGGTGACGCCTACGTGGTCGACGGCACCAAGGCGTGGATCACCCACGCCCAGGTGGCGGACTTCTACAACATCTTCTGCCGCACCGGCGGCCCCGGCCCGAAGGGCATCTCCTGCCTGCTGG
Organism: Micromonospora sp. NPDC048170; assembly: GCF_040652795.1. Taxonomy (NCBI): domain Bacteria; kingdom Bacillati; phylum Actinomycetota; class Actinomycetes; order Micromonosporales; family Micromonosporaceae; genus Micromonospora; species Micromonospora sp. NPDC048170. The sequence goes on from NZ_JBEZMR010000017.1 coordinate 9,415, forward strand.
CCGACCGCGCCACGCCCGGCATCGCGCCGCAGGCGGCGGAGCGGACGATGGGGTTGCGCGCCTCCCCGGTCGCGCAGATCGCCTTCGACTCGGCCCGGGTACCGGCCGAGCGGCTGATCGGCGGGGAGGGCGCGGGCTTCACCATCGCCATGTCCGCCCTCGACTCGGGGCGCCTCGGCATCGCCGCCTGCGCGATCGGGCTGGCCCAGGCGGCGCTGGACTACGCGGTCGGCTACGCCCGGGAGCGGCAGCAGTTCGGCAGGGCGATCATCGACTTCCAGGGTTTGGGCTTCACGCTCGCCGACCTGGCCACCCAGATCTCCGCGGCCCGGGCGTTGACGCTGGCCGCGGCACGGCTGCGTGACGCCGGCCGGCCGTACTCGATCGAGGCGGCGAAGGCGAAGCTCTTCGCGACCGACACGGCGATGCGGGTGACGACCGACGCGGTGCAGGTCCTCGGCGGGGCCGGCTACGTGGCCGACCACCCGGTGGAGCGGTACATGCGCGAGGCCAAGGTGCTCCAGATCGTCGAGGGCACCAACCAGATCCAGCGACTGGTCATCTCGCGGGCTCTGGCGAAGGGCTGACGGTCGGCGGCCTGTCGACGCGGCATGTGTGCCGTGTCGCGCCGACGGGCCGCGTCGTCGCCGGGAAGCGGTTTTCCCGGTAGGTTGCACGCCGTGGAGGAGATCGACCGCGCCATCATCGCCGCGCTGACCGCTGACGGTCGGCTGTCGTACACGGATCTGGCGGAGAAGGTGGGCCTGTCGGTCTCCGCCGTGCACCAGCGGGTGCGTCGCCTGGAGCAGCGCGGCGTGATCAAGGGGTACGCCGCCCGGGTCTCCTTCGAGGCCCTCGACCTGCCGCTGACCGCGTTCGTGGCGATCCGGCCGTTCGACCCGTCGCAGCCCGACGACGCGCCGGAGCGGCTGGCCCACCTGCCGGAGATCGACTCGTGCTACTCGGTGGCGGGGGAGGACTTCTACCTCTTGCTGGTGCGGGTGGCCAGCCCGGCAGACCTGGAGCGGCTGCTCCAGGAGATCCGTACGGCGGCGAACGTGACCACCCGCACGACGGTGGTGCTGTCGACGCCGTACGAGACCCGGCCACCGAAGATCAGTGCCGAGCCCCAGCTTCGGGCGCGTGCCCGGGCGTCGGGGGAACCGGCTGGTTCCACCGGAGGATGACCCGCCGAGTGTGCTCGTGGCCGAGCACGCTGAGTGTGGCGGTGTCCAGCCGCAGCAGCCCGCCGGCGGACGGCGGCAGGCCGACCCAGCGGGCGCCGAGCACGCGCAGGCTGTGGGCGTGCCCGACGAGGGCGACGGTGCCCCGGTCGAGCAGCGGGTGGACTCGGGCGAGCACCCGGTCGAGACGCTCCCCGACCTGGTTCGGGGACTCCCCGCCGGGGCAGCCGTCGGCCCAGATGGACCAGTTCGGACGGTCGTCGCGGATGTCGGCGGTGGTGCGCCCCTCGTACTCGCCGTAGTTCCATTCGGCGAGGTCGTCGACCGTGCCGGTGACCGTGAGGCCGGCGAGCCGCGCGGTGCGCAGGGCCCGGGCGCGGGGACTGGTCAGGACGGCGGCGAGGCGCCGGCCGGCGAGGAACCGGCCGAGGGCGCGGGCCTGTCGCTCGCCGTCGGGGGTGAGCGGGAGGTCGGTGTACGAGGTGTGCCGGCGGCTCGCGCTCCAGGTGGTCTCGCCGTGCCGGATCAGCAGGATCTCTCCCATTCGTCCAGTCAATCAGACCCCGCCCACCACCGTTCCCCTAGTGTCCTAGGATGCCCTAGCGGGTGTGCGGCCCACCACGACAAGCACGACCACGTTTCCGACGACCCACGAGGGGCACCCGATCAGCCGAGGGGCGGGGGAGTCCCGGCCCGGTGCGGAGGAGGCGACATGAGCTTCACCGACAAGGCGAAGAACAAGGCCGAGCAGATTGCCGGCGCCGCGAAGGAGCGGATCGGCGACGTCACCGACAACGAGCGGATGCGTGGCGAGGGCGCGACGCAGCAGACCGAAGCGCGGGCCCGGCAGGCCGGCGAGCACGTCAAGGACGCCGGCCGCAACGCGAAGGACACCTTCACGAGGTGACCCGTGGATCACGGTGGCGGCCCCCGGCACACGCCGGAGGCCGCCACGTCCTCGGCGGCGTCAGGTCGGCGGTCGCCGGGAACGGATCTCGGCCCGCGACTCTTCGGAGCCGTGTCGGCGAGCGGCGTCTTCCGGCCGGCCAGGGGGGCGGACAGGCGTCACCCCCGGGCCGGCGGGCGGCTCCGGGGGTGACGGGCGTCGGTGGGTCAGTCCTCGATGCGGTGGTCGGCCCACCACTTCTGCCCGGTCTCGGGCAGGGTGTCGATCGGGTCGTAGTAGGCGTGACGCTTGTTGAGCGCCTCGGCGTCGGCCGACTCGATGGAGGTGCGGTAGTTCTTCGTCCAGTACGAGATGCCGCGTTCGCGGTCGTACTCGGTGAGCATGTGCACCCAGCGCTTGCCGACGAAGGGGACGTCGCAGACGATGCGCGGGGTGGCGTAGCCGGGCAGGTAGCCCATGATGTCGTGCTGGAGCTGCTGGGCGTGCCAGACCGGGACCCGCCAGTGCTCGGCGTTGGGGATCATGTCGCACATGTAGAAGTAGTACGGCAGGATGCCCGCCTCGCCCTGGAGGGCGAAGCAGAGGTCGAGCAGGTCGGGGGCGGTGGCGTTGACGCCGCGCATGAGCACGCCCTGGTTGCGTACGTCGCGGACGCCGACGTCGAGGGCGGTCTGGGCGGCCCTGGCGACCAGCGGGGTGAGCGACTGGGCGTGGTTGACGTGGGTGTGGATAGCGAGGTTGACGCCGCGGCGGGCGGCGGTGCGGGCGACCCGTTCGAGGCCCTCGACGACGTCGGGCTGGAGCCAGTGCTGGGGCAGGCCCATGAGGGCCTTGGTGGCGAGCCGGATGTCGCGGATGGTCTCGATCTCCAGCAGCCGCATCAGGTAGGACTCGAGGTTCTTCCACGGGACGTTGGCCACGTCGCCGCCGGAGACGACGACGTCACGGACGCCGGGGTGGGCCTTGAGGTAGCCGATGTGGGCGTCGTAGCGGTCGACGGGCTTGAGGGTCAGCTTGAGCTTGTCGACCGCGGGGGTGGAGTTGCCGACGAGGTCCATGCGGGTGCAGTGCCCGCAGTACTGCGGGCAGGTGGAGAGCAGCTCGGCGAGGACCTTGGTGGGGTATCGGTGGGTAAGGCCTTCGGCGACCCACATATCGTGTTCGTGCAGCGAGTCGCGGCTGGCGTACGGGTGGGAGGGCCAGTCGGTGCGCCGGTCGGAGGCGACGGGGATCATGTAGCGCCGGATGGGGTCGGCGAGGAACGCCTCGGTGCTCATCGGCGCGAACGGGACCATGGTGTTGAGCATCTGCGGCGGCACCAGCATCGACATGGTGGCCAGGGCCTTCTGGTCGGCCTCCAGGTCGGCGTAGAAGGTCTCGTCGACCTCGTCGCCGAGGACGGTGCGCAGCTGCTTGATGTTCTTGACGCAGTTGACGCGCTGCCACTGGGCGTTCTCCCACTGGTCGCGGGTGATGTGGCGCCAGCCGGGGAAGCGGGTCCAGTCGGGTTCGACGAGGGGCGCGCGGCGGTATTCGTAGGGCTGTCCGACAGTGGGGACCGCGGCCGGCGCGGGGTGGGGCGCAGGCATGGTCTCCACCGGTTGGGTCTGGGTCACGGCCCCTCCTCGAAGTGGTGTGATTGGTCAGCGGCCCCGAAGGCTACTGGAAAATATCCGGTGTAGAAATTAGTCTGCCGTAAGTTTTCCCGCTACGCGAGCCCAGGTCGGGGCTTCGAGCGGCATGACAGGGGGAGGTCGGCGTGACGTCACCGGTGGGTCTGCACCGCGTTGTCGAACCGGCGGGGGTGCTGCCGCAGGCGGCGTGGCGGCTGGACGCGAGTCCGGGCATCGCGGCGAACGAGGTGCGGATCCGGGTGGAGCGGTTGAACCTGGACGCGGCGAGCTTCCGGCAGTTGTGGGAGAAGCACGGCGGGGACGGCGACGCGGTGCGCGCCGAGGTGCTGGAGATCGTGTCGACCCGGGGGAAGATGCAGAACCCGGTGACCGGGTCGGGCGGGATGCTGATCGGCACGGTGGAGGAGGCGGGGCGGCGTTCGCCGCTGGGGCTGAAGGCGGGGGAGCGGGTGGCGACCCTGGTGTCGCTGACGTTGACGCCGCTGACGATCCTCGACGGGTTGGCCCGGTGGGACGGGCGCAGCGAGCAGGTGCCGTGTGACGGGTACGCGATCCTGTTCGCGCGGTCGATCGCGGCGGTGCTGCCGGCTGATCTCGATCCGCAGCTGTCGCTGGCGGTGCTCGACGTGTGTGGTGCGCCGGCGCTGACGGCGCGGGTGGTGTCGCGGTACGTGGCGGAGCGGGAGCGGGCGGGGGATCCGACGCCGGTGCGGGTGGCGGTGATCGGTGGCGCGGGCAAGAGCGGGTCGCTGTCGTTGGCGGCGGCGCGGCGGGCGGGTGCCGCCCGTACGGTCGGGGTGGTGCCGGTGGTCGCGGAGCGTGACGGGTTGGCGGCGGTGGGTCTGGCGGACGCGGTGGCGTTGGCCGACGCGCGGGATCCGGTGGCGTTGTCGACGGCGGTGACGACGGCGTTGGGTGCGCCGGCGGACGTGACGGTGGTCTGCGTGGACGTGCCGGGGTGTGAGCACGGTGCGGTGCTGGCGACGGCGGACGGCGGCACGGTGATCTTCTTTTCGATGGCGACGAGTTTCGCGGCGGCGGCGTTGGGGGCGGAGGGTCTGGCGGCGGACGTGACGATGCTGGTGGGCAACGGGTACGTGCCGGGGCATGCGGAGTTCGCGTTGGGTCTGCTGCGGTCGGAGTCGGGGGTGCGGGCGTTGTTCGAGGCGCGACTGGCGGCAGACTGATGGTCATGACGAACCCCTCGACTCTGTACCGCGGCGGGACGCTGCACTGCCCGGCCGATCCGAGCGCGACGGCGCTGCTGGTGACCGACGGCAGGATCTCCTGGCTGGGGGTGGACGCGGACGCGCCGGCTGCCGAGCGGGTGGTGGATCTGGACGGGGCGTTGGTGACGCCGGCGTTCGTCGACTCGCACGTGCACGCCACCGACACGGGGTTGGCGTTGTCGGGGCTGGATCTGTCGGCGGTGCGGTCGGCGGCGGAGCTGTTGGGCGCGGTGGCGGGGTTCGTGGCGGGGTTGCCGTCGGACGCGGTGGTGCTGGGGCACGGCTGGGACGAGTCGAGCTGGGCGGTGCCGGAGTTGCCGGACGCGGCGGCGCTGGATCGGGCGGCCGGGGGGCGGCGGCTGTATCTGTCGCAGGCGTCGATCCATTCGGCGTTGGTGTCGTCGGCGTTGCTGGCGGCGTGTCCTGGTGTGGTGTCGGCGGTGGGGTATGACGCGTCGGGGTGGTTGCGGCGTGACGCGCACCATGTGGTGCGGGCGGCGGCGTTCGGGTCGGTGACGCGGGCGCAGCGGGTGGCGGCGCAGCGGGTGGCGTTGGCGCGGGCGGCGTCGCTGGGTGTCGCGGCGGTGCACGAGTGTGGTGGTCCGGAGATCTCGGACGAGGAGGATTTCACGGGTCTGCTGGCGTTGTCGGGGGACGGCGTGGCGGAGGTGTACGGGTACTGGGGTGAGTTGTTGGGTGCGGCGCGGGCGCGGGATCTGGGGGCGGTGGGGGCGGGTGGTGACCTGTTCGCCGATGGGGCGTTGGGGTCGCGTACGGCGCACGTGTCGCGGGAGTACCTGGATGGGGACGGGGGTTGTGGGCACGGGTACGTCAGTGCGGAGCAGGTGCGTGAGCATCTGTTGGACTGCGCGGCGTACGGCATGCAGGGCGGGTTCCATGCGATCGGTGACGCGGCGATCTCGACGGTGTTGGCGGGTTTCGCGGGGGCGGCGGAGAAGTTGGGTACGGATCGGGTGCGGGCGGCGCGGCATCGGATCGAGCACGCGGAGATCATGAACAAGCGGTTGATCGCCGGGTTCGTGGAGTTCGGGATCGTGGCGAGCATGCAGCCGGCGTTCGACCGGTTGTGGGGTGGGGCGGGCCGGATGTACGAGTCGCGGTTGGGGCTGGAGCGGTCGTTGGAGTCGAACCCGATGGGTGCGATGCACGGGGTCGGGGTGGCGTTGGCGTTCGGGTCGGATTCGCCGGTGACGCCGTTGGATCCGTGGGGTTCGGTGCGGGCGGCGGTGTGGCATCACAGTCCGACGCAGCGGATGAGTGTGCGGGCGGCGTTCGCGGCGCACACCCGGGGCGGGTGGCGGGCGGTGCATCTGGACAACGAGGGTGTGTTGGCGTTGGGGGCGCCGGCGACGTTCGCGGTGTGGTCGACGCCGGCGGGGGTGGATCGGGGGTTGCCGGTGTTGTTGGCGGAGGATCCGGAGGCGCGTGGCCCGGAGGATCCGACGCCGCTGCCGGTGTGTCGGCGCACGGTGCTGCGCGGTGACGTGATCTTCGAGGAAGGGTCTTCGTGAGCGGGCGAACCATGGTTGCAGCGCGGGTCGGCGTCGTTGCCGGACAGGGTGAGGTGACGGTGTGATGGGCAAGCTTGATCTGGATCCGCGGTTGGTGGCGCGGGCGCGGGAGTTGGCGCGCCGTGCCGGGCAGCCGGTGGTGGATCTGGCGCGTAGCCACACGACGGTGTCGGTGGAGCGGGCGGTGCTGCGGCTGGCCGGGGTGACCGGTGCGGACCCGGATGGTATTCCGTGGGTGAACCGGCTGGTGGATGCGGTGGTCGCGGATGTGGGGTTGGGGCACGGGGTGGCGGTGCCGGTGTTCGACGCCATGGTCCGGGAGCAGATCGCCGATGTGACGTTGTTGGCGCAGAAGGCGGCGGCCGGGTCGGTGCGGTTCGAGGTGCCGTCGGGTAGGGCGGCGACTGTGGCGCGTAGGGCTGCCCGCAGGGCGGTCGGCGCGGGGGTTCGGTCGATTGATCGGCGGCGTGCGGAGCGGGATCGTCTCGTCAGGCGGTTCGGGGATCCGAAGCAGCGGCCGTGGATCTATCTGATCGTGGCGACGGGTGACATCTACGAGGACATTCCGCAGGCGCAGGCGGCGGCGCGGGCGGGTGCGGACGTCATTGCGGTGATTCGTTCGACGGGGCAGTCGTTGTTGGACTACGTGCCGGAGGGGGCGACGCGGGAGGGGTTCGCGGGCACGTATGCGACGCAGGAGAACTTCCGGTTGATGCGGGCGGCGTTGGATCAGTCGTCGAAGGAGTTGGGCCGGTACGTGCGGCTGACGAACTACGCGTCGGGTCTGTGCATGCCGGAGATGGCGACGTTGGCCGGGCTGGAGCGCCTGGACATGATGTTGAACGATTCGATGTACGGGATTCTGTTCCGGGACATCAATCCGGTTCGTACGTTCGTGGACCAGCGGTTCTCGCGTCAGGTGCACGCGCGGGCGGGGATCGTCATCAACACCGGTGAGGACAACTATCTGACCACTGCGGACGCGGTGGAGGAGGCGCACACGGTGACGGTGTCGCAGCTGCTGAACGAGTTCTTCGCGCACGAGGCGGGGTTGGCGGACTGGCAGTTGGGTCTGGGGCACGCGTTCGAGATCAATCCTGATGTGCCGGAGTCGTTCCGGTTGGAGTTGGCGCACGCGTTGTTGGCGCGGGAGTTGTTCCCGGATGCGCCGTTGAAGTGGATGCCGCCGACGAAGCACATGACGGGGGACGTGTTCCGGGGGAATCTGCTGGACGGGTTCTTCAATCTGGTGGGGACGATGACCGGTCAGGGGATCCTGCTGGTGGGGATGATGACCGAGGCGGTGGTGACGCCGTGGTTGTCGGATCGGGACATCGCGTTGCAGAACGTGCGGTACGTGCTGGGTGCGGCCGGTGGGTTGCATGAGGATTTCGTGCCGGCGCCGGGTGGGTTCATCCAGCAGCGGGCGAACCGGGTGCTGTCGGAGGCGGTGGACCTGTTGGAGCGGATCGGGGATCAGTCGTTGTTGTCGGCGATCGCCGAGGGCACGTTCGGGATCATGAAGCGGCCGGCGGACCGGGGTAAGGGTCTGGCGGGGGTGGCCGCGCACGAGGTCGACTACTTCAATCCGGCCACGGAGATTCTGGAGGCGCCGGTGGCCGTGGGTGGGGAGGTGGCGCGGGCGTGAGCGCCGTGGAGGCCGGCGTGGGTGCCGGGAAGAAGATCGTTCGGCCGTACGGGGACACGACCGGTGACGGCATGGTGCAGGTGTCGTTCACGTTGCCGGTGCCGCACGACAAGCGGGCCGAGGGTGCGGCGGTGCAGTTGGCGAACAAGATGGGCATCGACCCGGCGATGTTGGTGCACGCGAAGCCGATGGGCGACGGGTTCACGTTCTTCGTGGTGTACGGGCGGGTGAACCATCTGGTGGACGTGTCGGCGGTGCAGGTGGTGGAGCGGGACTTTCCGTTGTTGTCGGCCAAGGACGTCAACGCGGTGGTGAAGCGGCGTCTGCGGCGCAAGTTGTCGGTGGTGGGGGCGTGTATCGGCACGGACGCGCACACGGTGGGCATCGACGCGATTCTCAACGTCAAGGGCATCGCGGGGGAGAAGGGCCTGGAGTACTACCGGGAGTTGAAGGTGACGAACCTGGGTGCGCAGGTGAGTGTGCCGGAGTTGGTGGAGGCGGCTCGGGTGGAGCGGGCCGACGCGGTGCTGGTGTCGCAGGTGGTGACGCAGCGTGATGCTCATTTGCACAACACGCGGGAGATGTCGGCGGCGTTCCGGGAGGCGATGCCGGCGGGGCGGCGGCCGTTGCTGATCGTGGGTGGGCCGAGGTTCGACGAGAAGATGGCCGGCGAGTTGGGTGTGGATCGGATCTTCGGCCGGGGGACGACTCCGGGCGAGGTGGCGAGTTTCCTGGTGCACGCGTTGATCACGGAGAAGAAGGCGAAGGCATGAGTGATTCCCGGGTGGGTCTGACCGTTGTGCACCGGCGTTATGTGCCGTATTCGCATGCCCACTACGCGGGCAACCTGGTGGACGGGGCGTACGCGTTGGGGTTGTTCGGGGATGTGGCCACGGAGGTGTGTATCCGTACTGACGGTGACGAGGGGCTGTTCGCGTCGTATTCGGATGTGCAGTTCCGTGGGGCCATGCGGGCGGGGGACGTGTTGGAGGTGACGGCGACGGTGACCCGGGTGGGCACCCGTAGCCGCACGATCGACTTCGTGGCGCGGGTGGTGTGTCGGGGGCGCCCGGATCGGGGTGGGTCGGCGGCGGAGGTGCTCGACGAGCCGGTGGTGGCGGTCACGGCGACCGGCACGGTGGTCGTGCCGCCGGTGGCGTGAGGTACGCGGTCTGCGCCGACGTGGGGTCCACGTACACGAAGGTGGCGGTGGTGGACCTTGACGGCGGCGCGTTGGTGGCGGCGGCGTCTTCGCCGACGACGGTGGGTACGGACGTGTTGCACGGCCTGGACGCCGCGGTGGGCACGGCCGCGGCCTCCGCTGGTGTGTCGGCGGGTGGCGTGCCGTGGTACGTGTGTTCGTCGGCCGGTGGTGGGTTGCGGCTGGCGGTGGTGGGCTACGAGCAGTTGGTGACGGCGCAGGCCGGCCGGCGGGTGGGCCTGTCGGCGGGTGCGAACGTGGTGCACGTGGCGGCGGGGCGGCTCGGTGCGGCGGGGCTGGCCGGGATCCGGGCGGCCCGCCCGGATGTGGTGCTGCTGGTGGGCGGCACCGACGGTGGTGACGCCGAGACGTTGACGCACAACGCGACACGGCTGGCGCGGGCCCGCTGGCGGGTGCCGGTGGTGCTGGCCGGCAACGTCGACGTCCGCGACGACCTGCGTGCCGTGCTGGCGGCGGCGGGAGTGCCGGTGACGGTCGCGGAGAACGTGCTGCCGCGGATCGGGGTCCTGGCGCCGGCGTCGGCGCGGGCGGCGATCCGGGAGGTGTTCCTGCGGCACGTGATCGGTGGGAAGCGGTTGTCGCGGGGGTCGCGGTTCGCGCGGCTGGTGCGGGCGGCCACTCCCGACGCGGTGCTGACGGGCGTGGAGGTGCTGGCCGACGCCCTGGGTGGTGATCTGGTGGTGGTGGACGTGGGTGGCGCCACCACGGACGTGTATTCGGTGTTGACGCCGGACGAGCGGGCCACCGGGCCGGGGCGGGAGGTGGCGGGGTCGTTGTGGCGGGCCCGCACCGTCGAGGGGGACCTGGGCATGCGGTGGAGTGCGCCGGGGGTGGTGCGGGCGGCCGTCGAGGAGCGGCTGCTGGGCGATGCGGAGCATGACGACCTGGCGGCGGGGGCGGCGGTACGGGCCGGCGAGCCGGGGTTCCTGCCCGCCGGGGAGGTCGACCGGGCGGTGGACGCGCGGATCGCGGCTCTGGCGGCGACGGTGGCGTTGCGGCGGCACGCCCGTGGGGCGGCCACCGGTGAGCGGGCTGGTCGGGATCTGCGGGACGTGCGGCTGCTGGTGGGTTCCGGTGGGGTGCTGCGCCATGCCGCGCCTGTCGACGCGGCGGGGGTGCTGGGTGCGGTGTTGACCGACCACGCGGGTGGGTGGCCGCTGCCGCGTGCGGCGCGACCTGTCGTCGACACCGACTACGTGTTGGCCGCCGGTGGGTTGTTGGCCGCCGAGCATCCGGAGGCGGCGGGGCTGTTGCTGCGTCGACACCTGGCCACGGATTGAGACTCGCCGACGCGACACGCCGTGGTACATCACACGACAGGCCCGGGTGGGTTGACAGCGGCGGGGGTCCACGCCGTACCGTCTTTGAGTCCTACTACGGGAAGCGGCTGTTGTTCGCTTCGTCCCTTCGTCCGCTGGCCGAGCGACATTTGAGCAGTGCGTTGCGGCGGCCAGGTCCAGCGGGCGGGGGTCGGCGGGGCGGCGCGAACCGGCCGCGGTTACCGGTGTACGGGCAGGGTGAGGTGCACGGCCAGTAGACAACGGCCAGGCGGGGGCAGCCAGTCCGCGTCGGGTCGGTCCGAAGGTCGGCGCAGCTCATTCTCGCCCCACCGGCCGGGAAGGGCCTGGGAGCATCGGGGCGCGGCGCAAGCCGCGCCCCGATTTGTGTCCGCGGTCGTCGTGGTGGTGCCCCCGGGGTGGGCTGCCGTCCGGTCGGGGAGGAACCGCCCGGACGGGTCGGGACGGGACGTCGCGTACCGCCGGGCGGGGCGGGAACCGGGTGGGCGGGTAGCCTTCGGCCCGTGATCGTGGGGAACGTGCCGGCGCCGACCGGGGACAGCAGCGGGCCGGGCGCGGGCCAGGCGGGGACGCCTGAGGTGGCGGGGCGGCCGTTGCCGTTGTGGGTGGCGGCGCCGATGGCGGTGGTGGCGGGCCTGGCGTTGCTGGTGGCGTTTCCCCCGTACGGGCTGTGGCCGCTGGCGCCGCTGGGTGTGGCGTTGCTGGCCGCGGCGACGCACCGCCGCCGGCTGCGGGCCGGCGCCGGGTTGGGTTTCCTCACCGGTGTGGCGTTGTTCGCGCCGCTGCTGAGCTGGACGAACCTGCACACCGGTTACCTGCCGTGGGTGTTGCTGTCGCTGTTGCAGGCCGGCTACCTGGCGTTGCTGGGTGCGGCGGGCGCGTACGTCTCCCCGCTGGTCGACCGGTTGCGGTGGAGTTGGCCGGCGGTGACCGGGGTGTTGTGGGTGGGGCAGGAGGCGTTGCGTGACCGCACCCCGTTCGGGGGGTTCCCGTGGGGGCGGCTGGCGTTCAGCCAGGACGACTCGCCGCTGCTGCGGCTGGCGGCGTGGGGTGGTGCGCCGCTGGTGACGTTCGCGGTGGCGCTCGCCGGCGGGCTGCTCGCCGCGGCGCTGTGGCGGCCGTGGGACGGGCTGCGGCGGTGGGTGCCGGTCGCCGGGCTGCTCGCTGCGGCGGTCGCGGTGCCCGTGGTGGGGCTGCTGGTGCCGGTGGCCGCCTCGGGGGGCGGTGACGCGGTCACGGTGGCGATCGTGCAGGGCAACGTGCCCCGGCTCGGGCTGGATTTCAACGCCCAGCGGCAGGCGGTGCTGAACAACCACGTCGACGCCACCATCGAGCTGGCCGGGCAGGTGGCCGCCGGCACCCGGCCCCGCCCCGACCTGGTGGTGTGGCCGGAGAACTCCAGCGACATCGACCCGCTGCGCGACACCGACGCCGGGGCGCGCATCTCGCGGGCCGCCGACACGATCGGCGCACCGATCCTGGTCGGCGCGGTGCTGCAGGGCCCCGGTGACGGTCAGGTCCGCAACGCCGGGATCCTGTGGCGGCCCGGCACCGGCCCGGACCTGGAGCAGCTGTACACGAAGCGGCATCCGGTGCCGTTCGCGGAGTACGTGCCGATGCGTGACGTCGCCCGGATGGTCAGCAAGCAGGTCGACCGGGTGCGTGCCGATTTCGTGCCAGGCACCGAGCCGGGGGTGCTGCGTACCGGGGTGGCGGTGCTCGGCGACGTGATCTGCTTCGAGGTCGCCTACGACGAGGTGGTGCGGGACACCGTCACCGGCGGGGCGCAACTGCTGGTGGTGCAGACCAACAACGCCACGTTCGACGTGGCCGAGGCGCGCCAGCAGTTGGCCATGGTGCGGCTGCGGGCCATCGAGCACGGCCGGCCGGCGTTGATGGCCTCCACGGTCGGGGTGTCCGGGTTCGTTGCCCCGGACGGGCGGGTAAGCGACGCCACCGGGTTCAACACCCGAGCGGTCGTGGTGCGGCAGCTGCGGCTGGACGACGGGCGCACCCTGGCCACCCGGGTCGGGTTGTGGCCGGAGGTGGCGTTGGCCACCCTGGCCGTGGCGTCCCTGGTCGGCGCGGCCGTGCTGCGCCGCCGGCATCGCGCCGGGTGACACCAGCCGGTACGCCGGCGGAGGGGAAGCGACGGTGGGCGAGACGATCGGCAGCCGGGCGGACACCGGTCATCCGGGCGTGGGTCGGGTGCTGGTGGTGATCCCGACCTACGACGAGGCCGACAACGTGACGCAGATCGTGGCGCGGGTACGCCGGGCCGCGCCGGCGGTGGAGATCCTGGTCGCCGACGACAACAGTCCGGACGGTACGGGCGCGGTCGCCGACGCGCTGGCCGCCGCCGATCCGCGGGTGCACGTGCTGCACCGGGAGGGCAAGCAGGGGCTCGGTGCGGCGTACCTGGCGGGGTTCGCGTGGGCGCGGGAGCGTGGCTTCGACGCGGTGGTGGAGATGGACGCCGACGGTTCGCACGCCCCCGAGGATCTGCCCACGTTGTTGTCGGCGGCCCGCGACGCCGACGTGGTGATCGGTTCCCGGTGGACCCGAGGCGCGCGCGTGGTGGGCTGGCCGCTGCGGCGGCTGCTGCTGTCGCGGTGCGGCAACCTGTACGCGCGGCTGGCGTTGGGTATGCCGCTGTCCGACGCCACCGGCGGCTACCGGGTGTACCGGCTGGCGGCCCTGGACGAGATCGACCTGGGGTCGGTCTGCTCGCAGGGCTACTCGTTCCAGGTGGAGCTGTCGCGGTTGGCGCACCGGGCCGGGGCGCGCATCGTCGAGGTGCCGATCACGTTCGCCGAGCGGGAGCGGGGCAGCAGCAAGATGAGCCCGCTGATCGTGGCGGAGGCGCTGTGGCGGATCACCGCTTGGGGGGTGCAGGACCGGCGGCAGGCGGTACGGCGGGGCCTGCACGGCACCCCCTCCGGGCAGGTGCGGTGGCCCTGAGCGGCGGCGTGTCATGCTTGGACGGGGCGCTGGCGCCCGCGCGGGTGACCCGCGCCCGGAGGCGCCGCGGATGGCGAATGGGGTGAGATGCGCCGAGGACTGAGGTTTGTGCCGTTGGCCCTGTTGGCGGTGGCGCTGCTGGAGCTGGTGGTGTTCGTCGCGGTGGGGCGGGCGATCGGGTTCGGCTCGGCACTGTTGGCGGTGTTCGCGGTGTCGCTGCTCGGGTTGGTGCTGCTGCGCCGGGAGGGGATGCGCGCCTGGCGGGGCTTCCGGGATTCCGCGCAGGCCGGTCGGCCGCCGGGGCGGCAGGTCACCGACGGTCTCGTCGGGCTGCTCGGCGCGCTGCTGCTGGCGATGCCGGGCCTGGTCAGCGGCCTGGTGGGGGTGTTGCTGCTGGTGCCGCCGGTGCGCCGGCTGGCCCGTAACGGGGTGCAGCGGGCGACGGAGCGTCGGGTGTCGTCGATGGTGGCCGGTGACCTGTTCGGGCCCCGCCGGGTGCGGGTGCGTCGGGGTGCGCCGCAGCCGGCGGAGTCGCCGGTTGCCGAGCCGACCGTCGTCGATGGGGGCCGGGCCATCGAGGGTGAGATCGTCGAGCCCGGGCGGAACTGACCTCGGGCGCAACGCGACGGCGCCCCGGGAGCATCGCTCCCGGGGCGCCGTCGCGTTGCGGTACGGCTCAGGCGCGGCCGCGGCGGGTGCGAACCTCCTGGAGCCGCTCGGCGAGGATGTCCTCCAGTTCGGCGATGGAGCGCCGCTCCAGCAGCATGTCCCAGTGGGTACGCGGCGGCTTGGCCTTCTTCTGCTCCGGTTCGTTGCCGTCGACCAGGCGGGCCACGCTGCCGTCGAACTTGCACTCCCAGGTCGTGGGGACCTCGGCGTCGACGGCGAACGGAACCTCGAACTGGTGGCCCTTGGCACAGAGGTATTCGCGGGTCTGCCGCGGCGCGAGCTCCGTGTTGCGGTCGGATTCGTAGCTGACCGCGCCCAGACGGCTTCCGCGCAGCATACGCTCGCCCATGATCGACTTCCCCTCGTTCGTGGTGCTGGTCTTCTTGGTGTAACGGTCCGTTCCCGCCGGGCCATTCCCGCCCGGGCGCCGGGCGAGCCCGCCCAAGGGTAGCCGGCCATGCCAGCCGTCCGGCGGGGTCGCCCCGGGTCGGGTCGGACGGGTGGAGTGTTTCCGCTGCCGACGGGGATGGTAGCCGCCCCGGTGCGGCGTGGGGCGCGATGGCCGGTGACGCGCCGGTCGGAACCACCTGAGGGACGGCACCCCTCGGACCTGGCCCGGTTCGGGCGTCGGACTCGGCCCGGGCCAGGTCCGGCGGATGCCGGCGTCCGGCCTCAGGCCGCCGGGGTCGGTGGCAGTGGCAGTGGCAGCCCCGGCAGGCCGTCGATGCTGCGGGCCACGTGTTCCTTGCCGGCGAAGTAGTCGCTCAGCGAGGCGTCGTCCTCCCGGGAGAACCGCTTGCCGTGCAGGTCACGGTCGGCGTCGTAGGACATGAACGGCACCGCGTAGCCGCAGGTGTCGCGGATCAGTTCGGCGCGCACGACGACGATCGCCCGCAGGCCGTGGACGCTGGGGTCGATGTCCGGGAAGTGGCGGATCAGGTCGCCCCAGCGGGGGTCGTCGCGGAACACCGGCTCGCCACGCCCGTGGACCCGCACGATGTTCGGCGGCCCCTGGAACGCGCACCACATCAGCGTGATCCGGCCGTTCTCCCGCAGGTGCGCGATCGTTTCGGCGTTGCTGCCCGCGAAGTCCAGGTAGGCCACGGTCCGCTCGTCGAGGACCGCCCACGAACCGCGCAGACCCTTCGGGGACAGGTTGATGGTGCCGTCGCCCGACAGCGGGGCGGTGGCCGTGAAGAACAGCGGCTGCTCCTCGATGAAGGTACGCAGCCGGCCCGCGATGTGTTCGTGTGTCTTTCCCACCCCGGCATCATGGCCGGTGGCGGCCACCCGCGCTGTCCCAGGACGCCGCCGTCCCACCCGCCGGGCCACGAACTGGGCCGGGAACGCGCGACGGCTGACCGGTGAAGTCGCTGCCCTGGCCGGCGTCCACCGGCGGGGCCGGTAGTCTCTGGCCGTGGCCGACATGATCTTGCGTGGGGCGGACGCCGCCGACATCGCCACCGTGCTCGCGTTCTGGGCGGACGCCGCCGAGGACGCCCACCGCCCCGCCGACAGCGCGCGGGCCCTCGAGCAGCTCATCGCCCGTGACCCCGGGGCACTCATCCTCGCCGTGGACGGCGCGGTGCTGGTGGGCACGGTCATCGTCGGCTGGGACGGCTGGCGGTGCCACCTGTACCGGCTGGCGGTGGCACCCGAGCGCCGGGGACGCGGCGTCGCCCGTCTGCTGGTGGAGGCGGCGGAGCAGCGGGGCCGTCGGCTCGGGGCCGCCCGCGCCGACGCGATGGTGCTCGACGACAACACCGCCGCCCACCACGCGTGGCGGGCACTCGGTTACGCCCCGCAGGCCGAGTGGTCGCGATGGGTCAGGCCACTGCCCGACCGGTGAGCGGCCTCGACCTGCACCCCTGGGAAGGTCGAACTTCGGCGTTCGTCGGCGGACGGGACGCCGTGTCGACCGGGCGGGGCCCGTTCAGGCCGTCCGGGGCGTTCCCGCCCGGTCGTCGTCGCTCCCGACACGGCCGCGCTCACCGTACGGTCCGGTGTCGCGGGGGCCGAGGTGGGCCAGGGCGGCGGCGAGGTGACTGACCTGGTCGGCGAGTTGGGCCACCCGCCGCTGCGCCTCGTCGCGGTCGGTCTCGGCGGTGCGCAGCCGTACCGTCAGGTCGTCGGCGCGGCCCTCGGCGGCGACGGCGACGTCGCGGGCGGCGGTCAGGTCCGCGCCCAGCGTGTCGTGCCGGGCGGCGAGCGCGGCCAGCTCCGCGCGGGCCTGGTCGGCGGCCGCCACGGCCTCGGCGCGGGCGGCGTCGGCGTGCTGGCGGGCCGCGTCGGCCTCGGCGGTGGCCGTGCGGGCGGCGGCGGTTTCGGTGCGTGCCTGCTCGGCACGCTCACGGGCCTGGGCGGCGTGCTCGCGGGCCTGTTCGGCCTCGGCGTGCAGGCGCTGCGCGCGGTCGAGCGCCTCGGTGGCGGCGCGGGTCGCCCGGTCGGCGTCGGCGCGGGCGGCGTCGCGCTCGCCGGTCAGCTCGGTGGCCCGGCGGCGTTCGGTGTCCACTTCGGTGCGTAGCGCCCGCAGCTCGTGGCGGGCCGTGTCGCGGTCGCGTTCGGCCTGCGTCCGCAGGGCCTCCGCGGCGCTGGCCTGCCGGCGGGCGTCGTCCCGGGCCGCCTCCGCCCGGTCGGCGCGTTCGATGGCCGCCGTGGCCCGCTCGGCGTCCTGGCGTGCCTCGGCGTGGGTGGCGTCCCGTTCGGCGGTGGCGCTCCGGGCCTGCTCGCGGGCCAGGACGGCGGCCGCGGCGGCGTCCTCGGCGTCGCGGCGGGCCTCGTCGCGCTCGGTCTGCGCCGCCGCCACCTGGGTCGCCGCGTCGGCGCGGGCCTGCGCGAGCTGCCGTTCCACCCCGACGGGGGACAACTCGGCGTGCAGGGCCTCGGCGAGGGTCTCGGCGACCTGCTCCAGCCGGTCCACCGCCTCCCAGGTGCGGGCCACCTGCCCGGGCAGGCCGGGGGCGTTGCGGTGCCGCATCCGGCTGTTACGCGACGCCCGCTGGCAGGCGCCGTCGTTGTCGCGGCAGTAGCGGAACGGCCGGCCCGCGCCGGCACGTTGCGGCACCTGGCGTCCGCAGTGGGCGCAGGGGCGGGTCTCGGCGGGGGTGGGCTCGGCGTCCATCGAGGGCGGAGTCTACTGCCGGGCCCGACCGCCGCCGGCGCAGCGCCCGACGGCCCACCAGCCGGCAACCAGAGGCGCCCGGGCAACCCGTCCGACCCCGGACGCGTCACCAGGGCGCGCGACCGGCTCAGCCGGCGGTGCGGGCCGCCCGGTCCAGGGTGTAGCGGCGTTGCAGCAGCACCGCGACGAGCATCGCCGCCGCGGGCAGCAGCCCGAACCCCCAGCGGATCGCGGTCAACGCGCCGTCGGGCTGGGTGACGCTGTCCCCGGCGGTGGAGGCGACGAACCCGCCGGCGGCCAGGCACAGCGAGTACGCCCACGGGCCCAGCGCCGCGCCGGTGGCCTCGGTGGCGGTCCACACCCCGGTGTACGTGCCGGCGGCGCCGCTGCCCGCGCGGATCACGTCGGGCACCATCGAGAACGGCAGCAGTTGCATTCCGGCGAACGCGACGCCGAGCACCACCACGGCGGCCACCAGCACCGCAAGCCCGGCCGGGCGGCCGACGGCGAGGACCAGCGAGCCGGCCGCGAAGGCGCCCTGCGCGCCCAGCAGCGCCCGTTGCTTGCCGAACCGGCCGGCCACCGCCAACCAGGCGGGGGTGACCAGCAGCGCCGGTGCGACGAAGGCGGCCACCAGCACGGTGGTCAGGCCACGGCGGCCCAGTTCGTACTGCGCGTAGTAGGGCACCCCGGCCAGGACCAGGTGGGTGGTGGTGGACATGGCCAGGTAGGCGGCGACCAGCCAACGGAACTGCCGGTCGCGCAGCGCCTCGGCGAGCCCGCGCCAGCCGCCGCCGTGCGGTGCGGACGCCGCGGCGGCGGCCCGGCGCAGCCGGCCGATGCCGACCACCCCGACCAGCATGGCGGCCAACATCCCGACGGCCAGCAGGACACCCATCCGCTGGTACCCGCCCCGGGTGGCGTCGTCCCCGCCGGCCAGCAGCGGCGCCAGCAGCCCCGAGGCGAGGATGCCGAGGGTCAGCACCACCATCCGGAAGGCCATCAGGCGGGTCCGCTCGTGGTAGCCGATCCACAGGTCGGCGGGGGTGGCAAGGTAGGGGACCTGGTAGGCGGCGAAGAGCAGGTTGCCGGCGACGAAAGCGACCGCCACCCAGGCGGCGGCCGGCGCGCCGGTGAGTCCGCCGGGCACGGCGAACAGGGTGACGAACGCGAGCGGCAGGGCGCAGCCGAGCAGCAGGAGCCGACGCCGGTCGCCCCGGCGCGACTGCTCGACGTCGCAGCGGTGCCCGACCCAGGGGTGCAGCAGCACGTCGGCGACCTTCGGCAGCAGCAGCGCCAGGCCGGCCAGCCAGGGGGTGACGGCCAGCACGTCGGTGAGGAAGTAGAGCAGCAGCAGGCCGGGAACGGTCACCCAGACGCCCATGCCGAGGGAACCGGCGGCGAAGCCGAGCAGCGGCCCGCGGGGCAGGGTGGTGGTGACGTCCGTGCCGGTCGGTTGTCGGTCGAGCCCGGTCATGGCGGCCTTCCTCTCCGGGCGCGCCGCCCGCAATCCAACGGATGCTGGATTGTAGGGGCAGAATGGCGGCCATGACCATGCCTCGCCGCCGACCCGGGCGACCCCGTCGTGAGGAGACCCGACCCACCCGGGAGGTGGTGCTCACGGCCGCGACCGCGCTGTTCGCCCGCAGCGGCTTCGACGCCGTCGGGCTGCGGGAGGTCGCCGCGGCGGCCGGCGTCGACGTCGCCACGGTCTCGCACCACACGGGTACGAAGGCGCAGCTCTACGACGCCTGCTTCGCGCGGGTCTTCGCCGCCGAGCGGGAGGTGCTGCAGGAGGCGGCCGGGCGGGCCCGCACGGCGCTGGACAGCGGGCCGGCGGAGATCCGGCGCGCGCTGCACGAGCTGGTGGACGTGTTCGTGGACTTCCTGGAGGACCGGCCGGAGACCACCGCGTTGTGGCTGCGCCGCTGGCTGGAGCCGCAGCGGCACGCCGAGCTCGACGAGCGGTACGCGGCCCCGCTGTACCGGCTGGTCGCCGACCTGTTGACCGCCGCCGCGGCGACCGGGGCGCTGGTCGAGCCGGCGCCGCACGTGACGGTGCGCAGCCTGGTGTGGGCGGTGCACGGTCACGTGGTGGCCCTGGCCGCCGCCGGCGGGTCGCAGGCGCGGGAGCGGCGGGAGTTCCGCGCGTTCGTGCACCGCTTCCTCGACGGCCTGTACGGGCCGGTGACGCCTTGACGTGCCGCCCGTGCCGGGCCATTATCCAACGCACGTTGGATTAATGGGAAGGGGTCGGCGATGGGCGCACAGCCAACCGTGGCGGTCATCGGCGCGGGCGCGGCCGGACTGGCCACCCTCAAGGCGCTCGCCGACGTCGGCGTGCCCGCCGTCTGCTTCGAGACGGCCGAGCGGGTCGGTGGCCTCTGGGTGTACGGGGCGCCCGGCTCGCCCGCGTACCGGACCCTGCACCTGAACACCAGCAAGTCGCGTACCGAGTTCGCCGACCACCCGATGCCGGCGCACTGGCCCGACTATCCCGACCACACCCGCATCGCCGGCTGGCTCACCGACTACGCCGACCGGTTCGGGCTGCACGAGGCGGTGCGGCTGCGGCACACCGTCAGCCGGGTCGTCCGCGAACCCGACGGCCGCTGGACGGTGCACGCCGACGGGCCCGACGGCCCGGTCGACGTCACCGTCGACGCCGTCGTCGTCGCCAACGGCCACAACCGGGTGCCGAAACCGCCCACCCCCGAGCCCCCGGGCACCAGCACCGCCGAACAGATGCACAGCCACGCCTACCGGGGACCTGAACAGCTCGCCGGCCGGCGCGTCCTGGTCGTCGGCGGGGGCAACTCCGCGATGGACATCGCCGTGGACGCCTCGTACGCGGCCCGGCGCACCCTGCTGTCGTTGCGCCGGGGCGTCTGGGTGGTGCCGAAACACCTCCTGGGGCGCCCGTCGGACACCCTCAACGGTGCCCTCGCCCGGCGGCTGCCGTGGCGGCTGCGCCAGCGCATCACCCAGCGGATGCTCGCCGCGACCGTCGGCCCGCCCGTCCGCTACGGGCTGCCCGCCCCCACCCACGGCTTCCTCCAGGACCACCCGACGCTCTCCGACGGGCTGCTGTCCCGGCTGACCCACGGCGAGATCGAGCCCCGCCCCGGCATCGCCGGCTTCGACGGCGACCGGGTCACCTTCACCGACGGCCGCACCGACGAGATCGACCTGGTCATCTGGTGCACCGGCTACCGGGTCGAGATCCCGTTCCTCGACCCCGCGCTGCTCGGCGGCGGGGCGGACACCCTGCCGCTGTACCGGCACGTCTTCCACCTCGACGCACCCGGGCTGACGTTCGTCGGGCTGATGCAGTCCACCGGTGCCGCGTTCCCGCTGGTCGAGGCGCAGGCCAAGCTGGTCGCGGCGCAGTTGTCCGGCCGCTACGCCCTGCCCGAGCCGCACCGGCAGCGGGCCGCCTGCCGGGCCGAGCTGCGCGCCGCCACCGCCCGGTGGGGACAGCGCCGGCCCGCGATGCGGGTGGACTTCGACGCGTACCTGGTCGAGCTGGGACGGGAACTGGCCGCCGGCACCCGCCGCGCCCGCGCCACCGGAGCCACGGCGTGAGCGGGCTGGCGCAGCGCAGGGTGCTGGTCACCGGGGCCAGCGGCACCTTCGGCCGGCAGCTGTGCGCCACGCTCACCGCCGCCGGGGCGCGGGTCGTCGGCGTCGACCGCCGGCCGGGCACCGTCGGCGGCGTGCCGGTGCTCGGCTGCGACCTGACCGACCCGGCCGCCGTGCCGCCGGCGGTCGCCACCGCCGTGGAGCAGCTCGGCGGGCTGGACCTGCTCGTCAACAACGCCGGCGTCGGCGGGCCCGCCCCGGCCGAGCTGCCACCCGACGAGGTGGTGCGCCAGCAGTTGGAGGTGAACCTGCTCGCCGCCTGGCGGACCACCGCCGCCGCGCTGCCCGCCCTGGAGGCCGCGCGCGGCCGGGTGGTCTTCGTCGCCAGCCGGATGGCCCTGCTGCCGCTGCCCCTCGCCGCCGCGTACGGGGTCAGCAAGCGGGCACTGGTCGCCTACGCCGACGCGCTGCGCCACGAGGTGGGCACCCACGTCGGGGTCAGCGTCGTCTACCCGAGCATGGTCGCCTCCCCGATCCACGACAGCACCGCCGACGCCGGCCTGTCCCTCAAGGGGGTGTCCCGCCCGGAGACGGTGCAGGGGGTCGTCGCGGCGATCCTGCGTGCCGCCACCGCCCGACGGGCACCCCGGGACGTGGCCACCACCAGGCGCGGGCGCGTCGAGTTGGCCCTCGCCCGGCACGCACCGACGCTGGCCGACCGCCTCGTACGGCGTACCGTCGCCGCCCGGATCGCCGCCGGAGACCTGGACGCCGCGCCGCTGGCCGCCGGGATGCTCCGCCGGCACCGCGCCGCCGGCGGATAGTCGTCGGCCCGGACCTGCACCCTCCGCACGGGGTGCGACGCGACCAGGAGGCGCCCCGTTGCCACCGTGCCCCCACCGTCGCTGCGGACGCGGGCACACTGTGGCGATGCTGCACGCCCCGGCCACCCCGACCCTGCCGGAACTCCTGCTGCGTCCCTGGTGTGACGCCGACGCCGACGCCCTGATCGCCGCCTACCGCGACCCGGTGCTGCGGCGCTGGACCCGGGCGCCGGTGACCACGACCGCCGAGGCGCGCCGCTTCCTGGCGGCGGCGCGCCGCGACTGGCACGACGGCCGCCGGTTCAGTTTCGCCGTGCTCGAGTCGGGGCCGGCCGGCGGGACCCTGGTGGCGCAGGTGATCCTCAAGAACGTCACCGCGGGCGGCGAGGACGCCGAGGTCGGCTACTGGACCGCCGCGCCCGCCCGGGGCAGGGGCATCGCCCCGCACGCCCTGACGGCGGTCACCGACTGGGCGTTCGCCCGGTTCGCCGGCCTGCGGCGGCTGGACCTGATGCACCAGATCGACAACCCGGCGTCCTGCCGGGTCGCGGAGAAGGCGGGATACCTCTTCCAGGAGGTGCTGGCGGCCCGGCCACCGTTCCCCCGCGACGGCCACCGGCACGCCCGCTGGGCCCACCCCGTCAGGGAATGCCCGCCCCGGGCGGGACGCTGACTCCTTGCGTCGGCCCCGACCCGGTGGCCGCGTTACCGTGGGGCCCGGGGGAGGTGCCGGCAGGTGGACAGCTGGGAAGCGTCGGTCGAGGCACGGATCCGCGCGGCGCAGGAGCGGGGCGAGTTCGACAACCTACCGGGCATGGGCAAGCCCATTCCCGGCCGCGGTCAGCCGTACGACGAGTCGTGGTGGATCAAGAGCTTCCTGGAACGGGAGAAGATCCCCACCGACCTGCTGCTGCCGACGCCGCTGCAACTGCGCCGCCGGATCGAGCAGCTGCCCGACGAGGTGCGGGACCTGCCGACCGAGGAGTCCGTGCGCGCGTTCGTCGCCGACCTCAACGCCCAGATCGTCTCCTGGCTGCGTACGCCCACCGGCCCCCGGGTCTCGGTGCGCCCGGTCAACGCCGACGACGTGGTCCGCGGCTGGCGGGCCGAACGTGAGGCCGCCGCCACCCCGACCCCGGCACCGTCGGCTCCGCCACGTCGGCGAGGCTGGCGAGCGCCCTGGCACCGCCGCAGGGCGTAGCCCCGATCGGGTTGTCCGCCGCCGCCACAGCCCCTAGGGTCGAACCCGTGACTGCCGGGTCGGCCATGAGCCACGAGCGGACAGGGCACCCGGCCATCAGGTGAGGCGGGGGCGGGCCCGCGGTCCGCCGATGCCCCCGCACCCGCCGGTGTCGACGCCACGTCCACCGCGGCGCGCTTCTGCGCACGCCTTTCTCACCGTCCTCGCCGGTCCCTGCGCCGGCGTACCCGCGTCCTCGCCGCCACCATCGCCGGGCGGGCGATCCACCGTGGCCGCACCTCCTGCCGAGCAGAGAGCAGAGCATTGCCCAACGACTTCAACCAGCAGATCATCGACGAGTTCCGCGCCAATTCCGGCCGGGTCGGCGGGCCCTTCGAGGGAGCCCGGCTGATCCTGCTCACGACCACGGGAGCCCGCTCCGGCACCCCGCACACCACCCCGGTCGGCTACCTGCCCGACGGCGAGGAACGCATCCTCGTCATCGCCTCGGCCGGTGGCGCCCCGAGGCATCCGCACTGGTACCACAACCTCCTCGCCAACCCCGACGTCACCGTCGAGGACGGGGTCTTCACCTACCAGGCGCGTGCGGTCGTGCTGACCGGCGCCGAACGCGACGAAATCTTCGACCGGGCCGTGGCGGCCGACCCGGGTTGGGGCACGTACCAGGCGAAGACGACCCGGGTGATCCCCGTGGTGGCGTTGCACCAGGTGGCGGGCGGGCCGCCGGAGGCGCCGTCCTGGGGCGCGGCACTCAAGCTGGTCCACGACGCGTTCCGCCGCGAACTGGCCCTGATCCGCGACGAGGTCGCCGGCTCCGGTACGGGGCTGGGCGCCCAACTGCGGGTGAACTGCCTGACCGTCTGCCAGGGCCTGCACCACCATCACCGCAACGAGGACGCGGGGATGTTCGCCGGGCTGGAGGGGAAGCGTCCGGACCTCGCCCCGACGCTGGCGCGGCTGCGCGAGGAACACCGTCACATCGCGGCGCTCGTCGAGCGCCTCCAGCAGGTGGTCGGTGACCCCGACGCCGACCAGGCCGAGGCCCGCCGGCAGGTCGAGCGGCTCACCACCGAGTTGGAGGCCCATCTGACGTACGAGGAGGAGCAGCTCATCCCCGTCCTCGACAGCATCGACCAGGCGTAGGTGCGGTGAGGGCGGCACGGGTGTGGGGTGAGCCGTGCCGCCCTCAGTCGTCGTCGGCGTCGTGGGCGAGCAGCGCGAGCTGGATCCGGTTGGTCATGTCGAGCCGGGTCAGGGCGCTGGAGATGTGCGCCTTGACGCTGCCCACGGACATGAACAACCGGCCGGCGACGTCCGCGTTGGACAGTCCCGCCGCGACGGCCAGGGCAACCTCCCGCTCCCGTTCGGTGAGCAGGCCGAACCGCTCCCGGGCCCGCCGCCGTCGCGCGTCGACGGGTGGCCCGCCGCCGGCGGCGACGCGGTCCATCGGGTCGAGCGGCGGGCGATCGGCTGGTGGACGGTGCGGTCGCTGCTGGGCGCTGCCCCGGTGCTGGCCGGTCTCGGCGTGGCGTACGCGGTGTTCGGGCCGGCCCGGCCGTGGCTGGGCCCGGCGTTCGTCGTGGTCGCGGTGCTCGCCGCCGGGCACACCGCCGTGGTGCCGTGGTGGCGGTACGCGGTGCACCGGTGGGAGACCAACGCCGATGCGGTGTACGCGACCTCGGGCTGGTTCGTGCGGGAGTGGCAGGTCGCCCCGATGTCGCGGATCCAGACCGTGGACCGGGTGCGCGGCCCGTTGCAGCAACTGTTCGGTCTGGCCACGGTGACCGTGACGACGGTGACCGTGACGACGGCGTCCGCGCACGGGGCGGTGCGCCTGGTGGGGCTGGACGCCGACGTCGCCGCCCACACCGCGGGGCAGCTCACCGAGCTGGTGCGGCAGACCACGGGAGACGCGACGTGAGCGGCCCGCCCTGGCGCCGGCTCGACTCACGCGTGGTGTGGGTCGACGCGGTACGCAGCCTGCTCTCCCTGGCCCCGGCCGGCCTGGCGGTGACGGTGTTCCGGGTCGAGCCCCGGCTGTCGACCCTGTGGCCGGTGCTGGCCGTCGCGGTCATCGGCGTCACCGGCGCCGCCAGGGACCTGCTGCGCTGGCTGAAGACCCGGTACCGGGTCACCGACGAGCGGGTGGAACTGCGCACCGGTCTGCTGTTGCGTACGCACCGGTCGGTGCGTCGGGAACGGATCCGCAGTGTCGAGGCGACGGCGCTGCTGCGGCACCGGCTGGCCGGGCTGCGGGTGGTGACGGTCGGGGCCGGCCTGTCGGGCACGGACGGGGAGGCGTTGCGGCTGGACGCGGTGACCGTCGCGACGGCCGAGCGGCTGCGCCGGGAACTCCTGCGCGGCGCAGCCGCCGGGCATCCGGGCCCAGTTGGCGGACCCTCGGCGACCCGGCGCCCCACGTCCGGCGGGAGTGACCCGGCGGGCGGTGGCCCCATTGCCCCGGGTGCCCTGCTGCCGGAGCGGGCGGTCGTCCTCGCCCGGATCCGCTGGTCGTGGATCGTGCACAACGTCGTCAACTGGTGGGCGTTCGTGATGGCGGCCGGTCTGTTCTGGGGCACCTACTGGACGGCACAGTCGTTCGGCCTCGACGCCGTCGACGCCGTCGACGCCGTCGCCGGGCTGGTGGACTGGCGCTCGCTGGGAACGGGTAGAACCGTCGTACTCGGTGTCGCCGCCGCGGGTGTGCTCGGCGTCCTCGGTATGGCCGTGGCGTTCGTCGCCGAGTACTGGAACTTCCGGCTGCTGCGGGTCCCCACCCTCGGGGGCAGCGTGCTGCGCACCACCCATGGGCTGTTCAAGACCCGGGAGGTCGACCGGGACGACGACCGGCTGCGCGGCGTGGAGATCGCCGAGCCGGTGCTGTGGCGGTGGATGGGCACGGCCGACACGAACGTCATCACCACCGGCCTGGCGGTGTGGAGCATGACGCCCGCGACCACGATCCTGCCGCGCGGTCCACTCAGGGTGGCGCGTACGGTCGCGGCGGCGGTGCTGGAGGCGGACCCGAATCCGTTGACCGCGCCGCTGCGCCGGCATCCCCGGGCCGCGCTGCGCCGCCGCGCCGGCTGGGCGGTGCTGACCGTGGCACTGGCCACCGGCGGGCTGGCCGTGCTGGGCGAGTCGCTCGGCGCGACCCGGATCTGGCTGATCGGCGTCGTGCTGGCGCCGCTGGTGTTGGTGGCCGCCGTGGTGGCGTACCGGGCGCTGGGCCACACGGTCTCCGGCGATCACCTGGTGGTCCGCTCGGGCCTGGTGAGCCGGGCCACGGCGGCGCTGCGGGGGCGGGCGGTCATCGGCTGGCGGGTGCGCCAGAGCGTGTGGCAGCGGCGGCTCGGCCTGGCCACCCTGACCGCCACCACCGCCGCCGGACACGGCCGGTACGCGGCGATCGACGTCGCCGCCGCCGACGTGACCGCCCTGGCCGAGCAGGTGCTGCCCGGTCTCCTCGCCCCCTTCACCGTCGCACCCGCGGATCCGGGTCCACCGCTCGTGCTCCCGGCCGGTGTCGATTCGGTTCCGGGCACCGTCCGGGCCCAGGCCACGCGAAGGCGGTGGCCGGGCTGAAACCGCATTTGAGGGTTCGCCGGCCTCGACTGATAGGAAATGGGCGAAAGCCTCAACCAGCATTTCAATGAAAAAATTGAGGCATGAACGTTGAGGACACGAAGCGGTACGTCTGCGAAACCTTCGACGGGGTCGACGCCCTCGAGGCGAACGGGGACACCTTCTTCGTCTACGACCCCGGGCGCGACCTGCCCGCCGAGCGACAGATGCCGTTCGCGACGATCGTGACCGGCGACCACTACGACGACGCCTCCGCGCTGAGCAGGCCGGGTGCGTGGCGGCTCAACATCGGACTGGACCGGTCGGCGTACGGCGCGCTGTTTCCGCAGCGGCACGGGCCGGACGGCGACGTCGACCACACCGTGACGGACACCGTGCTGCCGCATCCGGTCTACGCTTCGCAGCACTGGGTGTGCGTGGTGGACCCCGGTGAGGCGACCGTGGACACGGTGCGGCGGCTGCTGGCCGAGGCGTACGACTTCGCGGCCCGCAAGCACGCCAACCACCGGTCCCGGCGGGCCTCGCCCTGAGCCCCGCGCCGGCCGGCGTGCCTGGGTCATCGAGCTGAAGGACCACCGTCGGCGTGGGACGAGGCGGGTGCGGTCTCGCGTAGGGCGGTGTTCAACACGCGGGCGATGCCGGCCGCGTCGACCGGCGCGGCCGGATCGACTGTGTACTGATGCACGGCCTGCCGAATCGCTGTCAGCGACGGATCCTGGTTCAGGGCCCAGCGGGCAGCCTCAGACTTGGAGGAGTGCGTCCCGTCGACCGTGAAGCGCCAGATGCGGCAGGCGGTGAGCACCATGTGCACGGCGTCCTCCGCGTCGTCGGTATGAGACCGCCAGGTCTTCAGCCAGTGCCTGCCGCGCTCGCGGATCCAGTCGGCCCGCACCGGCGCGATCACGTCGTGCGGCTGGGCGCCGACCAGGGCGTGCCCGTCTGCGCGGGCCATGGACAGCTCGGCCGGCAGGTCGGGCGCGGCGGCCACCCGCGACTCGACCTCGACCCCGATGGAGGAGCCGTCGTACCGACCGATGTGCAGCTCCATCGGCGGCATCCGCGTCGGCGCGCCGGCGACCTTGGCGGCCACGACATGCAGATCGATGCCGCTCGCGCCGCCAAGATCAGCCTGGCGTACGAGGATCTCCAGCGCGTCGGCCTGCGCGTCGGAGAGCGCGCCCTCAGCCACCACGAGCAAATCGATGTCACTACGGCCGGGGTGAAAGTCACCGGCGGCGAGTGAGCCGTGCAGGATCACCGACCGGACCGACGGACCGACGATATCGGCGCAGGCCCAGGCGAGATGCCTCGCAGCGGTGAGCGCAGCGGCGCTCGACTGTGGTGTCACCCCAGCATTCATACACCAATGATCCTCCTCGTTACTTCGAGCGTGAGAAGGGTGCTCAGGCCTGGTGGCCCGGCCCGGCGGTCCACCCGTTCAGCGCACCCCACCCGCTCTCGGTCGGTGCGGGTAGCAGGGGCAGTCGCTGCCGTGGGCCGGGGCCGGGCCATCGGGCCGGGCTCACGCGCCCGATTCAGGCGGATGTTTGGCCGCGAGGGCCACCCGACCCCGCTGGGGGCCGCGTTCGCCGAGTACGGGCGGATCGACAAGACCATGCACCTGCTCGCCCTGGTCGACCCGGTGGACGACACCTACCGCCGGCTGATGAACCGGCAGCTCACCGTGCAGGAGTCCCGCCACCGGCTCGCCCGCGCGATCTGCCACGGCGGCCGGGGTCAGATCCGCCAGGCGTACCGCGAGGGCCAGGAGGACCAGCTGGCCGCCCTGGGCCTGGTCCTCAATGCGGTGGTGCTGTGGAACACCCGCTACCTGGATGCCGCCGTGGCCCGGCTCCGCGCCGAGGGCCACGACATCAAGGACGAGGACGCAGCCCGCCTCTCCCCGCTCAGGGACCGGCACATCAACTTCCTGGGCCGCTACCTGTTCAACATCACGGCCAGCGGCCCCGGCCAGGGCCTGCGCCCCTTCCGCGACCCCACGGCCGAGGACGACGAGGAAGAGGACTGACCGCCGGCGCACCCAAGACGTTAGGCCGTTCGTTGCACCCCGTGTAGGCCGGGCGGCATCGCCTGGGTACCCAGCGTAAGAAAAGAATGCTGGTTTCGGGAACGGCTCCTGGCCCCACCTACGGACGCGCGTCGGCCCCACCGCCGGTTTCCGGGAGGCGGTTCCAGCGAGTTCCGGCCCCACCCGCCGACCAAGCCAGCTCCCACGAGGTGGGGCCAATGCTCATTCCCGATCAAGCCCCGCGGAGATCGCGAAGTGGGGCCAAGAGTCGCCCGAAAGTGGGTCCGGAACTCGTTCCCGAAGCCAGAATGCTGATCGCCGAGTGCCGGGCGCTCGCCGACCGGCCGTGGTCCAGCCACGAGTCGAGAGCAGGAGGCTCAGCGGGCCAGCAGGCCCCGGATCGCGGCTGCGATCTCGTCGGGTGCCTCTTCGGCCATGAAGTGCCCGGCGCGGGTCAGCCGGTGGTCCAGGTCCGGCGCCCACGCCTTCCACACCCCGGCAGCGTCGAAGCCGAGCTGCGAGCCCCAGTCCTGCTGGACGACCGTCACGGGCATGGCCAGCTGCGACCCGGCGTCCAGGTCCGCTTGGTCGTGCATGACGTCGATGTCCGCCGAGGCCCGGTAGTCCGCGACGATCGACGTCACTGCCGCGGCGCTCGCGCGCAGGTATTCGGCACGTACATCCTCGGGCATGGTGGTCGGGTCGTTGGCCCAGGCGTCGAGGAACGAGCCGAAGAACGCGTCCGCGCTGCCTGTGATCATCGCCTCCGGCAGGCCCGGCGGCTGCGCCATGAGGAAGAGGTGGTAGCCGACCGCCGCCGAGGTGCCGTGCAGGACGTTCCACATGTCGAGCGTCGGCACGATGTCGAGGATGCCCAGGTGCGTGATGGTCTCAGGGTGGTCCAACCCCGTCCGGAAGGCGACCAGGGCGCCTCGGTCGTGGCCGACGAGGGCAAAGCGCTCGTGGCCGAGCGCCGCCGCCAGGGTCACGACGTCGGCGGCCATGGTGCGCTTGGCGTACACATCGGGGTCGGTGGCCGCCGGCTTGTCGCTGGCGCCGTAGCCCCGCAGGTCAGGACAGATCACCATGTGCTCGTCGGCGAGCCGCTCGGCGACGTGTCGCCACATCAGGTGGGTCTGGGGGAAACCGTGCAACAGCACGACCGGGCTACCGCTGCCGCCGACAGCTGCAGCCAGCTCCACACCGTCCGCAACGGGCAGACGGATGTGATCGAAGCCGGGAATGGTGAGCGTCATGAGGGACCACCTTTTCGGGTCGGGGACTTGACCGGATCAGCTTGGGCGACGGCGATCAGCAGCCGATCAGTACGGTTGGGCGCAGTCGGCCCCTGGCACGGAGGATGGGGGCATGCGAATCGACGTGCTCGGTGTGGTGCGTGCCCTCCGCGACGACGGCAGCCCGGTTGACCTGGGCGGACCCCGCCATCGTGAGGTACTCGCCCGGCTCGTCGCCGCCGAGGGACGGATGGTCACCACCGACACCCTTGTCAATGACCTGTGGACCGTTCCGCCTGCCCGCGCCGTTGGCGCTTTGCGTACGTTCGTCGCCGCGCTGCGCCGTGCCCTCGAACCCGACCGACCGCCCCGCAATCCGCCGCGCGTCATCGTCACCGAAGGTCCCGGCTACGCGCTTCGCCTGCCGCGCGAGGACGTGGACGTCCACCGGTTCCAGGACACCCTGGCCCGTGCCCGGCGCCACCCCGACGCGGTGACCGACCTCGGCGCGGCACTCGCGGCCTGGCGCGGACCCGCGTACGCCGACGTGCCCGGCTCCGCATGGGCGCAGCGCGAGCGGATCCGGCTGGAGGAACTGCGGTTGGAGGGCGTGGAGTTGCGTGCCCGCCTCCTCCTCGACTCCGGGGAAGGGGCCGATCTCGTTGCCGGGCTGGGTGCTCATGTCGCCGAACATCCGTGGCGCGAGCCGGCCTGGGGGCTGCTCGCCCGCGCGCAGTACCGTGCGGGCCGCCGGGCCGACGCGCTGGCCACCCTCCGCCGCGCCCGCGCGATGCTCGTCAACCAACTCGGACTGGACCCCGGTGCCGACCTGCAACGCCTGGAGATGGAGATCCTCGGCGGGTCCGTGCCGCTCGAAGGCGCACGTACCGCGTGGGCCGGCCCTGGTGTCCGGTTCGGTCCGCGCACCACCGTGGATCTGGCCCGCACCCTCGCCCTGGCGGGTGGCGGCGCCCTCGTCCACTCGCGGCGCGACCGTCTCGTCGCCGTCCAGGCCGCGGAACGTACGGGAGACCTCTCCCTGACCGCCCGGATCATCGGTGCCTACGACGTGCCCGCCCTCTGGAGCCGGGCCGACGACCCCGAGCAGTCCCGCGCCGTCGTCGCGGCCGCCGAGCGCACGCTCACCGCGCTCGGCCCCGACGGCCCCGCCGACCTCTCCGCCCGCCTGCTCGCCACGATCGCCGTCGAGAGCCGCAGCGCCGATCTGTCCGGGACCGAGCCGGGGCGCGCGCGGCAGGCGGCGCGGCGGGCCGAGGCGCTGGCACGGGATCTGGCCGATCCCGCCCTGCTCGCCTTCGCCCTCAACGGGGTGTTCCTTCAGTCCTTCACCCGTCCCGGGCTCGCGGCCGCACGGGACAGGACCGGCGCCGAGATCCTCGACCTGGCCACCCGGCACGACCTGCCGAACTTCGCCGTACTCGGCCGGTTCATCCGCCTGCAGTCCGCCTCCGCCCTCGGTGACCTCGACACCGCAACCTCCCACGCCGAGGCCGCCGAACAGCTCGCCGCCACCATCGAGGCGCCCCTCGTCCCCGTCCTTACCGGGTGGTTCCGGGCCCGGGTCACAGCCGCCCGCAGCACCGAACCCGGCGGACCGACCGCCGCCACGGCCGCGGCGCACTACCGCGCTGCCGAGAACGCCCTCCGAACGTCCGGAATGCCCGGGCTGCACCGCGGCCTCTTCCCGCTCGCCCTACTGGGACTTCGCCTGCTGCACGACCGGCCCGCGCCCACCGACCCGCACCTCGACTGGGGCCCGTACCGACCCTGGGCACGACCCCTCGTACTGCTCGCCCAGGACCGGACCGAGGAGGCCCGTGCCGCCCTCGCCACGGTGCCCGACCCACCGCGTGACCACATGCAGGAGGCCATGTGGTGTCTGACCGTCCGCGCCGCCGTACGCCTCGGCGAGCCCGGAATCGCCGCACGCGCCCAGGCTGCCCTGCGCGATGCCTGTGCCGAACATGCCGGCGCCACCAGCGGAATGGTGACCCTGGGCCCGGTGGCGCGGTACCTGGCAGAGGCGGAGGCATGCGCCGGAGCGGGGTAAGCGACCGCAATCCGCGAACCCCGAGCCCGTCCGCACCCACCCCGCGGCCCCGGCGGAATCAGGTCGCCATGACTTCAGGGGCATCCGTCGTCGACGCCAGGCAGTCGGCGACGGTCTCGGCGCCACGCGTGGTGATCCACTGCCCGTAGGCGTTCGCGCAGGGCGCTGTGGCAATCTAGGCGACAGCCCTGGTGATGGTCCCTGCTGTCAACCGCATCGTGGGGGCCAGCGGGCCGTCTGCAACTGCTTGGTGACAAGCGTGACGCTCGACGATTCGCATAAATGACCAGTTGCGAGAGTTCTGCGAACACCCCGGAGCCGCTCGCGAATCCGCAGGTCGCCGTTCGCAGAACCCCTCTCAAAACCGGCATGTTGTGCGAGACAGTTCTGACACACTGCCCGGGTGGATCTGACGCCCGATCAAGCCGCAAACACGGTCGCACACTTCCCACTCCGGGTGCGGCACGGGCTGCCGGCCGGGGCTTCGCACTTCGGACAGTCGTTTCAAGACCGGCAAGAACGCGGGCAAGCACCCCTCGGTCGCCTCGCTGTACCGGGCGCTCGCCGAGGCCGAAGACGCCACCGGGTCCGACGATGCACAAGTCATCAGCCCCCGCCGTCCGGTCTATGCCTGCATCACCGGGCCCGGCAGCGGCACCGACCCGGCGCTGATGGAACGGCTCACCGCGCAGGTCCTCAACGGCGACACCGTGCTGGACGAACTGGCCCGCCAAGCCGAAGGCGGCTCCGACGACCTGGTGGCCCAGCTGCTCGTGCAGGCCCGGAACGGCGACCGGTAGGGGAAGCACAGCAAGATCAATCTCACCGGGATTTCCTGTACCTCAACTACTCACACCCGGGACACCCCGGCGGCCAGCATCACTCAAGATCGAATATTTGGCGGGCTGGGACAGCTACCCAAGCGAGGGGCCCTCTCCGCTTCCTTCGGATCCGCCCAGCAGCAACCTCCGATCTGCGTTGCCTACGCGGGGCACTCCTTCGTCTATTAACGGATTACTGGTAATGACAAACCAGCAATCAGGTGGGATGAAGGGTGCAAATCGACCAGACATCATAATGACTGTTATGCGCGGGGCGCTGCGGTGAGCCGTAGCTGCGCTGGCACGGGTTGGTGTCCTGGCTCTGCGCACCTGATGTGGCGCAGTGAGGTTGACGCCTCGGCTCGGTGGATTTGATGCCGGCTCAGTGAAAGTGGTGCCGTAGCTGTCTCGCTGGCGTTCGTCAGGGTGACCGTTGGGATCCTGCTGGTTCGTCTCGTTCGAGCCGTGCCGGCGCGGTGCGCTGGTTCACCTCGCGGCAGGGGCAGCGCAGGGAAGGGGGATTGTGCCACGATCGACCGGTTCTCCCGTCCGGCAAGCACCCAGAGAAGCGAGGACGCGATGAGGGCCGACCACTACGACGGCTTCGCCCAGAGCTACTCAAGAGAGAACGAGTCAGGCCTCTTCAACGCCCACTACGAGCGACCGGCAATGCTCAAGCTCGCCGGCGATGTCCACGGCCGTCGAATCCTCGACGCCGGGTGCGGCTCCGGGCCCCTGTCCGAAGCCCTTCGCACGAAGGGCGCCATCGTGACCGGGGTCGACTCCAGCCCCGCCATGATCGAACTGGCACGAAAGAGGCTGGGTGAGGACGCCGACCTGCGGGTAGCCGACATCAGCCTGCCGCTACCGTTCGCCGACGGCGCATTCGATGATGTCGTCGCCTCGCTCGTGCTGCACTACCTGCAAGACTGGAAAGCACCACTGTCCGAGCTGCGGCGCGTGCTGAAGCCCGGCGGCCGCCTCCTTCTTTCGGTCAACCACCCCCGCGTCCTCGAAGCGAGCGACCCCAAAGCCGACTACTTCTCCGTTACGCAGTACTCGGACGAGTACATCTTCGGCGACGAGCGCGCCGTGCTGACCTTCTGGCACCGGCCCTTGCACGCGATGGCCGACGCGTTCACCGAGGCCGGCTTCCGCATCGCGGTCATCAGTGAGCCTCCCTTCTCACCCGACACCCCACGCGAACTCCTACCGCCCGACCTCGGCGACCGAACCGCTTTCATCTGCTTCATCTTCTTTGTCTTGGAAGTACACTAAGGGCAGCAGTGCGATGTCCGCTGGCCGGAAAGGGCTCGGTGGATCTGATTCCGGCTCAGGGAAAGTGATGCCGTAGCGTCACCAGGGTGGGGTTGCTGATGGTGCTACGCCCTCCGCTACCGCGTTCGAAGAGTCCTCGTCGTGCTACCCGGACGCAGCGGCGAGAGCGCCGCCGGGCTGACGCCGAAGAGTGGGCCACGGCGGAGGAACGCGGTTTGCTGCTCGACGTGTCTGTGGAGGACCTGCTGCCGTTGGTGAATGCGGCCGGCGGAAACCGACTTCTGATTCTGGGTCAGCTGGACCCATGGTCAGATGGCGTACTCAGCCATGAGAATCTGCCGCAGCTCGATGCCGACGTCGACCGCCTCAAGACGGCGGCGGGCAACGACGTGGAGCGTGAGCTGGTGGCGGCGCTACGGGCGCTGCTGGCGCGGTGGCGTGACGAGCCTGGCCTGGTGCTCCACTGGTACGGAGACTGAGCTCCGTTCGGCGACATGGATCTGCCCGCAATGGTGCCAACGCAAGGGACGTCGTCAGGAGGCCAGGGGTTGGCGGAGCGCTTGCGGGCCATTTCCGGGTCCCGGATGGTCCCTCCGACCGGGTTCGAAGTCGCCTACGCCGGTCCCGACGGCGATGAGGTTCGTCGGACGATGGGTGAGGCTGTCGGCCCAGGTGTGTGACGTGGTGGGTTGGCTCTATCGGCTGCGCCGTCAGGGAGCGGATGGCGTCATGATCGACAATCTGGTCACGTTGGCAAGGTCGGCTGTTGGCGTAAGCTCCACCGTGGTCGCGCCTGCCGCCTTGTCCGCAGACGCTCGCCCGATCGTGACAGCGCCAACCTGACTGCTCTGCTGGGACGGATCCGGCATCAAGACACGGTTGGTCTGGTAAACCTCACCGTCTGCGGGAACGCCTTCCATGACCAGCTTTCCGCCGGTGCCACGTACGGAACCCGGAACATTACTGATATTCGTGTATACCTGGCCGGTGAACCCGGTGCTGGTAACGAGGTCGACAGTGGCTTCGCCGCGGACGTTATCTACTGCTGTTACGCGTCCGACCAAGCCTTCGGCGACAACAGCTAGTTGCCCTCGCCGGACTCCCTGATCCTTCGGAAACGCCACAATAATTTGTTGGCCGTTCCTGCGGAGTACCTCAGCGGGTACGGCCCGCGCGTCGCCGTCCACGCCGTCCTCACCGGGAACCTCGAACACCTTCGTGAGGCTGGCGAACGGTCGCTTCGGCTTGGTGAACCCCGCGATCGTCGTCGTCTGCGCGGTCGCAGCGAGCGGGAATCGTTTTACCATAAGGCGACTGGTGGGTCCGTCCGGTTCTTGGATCATTTCATTTTCGACGGCGGTACTCGACACCCGCACCGCTGTCACGCCCGGCATGGCGAGGGCAATGGCATAGGTGCCCGCGGGGCCATTACTGACCTCGCCGGTGGCTCCGGACAACCGTGGACTGACCAGACTTATCACCTGAGTCTTCACCGGGTCGGGCGCCGGCCGATCAACCCGTATCCGCAAGGCGTCCGCCGCACCAAGATCACCGGTGAAGAACGCCAACCGCGCGTCGCCCTGCTTGTCGTATCCCTGCAGGACGACCACCGTCGAGCGCAGGCGTGGATGGCGCGTCGCGACAAGGGCCCGAACATCAGTGTGCGGGCCTGCCGAGTTGGTACGGTCCCAGACGCTGGTGGCCTCACGTACCAGGCCGGCGTCCACGTCTCCCACCGGGGACCAGCCCAGAAACGGGCCGTCCGGCGGCGGTGCAGCGAGTTGGGGTGTGGGCCCGAATCCGATAACCCGAAACGTCGTGACCAGCACCGCCACGCACACGGCAGCAGCGGCTCCAGCGGCGATACGCCGCCGCCCACGACGCCGGTCTGCCCGCCGCATGATCTTGCCTTCATAGCCCTCGGTCGGTACCACCGACTCGGCCAGATCCGCCAGACCGTCACGCAACTCGGTCGTGTCACGCATAGCGCACCTCTTCATCGGCAACAGCGTCGGCCCCAACCCACTGCTTACGCAGAGTCTGCAGACCCCTTGAAGAAAGACTCTTGACCGTGCCAACCGAACAACCCAGGACATGCGCCGTGTCCTGCTCGGACAGATCCTCGTAGAAGCGCAGTACGACGGCGGCACGCTGTCGTGCTGGCAGCCCGTCCAACGCCCGGCGGAGCAAATCTCGCTGTTCCACCCCCACGTACTCGTCGCGTGCCTGACTCTCCACCAGCCGACCCAAGGGCTGCTCCCACCAGGATCTGCGCCGCCTCCAGGTCACGAAGGTGTTGACTAGAATGCGCCGAACGTAGTGATCGACGCCTTCCGAGCGTTGAAGCCGAGGCCACGCCACAACCGTCTTGGCCAACGTCGTCTGGACCAGATCCTCGGCTTTCCCTCGGTCTCCGCACAGCAGGAAGGCGGTCCGGAGCAGCGATCCGTAACGCGCCCGCACAAAGGCTGTCACCTCCTTATCCTCGCGATCATGCATCAGCCACCCGCACCCTCAGTTTCAAACTCACGGCCACTACTTACGCTCTCGACCCCAGCAAACGTTGCCGTGACTCCGGAACTTTTGACGATCGATAATCTCGACCCACGGGTCGGTGAGGGTGACGACCAGGCCGGGCTCTTCGGTCAGCTCCCGGGCCGCCGCGTCGGCCGGGGTCTCGCCCGGCTCGATGTGGCCGCCGGGCAGCGCCCCCGCCGTCCGGCGCTCGATCATGACGATCCACCGGCCACCGGTGGTGTCGGTGGCGGTCACCGCGGCGTCGGCCCACTACGTCTCGCCCCAGTGTCCGAGGCGGTTGCGGCCGTAGTGGACGGGGGTGCGCTCGCCCGGGTTGACCGGCCGGCCGTTGACGACCCGGAACGGGATGGCGGCGGCGGCCTGCCGGGCGGACCAGTCGATGCGGGTGGGGTCGGTCTGCGGGTCGGCCCAGCCCCGCGCGACGCCGCGCAGGTACACGTCGGGTGGATGTAGGTGGGTCGGTAATGATGGGTCTGCCATTCAGGTGTCTCGGGGTTGTTGGTCAGCGGTTTCGGGTTCCGGAGGTAGTGGTCGGGGTCGTGTTCCAGCACGACCCCGACCCCGCGAACAGTGGGGTGGCGGCGGGAGTTCCGCCGAGTACGGCCGCCAGGGCGGTGCGGGGTGTGGCGCCGGCGGCGACCCGCAGCAGCACCTCGCCGTGGCAGAGGAGCACGTTCTCGCGGCACCAGCAGGCGTCGACGTGGGCGAGGTCCCGTCGCGCGACGGCCACGAGGTCTGGTTGCCGGTCGAGGTCGTCGGCGTACGCGGCCACCGCGTCGGCCTGGTCGTGCTCCCGGCGGCAGCGGCGGCAGGAGCCGACGCGGTGCGGGTTGGCGTACCGGCTCGCCGGCAGGCCGGGCGAGGCGCGGCCGGCGTAGACCGCTCCGGCCGGGATCCGCCCGTGGTACAGGTCGCCGAGCAACTCGGCCCCGCCGTGGGGAGGTCACCGCGGGCCCTCGTCGGCGAGTTCGGTGGCGGGCCGGTCCCGCCATGCCTGCAGTTGATTGAGGGGCAGGGTGAGGGCCAGTTTTGCGGGCATCAGTGACACCGGGCCGCGAGCAGGATGGACGGCCCCCGGCACAAGAAGCCCGAGAACCTGAGGGGGTTAGGCCAGCATGCTCTCGATCAGGTCGGCGGCGCGCGGGGTGCCACCCTCGGCCCGTGCGTCGACGCGCAGCAGTGCCGAGCGGCGGGCGACCTCCGCGTCGGTGACCAGGTCGATCAGGGCCGCCCGCAGGGTCTCGGCGGTGGCTTGCGCGGTGTCGATGCGACGGGCCACGCCCAGTTCCACGAGCCGGTCGGCGTTCATGAACTGCTCGGCGGCCTGCGGCACGGCGATCATCGGGACGCCTGCCAGCAGTCCTTCGCCGCAGCCGCCCATACCGGCGTGGGTAACGAAGGCGTCCGCCTGCTCCAGGATCGCCCGCTGCGGGACCCAGGCGTGCACCTCCACGTTGGGCGGAATGTCGCCGAGGTCCCGCAGGTCGGTGTACTTGCCGATCTGGAGTACGACATGCCAGCCGGGCAGACTGCCGTATGCCGCCAGGCACTGACGGTAGAACTCCGGTTGACGGGTGTATGCCGAGCCCAGGGAAATCAGCAGCACGTTCTCTGCATCCGCCGGACGGGTCCAGCCGTCCGCGCCCGTCGTCGCGTCGAAGCAGGGCCCGACGAAGGTCACCGTGTCGGTGTCGACCCGGTCGGCGTGCGGCTGCATCGCCCGGGTGATCAGGGCCAGAGCCCGCGACGGCCGGCCGGAGAATGCGTCCACGTCGGTGGTGGACGCACCGCAGCCGGCGAGCCACCGTGCGAACTTCGCCCGGTAGGCGTCGGCACCCGGTAGTTGCCGCAGGTGGGCCGCGACGTCCCGGTCGTAGCCGTCCCAGGCCACGAACGTCGGGGACAGTTGCATGACGGGCCGGCGCTGCGATTCGGCGAGGGCGCGCGCTGCGTAGGCGCCGATGTCGTACAGGTACAGGTCCGCCGGGTCGTGCTGGTAGGCGGCGCGCAGCTGGGGCAGTGCTCGGATTGCGTCGTCGAGGAAGAGGTCCATCGCGGCGATGGGGTCGTCGGGCCAGTCGTTGTCGGCGACCGGCAGCGCGGAGGCGCAGTTGACCAGTTCGGCGCCGGTGGCCGTGATCAGATCGGCCACCGCCGGGTCGTTGGCGTAGGTCACTCGGTGACCGCGGGCCACCAGCTCGCGGATGACCTCGAGGCTGGGCAGGACGTGGCTGACGGCGGGGATGCCGACCATCGCGATGTGGGTGCGGCGACGGGACATGGAATCACTCACTTCAGGTCTACGGCGGAAGGGACACGGCGAGGCCTGCGCGCCGGCCTCGCCGATGGTCGGCGATGCTGCACGACACGATCGTCCGTACGTGGTCGGTGAGGTGTTCCGTCCGGCCAGCCCGACCAGGCCACCTCAACCAGCCGAGCGATGTCCTCTTCGCTGCACCGGCGCGGACGAGCCGTGCGGGGTTGCCGCCGACGATCCCGTAGTCGGGTACGTCAGTGGTGACCACGGCTCCGGAGCTGGCGACAAGACAAAAGGCAAGGAGTAGAACTCCCTGCCACTCCTAACGTATAGCGCACCGGGGGCCTTGCGGCAAGACCCGGGTAGTGACACAGAATCTCCGGTCGAAGCCAGTGCCTGCGGGAATCGCGGATTCGCGAAGTGCGGGTTCCCTTGTCGACGTGTGGGTTTCGCGTGACGTCGAACCGCCGGTGGGACTCGCGGTGCGGTCGCGGGCACACGGCGCGAAGGTGCGCCGCCGCCGGACCTGCGCGGAGTAGCTGGCCGCAATGCGACCTTGTGAATGGGGGATTCTCGTGATCGATGTGATCGTCGCCGGTGGTGGACCGACGGGCCTGATGCTGGCCAGCGAGCTGCGGCTACAGGGCGTGCACGCGCTCGTGCTGGAGAAGGAGCCGGAACCGACCAGGGTTGTCCGCGCCCTCGGCCTGCACGCGCGCAGCATCGAGATGTTGGATCAGCGCGGCCTGCTGGAGCGGTTCCTCGCGCTCGGTCAGCGGCATCCGGTCGGTGGCTTCTTCGCCGCCATCCCCAAGCCGTCGCCCGGCCGGCTGGACACCGCACACGCGTACGTCCTCGGCATCCCGCAGCCCGTCACCGACCGCCTGCTGGCCGAGCATGCCACCGAACTCGGCGTCGAGATCCGGCGCGGCTGCGAACTGGTCGGGCTGAACCAGGACGAGCACGGGGTGACCGTGGAGCTGGCCGACGGCACGCGGCTACGTTCGCGCTACCTCGTCGGCTGCGACGGTGGTCGCAGCACGGTGCGCAAGCTGCTCGGCGTCGGCTTCCCCGGTGAGCCCACCAGGGTCGAGACACTGCTGGGCGAGGTGCAGCTGACCGCGCCGCCGGAGACGCTGGCCGCCGTGATGGCCGAAGTCCGCAAGACCCAGTTGCGGTTCGGCGCCATGCCTCTCGGGGACGGGGTGTACCGCGTCGTAGCGCCGGCCGCAGGAGTGGCCGAGGACCGTACGGTCCCGCCGACCCTTGACGAACTGAAACAGCAGGTACGGGAGCTCGCCGGCACCGACTTCGGCATGCACTCACCACACTGGCTCTCCCGCTTCGGCGACGCCACCCGGCTGGCCGAGCGCTACCGGACCGGCCGGGTGCTGCTGGCCGGCGACGCGGCGCACATCCACCCGCCGGTCGGTGGGCAGGGCCTCAACCTCGGTGTCCAGGACGCGTTCAACCTCGGCTGGAAGCTGGCCGCCGAGATCAACGGCTGGGCGCCGCAAGGGCTGCTGGACAGCTACCACACCGAACGGCACCCGGTCGCCGCAGACGTGCTGGACAACACCCGTGCGCAGATGCAGCTGCTTTCCCTCGATCCGGGTGCCCGGTCAGTGCGGCGGCTGCTGTCGGAACTGATGAACTTCGAGGACGTCAACCGGTACCTGACCGAGAAGATCACTGCGATCGGGGTCCGCTACGACTTCGGTGAGGGGCATGAACTGCTCGGCCGGCGGATGCGCGACGTGCGGCTGAGGCGAGGGCGCCTCTACGAGCTGATGCACGGCGGTCGCGGGCTGCTGCTCGACCAGACCGGCCGGCTTTCGGTGGCGGGCTGGGCAGATCGGGTCGACCACGTCGTCGACGTCAGCGACGAACTGGACGTGCCCGCAGCGCTGCTGCGGCCGGACGGCCACGTGGCGTGGGTCGGTGAAGATCAGCAGGATCTGCTCGGCCACCTGCCCGAGTGGTTCGGCACTGCCGTCAACTGAGCGCGGCAGCCGCGGGTCGACAAGGGTGTGAGGCGGGTCAGGCCCGGGCGCCGCCGAGACCGAGCAGAACGGCGAGGCCCAGGGCGCTGCGTGGGGCGTACGGCACCCGCCACAGCCCGCCGTGCGCCGCACCGTACGCCTCGTCCTGCCACGGGTGCGGCAGCGCCGGGCCGCCGCCGGTGCGCAGGTCGTGCACCAGGAGCGCGGCCATCAGCGTGTTGCTGGTCGCCGGGTCGAACACCTCGATGCCGAAGCGGTGCGCACCGGCGTACGCGGCCGCCAGTGCCCGGTTGCGCAGCACCGAGCGGGTCCGGGTGGGTGGGGCGACCGTGAACGACACGGTCGTCCCCGCGTCCCGGGCCGCCGTCGCCCGCCACCGTTGCAGGCGTTTCGCCAGCGCGTAGTTGGGGCCCTGCTGGGGGACGAGGCTGTCGTTGACGCCCGGGTCGGCGCCCGGCGGATAGTTGCGGTGCAGGAGCCGGCCGCCGGAGGCCACCCGCAACGACCGGCGGAGGATGCCGCGTGCCGCGTAGCCCCGTTCGGCGTGCTGTACCGCGTCACCGGGAACGGCGAAGACGTCGGTGGGGGTGGCCAGAAACGCGAGCGCCACGTCGTCGCGGCGCTCCTGCAACCGGACGGTGAGCGCGTCGACCGCTGTGGCGACCCGGACGTTGGTCGCGCCGTCGGCGTAGACGTAGTTGCCCAGGACGAGCCGGCCGTCGACACCGAGGAGCCAGTCGGCCACCTGCGGCAGGTTGTGCAGCAGGTCGGCGCCGGCGCGGGCGGCCAGCGCGTCGTCGTCGGGGTCGGTGCCGGCCGGGACGGGCAGGTGCAGCCGGCCGCCGCAGCGGCGCGTCGTGTGCAGCAGGCGTCGCCAGATCTCCGGGCGTGGCAGGTCGACCGCGACGACGTCGCCGCCCCAGCGCAGCACGGACGGCAGCGGGCCCATCTCCGCGCCCGCGCCGAGCACCACGATGCGCTGGTCGCGCAGGTCGAGCCAGTCCGGGTTGGCCATGACGGCACGTACCGCGTCGGCGCAGGACGGCTCGACGACGCCGGCGGTGACCCACGCGTCGAGGCGGCGGCGCAGGTCGTCGCCGCGCAGCCGTTGCCCCCGGTACGGCAGCGACAGCTCGCGCTCGGCCTCACCGGTGCCGGTGACCGTCGTCGTCCGCAGCGGCTCGGCCTCGGTGGGTGCGGCGAACACGGCACCGAGACCGGTCTCGGTGCCGTCGGCGCGCAGCACGGACATCCGGCGGTGCAGCGAGGCGAGGCCGTCCCGGGCGATCGTCACCGCGGCGTCGCGTGAGAGCAGCCCGGCCTCGACGAGCCGCCGGAAGTGCCCGAGGTACCCGTGCCGCCAGTTCGTCTCGTGTTCCGCCGAGCGCGCGCCGACCGGATCGACGGCACGCAGGGCGTCGGCGACGACCGCCCGCCCGAGCGCGGACGTACTGCGTCCCGCGTCGGTCTTCGGAAACACCACTCCCGTCGGACCCTCCACGGACACCGCCCTCCCTCGCCCCGAGCCAACGGTGTCACTCTGCCGCATCGGGCGGCGGTGTGCTCAGGCCGGGGCCGGCAGGCGCAGCCGGCCGTCGACCATCTCGGCGACCGCGTCGACCCGGTGCAGGTGCCCCCGGTCGTGGGTGACCAGGACGGTGGCGGTGCCGCGCCGTCGCGTGAGGTCGGTGACCAGCTCGATGATCGCCGCACCGCGGTCGTGGTCCAGCGCGCTGGTGGGCTCGTCGACCAGCAGCACCGCCGGGTCGTTCATCAGGGCGCGGGCGATGTTGACCCGTTGGCGTTGGCCGCCGGAGAGCTGGTGCGGACGACGGTCGGCCTGCCCGGTCAGCCCCACCGCGGCCAGCAACTCGGCGGCGCGGTCGCGCCCGGCGCGGCGGGAACCGCCGGCGAGGTGGGCGATCACCTGCAACTGTTCGGCGGCGGTCAGCGAGGCGATGAGGTTCGGCTGTTGGAAGACGATCCCGATCTTCTCGCGCCGCAGCGCGGTCATCTCCCCCCGGGCGAGCCCCGTGGTGTCGGTGCCGGCGACGACCACCGTTCCCGAATCGGGGGTGATCAGGGTGGCGGCCACCGCCAGCAGGCTCGACTTACCGGAGCCGGAGGGGCCGATGACGGCGGTGGTGGTGCCGGCCGGCACGCTCAGGCTGACCCGGTCGAGCGCGGTCAGGCGGCTGTCGCCGTCGGGATAGGTCAGCGTGACGTCGGCGAGGTCGAGACTCATCGGGCGCTCCCCAGGGCGATCAGCGGGTCGACGGACGTGATGCGGCGGATGGACAGGGCGGCGCCGGTCGCGCCGAGCGCGATCATCACGGCGGCCGGGAACAGCACGGATCCGGCGGTGAGCGC
Source organism: Micromonospora sp. NPDC048170 (assembly GCF_040652795.1). Classification (NCBI taxonomy): domain Bacteria; kingdom Bacillati; phylum Actinomycetota; class Actinomycetes; order Micromonosporales; family Micromonosporaceae; genus Micromonospora; species Micromonospora sp. NPDC048170. The sequence continues at coordinate 52,614 of NZ_JBEZMR010000017.1, forward strand.
GAACGGCACCACCCCGGACGCCGCCGCACCGATCGTGACGGCGAGCGCGGTGCCGACGGTCGTGCCGGCGAGCAGTAGCACCAGGGCCTGGCCGAGGGCGTCGCGCAGCAGGTGCCCGGTGGTGGCGCCGAGCGCCTTCAGCACGGCGATGTCAGCCGCGCGCTGGATGGTCCACACGGTGAAGAACGCGCCGATGACCAGTGCGGAGATCGCGAACAGCATGCCGCGCATGAGTTGCAGTGACCCGTTCTCGGCGGTGTACGAGCCGATCGCGGACAGTGCCGCCGAGCGGGTGACCGTGCGGGTCTGCAACTGCCGGTCGGCGGCAGCCAGGTCGGCGTCGCGCGTGGTCGTCAGCGCGACGACCGTCGCGGCGTCCCCGGCGCCGGGGGCCAGTCCCTGCCAGTCGCCCAGGTCGGTCCAGATGACCGGCGTGTGGCTGTGCGAGGCGTCGCCGGCCACCCCGGCGACGGTCAGCTGGCGTCCGCCGACGGACACGGTCTGTCCGGGCCGGGCGTCCAGCGCGTCGGCTGCCCCCCGGGACAGCACGGCCTGCCCGGCGGCGAGGGTGTCGGGCGCCAGGCCCGACCCGGGCGGGACGCCGAACGCGGACAGTGCGGCGCTGCGGTTGCCGGCGCTGACCCTGGTGGTGGCGATGCCGAGCGGCGCGGCGCCGGTCACCCCCGGCACGGACTGCCAGCGGAGCCACTGCTCCGGGGTGACGGTCGACTCGGTGAACGACAGCTTCTGCCCGTCGGCCGGGGCGGAGAACGCCAGGTGGTCGGCGGGCAGGTCGGCGATCGCCGAGGTGCTGCCCCGACCCAGGCCGGCGGTCAGCCCGGACAGCAGGACCACCAGGAGCGTCATCAGCGTGACGACCGTTCCCATCAGGGCGAAGCGGCCCTTGGCGAACCGCAGATCTCTCCATGCGACGAACACGATCGCATCAGCCTTCCGGTGACGGGGGAGGGCCGCGGTGACGGCCCGCCACAACCGTCGCGCGGATCGAGGCCGTCGCCATCGCGCCGCGGATCGGGTTCGGGGAGTCGAACTGCGTACGTCAGGATCAACCCTTTGGTTGATGGCGGCGACCGTCGGCGTCCTAGCCTGGAGACATCGTGAACCCGGAATCGCTCGCTCGGCCGCTGCGGGTGCTGCGCGTCTGCCTGCACCTGCTGGTCGGGGTCCTGCTCGCGGTCGCCGCCGTACGGGCCCTCACCGGGCAGGGGCCGCAGCGCGCCGCCGTGCTCGCCGCGTCGGTGGCGCTGGCCGGCGTCTACGCCACCGGGGCGGCCCTGCCGCTGGTCCACCGGTCCCGCCGGGCAGCCGCGGTGTGGCTTGTGGTGCTGACGGCCGGGTGGCTGGTGCTGCTGGTCCTGACCCCGGACGGGGTGTGGTTCGCGTTTCCGCTGTTCCTGCTGCACCTGTTCCTGCTGCCCGCCCGCTGGGGGACGCTCGCGGTGGCGGCGACGACCGTGGTGGCGGTCGTCGGCGTCGCCGGTCATCAGGGGACTGTCACGCCGGGCGTGGTGATCGGTCCGGTCATCGGCGCCGCCGTCTCGGTCGGCACCGTGCTCGGCTACCAGGCGTTGTACCGGGAGAGCGAGCGCCGGCAGCGGTTGATCGAGCAGCTGACCGCCACCCGCGCCGACCTGGCCGCCGCCGAGCACGCCGCCGGTGTCCTCGCCGAACGTGAACGCCTCGCCCGCGAGATCCACGACACCCTCGCCCAGGGGTTGTCGAGCATCCAGCTGTTGCTGCGTGCCGCCCAGCGGGCCCTTCCCGAGCAGCTCGACGTGGCAGCCGGCCACGTCGAGCAGGCCCGCCGCACGGCGCAGGACAACCTCGCCGAGGCCCGGCGCTTCGTCCGCGCGCTGGCCCCGCCCGGCCTCGACGGCGGCTCGCTGCCGGCGGCCCTGCGGCGGCTGTGTGCCGCTACCGCCGACCGGTCCGGGCTGGCCGTGCGCCTGCATCTCGACGGGACGGCGGTGCGGTTGCCGACCGGTCACGAGGTAGCCCTGCTGCGGATCGCCCAGTCCGCGTTGGCCAACACCGTCCGCCACGCCGGGGCGAGCCGCGCCGACGTGACCCTGCGATACCGGGACTTCGGCGTCGTTCTCGACGTGGTGGACGACGGTACGGGCTTCGACGTCGACGACGCCGGCCGGCGGGGCGGCGACGGAGGGTTCGGGCTGGCCGCGATGCGGGCCCGGGCCGAGGAGCTCGGCGGCAGCCTGGCCGTGGAGTCGGGGCCCGGCCGGGGCACCGCGTTGGCCGTCAGTTTCGCGTTCCCGGGCACCGGCGGGTCGGCGGTGGGCACGTGAGCGCTCCGATCCGGCTGCTGCTCGCCGACGACCATCCGGTCGTCCGCGCCGGGCTGCGCGCCGTCCTCGCCACCGAGCCCGACTTCGAGGTGGTCGCCGAGGCCGCCACCGCCGAGCGGGCCGTCGCGCTCGCCGAACGGGAGCGAGTCGACGTGGTGCTCATGGATCTCCAGTTCGGCCCGGGCATGCACGGCGCCGCCGCCACGGCCGCCATCACCGCACGCCCGGACGGCCCCGTCGTGCTGGTGTTGACCACCTACGACTCCGACGCCGACATCCTCGCCGCCGTCGAGGCCGGGGCGACCGGGTACCTGCTCAAGGACGCCCCGCCCGAAGAACTGGCCGCGGCCGTGCGCGCCGCCGCCGCCGGCCGCTCCGCTCTCGCCCCGACCGTCGCGAACCGGCTGATCGACCGGATGCGCACCCCGGGCGTCGCCCTGAGCCGCCGCGAGACCGAGGTCCTCCAACTCGTCGCCGACGGGCTGTCCAACCAGCAGATCAGTCTGCGGCTGCATCTCAGCCAGGCCACCGTCAAGACGCATCTGGTGCACGTCTACGGCAAGCTGGGCGTCGACTCCCGCACCGCCGCCGTCGCCGTCGCCAGGGCTCGCGGCCTGATCCGTCGCTGACGGGCGTGCCGGGGCGTTGGTCACGCGTTCACCGTGCGCCGGGTCACCTCGTCGCCGGGCGATGACGACGGCGAGGTGAGCCGCCGTACGCCGGGCACGGCGGCGGTGCCGGCGCAGGCGACGAGGACCAGCGCGCCGGCCGTGAGCAGCGGCACCGAGTCGCCCCAGGCCCGGGCGGCGACGGGTGCGAGGGCGTAACCCAGCGGCATCGCGCCGAGGGAGACCAGCCAGTCGTACGAGGTGACGCGGGCGAGGACGTGGGGTGGGAACTGGCCCTGCACGACGGTCTGCCACACCGGGTTGAGGTAGCCGAGGGCGGTCAGCGCGACCCCGTAGGCGGCGATGACGAGCGGGGCGGGCGCGGCGACGGCGAGCAGGGCCAGCGGTGCGGCGTAGCTGGCCAGCCCGAGGTTGGCCACCAGCACCGGTCTGCGGGGGCGGATCCGGGCGGCGAGCAGCGAGCCGGCGAGCATGCCGACCGCGCCGGCCTGGAGCATCAGCACCCACACGCCCTCGCCGCCGAGGCGACGCACGGCGACCGCCGGGCCGAGGGTCGTCAGGACGGCTGCGGCGCCGTTCCACACGCCGTGGCCGAGCAGGCTGCTCCAGAACCAGTCGCGGCTGCGGACCTCCCGCCAACCGTGTGCGAGGTCGGCGAGGATCGCGACGCGGCGGGCGTCGAGGCGGTCGGCGAGCACGCCGCCGAGGGGCAGCAGGAGCAGGCGGGGCGTCAACGCGCAGGCCAGCACGAGAGCGAGGGAGCCGGTGGAGCCGGTGGCCCGGAGCACGGCCAGGGCAAGGGCGGCGGGCACGACGGCGTCGCCGAGGGCGGAGACGGTACGGCCCAGGAAGAGCAGCCGGAACGGGCGTAGGCGCAGGGGGTGGGTCTTCACCCGGACAATGTAATTCGACGCCGAACTTTTCGACATCAAATATTTTGACGTCGGCATAGGCTGGGCCGCATGAGCGATCGCGACCATGTCGACCGGCACGTCGAGCGCTGGCAGCCGATCCTGCCGACGCTCGACCCCGACATCGAAGGGGCGGTGACCCGGATCCAGTTCGTCACCCGCCACCTGCGCGAGGTCAAGGAACGGACCCTGGCCGGCCTCGACCTGCACCGCCACGAGTACGACACCCTGCACGCCCTGGCCGGGCGGGGCGGGCGGGCGGCCCCGTCGGACCTGGCCCGCGACCTGGCGATGGCCCCCGCCTCCGTCACCGCCCGGGTCGACGCGCTGGTCCGGCGCGGCTTCGTGCGCCGGATCCCGTCCACCACCGACCGGCGACGGGTCGACGTGGAGCTGACCGAGGCGGGGCAGGCGGCCTGGCACGGCGCCATGGACGTGCGGGGTGCCGAGGAACACCGCCTGCTGGCCGCGCTCGGCGCGCACGAGCGACGGCAGTTGGCCGACCTGCTGCGCCGGGTGGTGCTGCGCGCCGAGCGACCGGGCGACTGACCGGCCCCGCCCGCGGCGGTCCGCCTCCCGCCTCGCCCGCCGGAAATGACGTGCGGCCCGCGTACGCCGGCTGGCAGGGTGGCCGGCATGACGGCACAGGCACTGGCGGGGGCACTCGCCGACGACGTACGGCGGCAGGTCTTCGCGGCGATCGTGCTGGGCGGCGCCGACGCCCCGGCGGTGGCCGACCGGACGGGCCTGCCGGCGCGGCAGGTGGTCACCGCGATCCGCCGGCTCGTCGACGCGGGCCTGGTCACCGGCGGTGACCGTGACCTGCGGGTGGACGCCGACCGGTTGCGGGAGGCGGCCCGCAGGCCGTCGGCCTCCCGCCCGGCCGACGACTCCACCGACCGGGTGCTGCGCACGTTCGTGTGCGACGACAGGCTGACCGGCCTGCCGGCGCAGCGCGGCCGGCGGCGGGTGGTGCTGGCGCACGTGGCGAAGTCCTTCGAGCCCGGGGTGCGCTATCCCGAGCGGGCGGTGGACGACGTGTTGCGGCACTGGTGCGAGCGTGGCGGCTCCGACCACGTGACACTGCGCCGGTATCTGGTCGACGAGCAGTTGCTGGCCCGGGAGCAGGGCGTCTACTGGCGCGTCGGCGACTGATCCCGCTGCTGCCGGCCCGCCGGCACATCGCCTGCGTCAGCCGTCCCGCCCGCCAGCGCGGATATCCCGTTGACCCGAGCGCGAAGATCGGCGGGTGAGCGCGACAGACTGGACGATGGCCCCGACCCGACCCGATCAGCCCGAGGCGGTGGCCCTGCTCGAGGCGTACTACGAGGAGATGGTCCGCCGCTACCACGGCCGCCCGGTCCTGCCGGGCGAGGTCGCTTCGGCGATGGCCGAGGAGCCGAGCGACGACCTCGTGGCTCCCACCGGGATCCTGCTGGTCGCACACCGCGGCGGCGGTCCGGCAGCCTGCGCCGGGCTGCGGTACCGGCCGGGCTGGGCGGAACTGACCCGGGTGTACGTGCACCCCGCGCATCGCGGCCACGGTGGCGGGGCGGCCCTGCTCGCCGCCGTGCAGGAGCGGGCCCGTGCCGCCGGGGCCACCCGGATCCGGCTGGACACCCGCAGCGACCTGGTCGAGGCCCGCGCCCTGTACGCGCGGCACGGCTATCAGGAGATCCCGGCGTACAACGACGACACCTACGCCGAGCACTGGTTCGAGAAGGTCCTGAGTTGACGACGCGATCGGGCTGCGCTAAATAAAGAGGGGAGAGTTGAGTCGCTCCGGCTCAACTCAAGGACCTTCGGCCAGGAGAACCGAGGAGGCAGGACCATGCTGATGCGTACCGACCCGTTCCGTGAGATCGACCGGATCACCGAGCAGTTCTTCGGCACCGCCGCGCGCCCCGCGGTCATGCCGCTGGACGCCTACCGCGACGGCGACTGGTTCTACGCGGCGTTCGACCTGCCGGGCGTCGACCCGGACAGCATCGACTGCACGGTCGAGCGCAACGTGCTGACCGTACGCGCCGAGCGGCGGCGGCCGGCCGGTGACAACGTCGAGCTCGTCGCCGCCGAACGCCCGATGGGCACCTTCACCAGGCGACTCTTCCTCGGCGACACCCTCGACACCGAGAAGCTCGAGGCGGGCTACGACAGCGGGGTGCTGACCCTGCGGATCCCCGTCGCGGAGCGGGCCAAGCCCCGCCGGGTCACCGTCACGGCCACCGGCAACGGTCGCAAGGAAATCGACGCCTGATCCCGACCCCGGGGGTGGGACGGCCGGTGCGGCCGCCCACCCCCGAGCGAACCGGCGGCGGACATGATCGTGTAGGGCGCGCCTCCTCCGGTTCGCGACCCGGAGCTGAGAGCCTTTTTCACATGCTCTCCCCGAACGTTCCGGCTCGCCCGAGCCGGGCCGCCCCGCTGGCCCTGCCCGGGAGGCCGGTCGACTTCACCGAGGCGTGGCTGCGCAACCGGCGACTGTCCGAGCACACCCGCGACGCGTACCGGCGCGACGTCGCCGGGTGGCTCGCCTGGTGCGCCGCCCGCGAGCTGGACCCGCTGCAGGCGAACTTCCTGCACGTCAACGAGTACGGCCGGGCGCTGGAGGCCACCCTCGGCGCGCGCACCGGCAAGCCGCTCACCCCCGCCACCGTCGCCCGCCGGCTCTCCGCCCTGTCCAGTTGGTACGACTTCCTGGTCAAGCTACGCGCGGTCGAGGCCAACCCGGTCGCCGGCGCCGACCGCCCCAGGATCGACCGGGACCACTCCGCCACCGTGGGCCTCACCCCCGAGGAGGTCGACGCGCTGCTCGCCGCCGCCGAGGCCGACACCGGGCCGACCGCCGTCCGCAACCGGGCCGCGATCGCGCTGCTGGCCGACCTCGGGCTGCGCGTGGGTGAGCTGGTCTCGCTCGACCTGGCCGACCTCGGTGCCGAGCGGGGTCACCGCAGCGTGCGGTTCGTCGGCAAGGGCGGCAGGCCCCGCCGCCGCGCCCTGACCCCCGGCACCGCGTACGCGGTCGACGCCTACCTGGCCCAGCGGGCCGCCGCGCAGGGCGTGACGGTGCACGAGCTGGCCGGCCCGCTGCTGGTCACCGCCAGCGGGGCCCGGCTGGACCGGCACGCGATGTTCCGGCTGGTGCGCCGGTTGGCCCGGACGGCGGGCATCCCGGCCTGGGCTCGGCTGTCGCCGCACTCGCTGCGGCACGCGTTCGCCACCACCGCCCGCGCCGAGGGTGTGCCCCTGGAGGATGTGCAGGACGCGATGGGCCACGCCGATCCGCGTACGACCCGCCGCTACGACCGGGACCGGCACAACCTCGACCGCGACCCCGCGTACGCCATCTGGGCCGCCCGGGCCCGCCGCCGCGGCTGAGGGGCACGGCCCGGATGTCTCCGACGGCGGCCTGCGGTCTACGGGTCCGTGTGGACGAGCGCGCGGCTCAGCTCGCCGATGCCCTGCTGACCTCCGGCGGCGATCAGGACGTCGCCGTGGGCGAGGACGTGCCCGGACCCTGGTGCGGTGAGCGTGTGTCCGTCCCGGATGACGGCGATGACGCTCACCCCCTGGGTGCGCGCCACGGCCTCGGCCAGGGTACGGCCGTCGTAGGGCGACGCCGCCGGGACCGGCAGCTCGGCGACGCTGATCGCCTCCCGGTGCCGTTCCAGGTGCGTGACGTGGTCGATGGTGGCGATGGGGTGCAGCAGCTCGGCCATCTCCTGCGCCTCCGCCGGGCTCAGGGTCACGGACCGCTCGACGGTGTCCGGATCACCGGGCGCGTAGACGACGACGTCCCGTCGGCCGTTGCGGTGGCAGACGACCCCGAGCACCTGCCCTTCGCTGGTGTGCATGGTGTAGCCGACGCCGATGCCGGGCAGCGGCACGCGTTCTATCTGCATCATTGCCTCCTGTCGTGTGGTGCAGCGGAATGGCCGGCTTCGCCGGACCAGGTGACCGGCCGCCCGGCGCGGGTGAGCGCGCACAGGTCGCCGGGGTCCACGTCGATCCCCGCGCTTGCGGTGGGGGCGGCTACGCCGCGAAGTAGCGCAGCCACACGTACGCCCAGGCGATCACGGTGGTCACGACCGTGGTGACGATGCCGTACCGGGTGAACTGCCAGAAGCTGATCGGTTCGCCGGCGCGGGCGGCGATGCCCAGCACGACGATGTTGGCGCTGGCCGCCACGGCCGTGCCGTTTCCGCTCAGGTCGGCGCCGAGGGCGAAGGACCACCACAACGCCTGTCCGGTGCCCGGATCCGGGGCCCCGGCGACGAGGCCCTCCACGATCGGCGCCATGGTCGCCGCGTAGGGGATGTTGTCGAAGAACGCGCCGAGCACCGCCGAGCCGAAGACCAGACCCGTCGCCGCCGCGAAGTAGTTGTCGCCGACGGCGTCGCTGGCCCATTCGCCGATCTGGCGGATCACCCCGGTCTCGGTCAGGCCGGCGACCATCACGAACAGGCCGGTGAAGAACACCAGCGTCGGCCACTCGACCTCGCCGAGGTAGGCGGACCTGTCCGCCCTGGACACCAGGATCATCATCCCGGCGCCGAGCAGCGCGATGACGGCGACGTCGATGTGGATCACCGTGTGCAACATGAACGCGACGATCACCACGCCGAGTACGACCAGGCAGCGGGTCAGCATCCCCGGGTCGGTGATGGCGGCGCGGGCGTCCATGTCGCGTACGGCCTCGAACCGCTCCGGGCGGTACGTGAACGACCGGCGGAACATGACCCGCGCCAGCAGCAGGAACACCAGGAACATGAGCACCGTGATCGGGGCCATGTGCCAGAGGAAGTCGTTGAAGTTCAGTCCGGCCCGGCTGCCGATGATGATGTTGGGCGGGTCGCCGATCAGGGTGGCCGCGCCGCCGATGTTGGCGGCGAGCACCTCGGCGATCAGGTACGGCGCGGCCGGGATGCCCAGCCGGCGGCACACGGAGATGGTGATCGGGGCGACCAGCATGACCGTGGTGACGTTGTCCAGGACCGGCGAGGCGACGCCGGTGATCACGACGAGCAGCACCATCAGCCGGTACGGCCGCCCCTGCGAGCGTTGTGCGGCCCAGATCGCCATGAACTCGAAGACGCCGGTCTGCTTGATCACCCCAACGATGATCATCATGCCGAGGAGCAGGAAGATGACGTCCCAGTCGATGCCGGCGTGGTGCGAGTAGAACACGTCCGATCCGGGCACGAGCCCGAGCGCGGCCATCAGACCGGCGGCGCCCAGCACCACCGCGACCCGGTTGATCTTCTCGGTGGCGATGAGGGCGAACGCGACCGTGAAGATGACGATCGCGGCGAGGGCGGGCCACGCGCTCACGGGCAACCGCCCGGCGGGCCGCTCTCCGTGCCGGTACGGCGGTGCCCGCGCGTGACCGTGGCGACGGCTTCCGGTGGTGTGGGCTCGGCCACCAAGACATGACGGTTCACAGGGTCCTCCGGGGTTCGGCACGGCGGGCCCCGTCCGCACGGACGGCGTCGGGGCGGAGCCGGGCAGGGGGGATCGGAGCCCGGGGCGACTCCCGGCCCCGGTCTCGCGTTCATGGTCATCGCTGCGGCGCGGGCCGACATCGGGGCTGACACCCATTTGCCGCCCCGGCCGGTGCGGGACTGCGCGGCGGCCCGGCGGGCCCGCGACGGATAATGGGTGCGAGCACGCATTTACAGGACACGCCCCGGCCGACAGGCTGACCATGACGAGGGTGATCACCGCCGCGGGGCGTGCCGGTCCGTCGCGTCCCGACACGTCGGCAACCGCCGGCCTCGCACGGCGTCGCACCAGGTGGGGAGAGGAGGCGCCGTCGTGTCGCTGTTCTGGCGGATCTTCCTGCTCAACGCCGCCGTGCTCGTCGCCGCCACGTTGCTGCTGCTCGGTCCGGTCACGGTGTCCACCCCGGTCCTGCTCACCGAGGCCGTCGTGCTGACCTTGGGCCTCGTCGCGATGCTGGTCGCAAACGCCGCGCTGCTGCGGGTCGGGCTGGCGCCGCTGCACCGGCTGACCCGGGCCATGACCACCGTCGACCTGCTCCAGCCCGAACCCCGCCCGGTCCCGGCCGGTCAGGCCGGCATCGCGGACCTGATCCGCACCTTCAACGCCATGGTCGACCGGCTGGAGGCGGAGCGGGCCTCCAGCGCCGCCAGCGCCCTGTCCGCCCAGGAGGCCGAGCGCCGCCGCGTCGCCCAGGAACTGCACGACGAGGTGGGCCAGACGCTCACCGCGGTCCTGCTGGAACTCAAGCAGGTCGCCCGGCACGCTCCCGAACCGGTCCGCGCCCAACTCGTCCAGGTGCAGGAGACCACCCGCGACAGCCTCGACGAGATCCGCCGCATCGCGCGCCGGCTGCGCCCCGGCGTGCTGGAGGAACTCGGCCTCACCAGCGCCCTCAAGGCCCTCGTCACGGAGGTCACCGGGCACACGGAGGTGTCCGTGCGCCAGCACCTCGACGCAGACCTGCCCGCCCTCGACGGCGAGGCCGAACTGGTGATCTACCGGGTGGCGCAGGAGGCCCTCACCAACACCGTCCGCCACGCCCGGGCCACCACCGTCGAGTTGTCCCTGGTCCGCCAGCCGGGTCACGTGCAGCTGCGGATCCGCGACGACGGCCGGGGCATCGGCGACGCCACCGAGGGTGCCGGCGTACGCGGCATGCGCGAACGGGCCCTGCTCATCGGCGCCCAGTTGACCGTGGCACCCGGCCCGGCCGGCGGCACCGAGGTGCGACTGCGGGTGCCGGTCGGCGAGCGGAAGGCCCGGCCGTGACGACCCGCATCCTGCTCGCCGACGACCACGCCCTGGTGCGTCGCGGCGTTCGCCTCATCCTCGACAGCGAACCGGACCTGACGGTCGTCGCCGAGGCCGGCGACGGCGCCGAGGCCATCGCCCTGGCCCAGACCGAGCGACCCGACTTGGCCATCCTCGACATCGCCATGCCGCGGCTGACCGGCCTGCAGGCGGCCCGCGAGCTGTCCCGGCAGCAGCCGGGCCTGCGCATCCTCATCCTGACGATGTACGACAACGAGCAGTACTTCTTCGAAGCCCTCAAGGTCGGCGCCAACGGCTACGTGCTCAAGTCCGTCGCGGACCGCGACCTGGTGGAGGCCTGTCGCGCGGCCGTACGCGACGAGCCGTTCCTCTATCCCGGCGCCATCAACGCCCTCATCCGCACCTACCTGGAGCGCACGGCACGGGGCGAGAGCCTGCCGGCCAGGGCCATCACCGAACGTGAGGAGGAGATCCTCAAGCTCGTCGCCGAGGGCCACTCGTCCAAGGAGATCGCCCGCCTGCTGTTCATCAGCGTCAAGACCGTCGAGCGGCACCGGGCCAACCTGCTGCAGAAGCTCGGCCTCAGGGATCGACTCGAACTCACCCGCTACGCCATCCGGGCCGGGCTCATCGAACCGTGACCGGCGGGACATCGACGGCACACCGATCCGGCCGGGCGGCGCGGGGACGATCCGGCGACAGAGCCGACTTTCCTGCGGGCGGGCCCGCCGGTTCTCTACGGTCGACGGGTGGGCGCTGAGCAGCCGTGGAGCCGGCCGGCCCGTCGGCGCCGCCCGGTGCGTACCGGCCTGGTGTTCGCGGGCGTGAGCGTGCTGCTGTGCTGCATCGGGGTGGCCGGGCTGGGCGCCTGGAACGTGCAGGTCGTCACGCAGGCCAGCGGCCCGGTGCGGGAGACCGCCGACGGGTTCCTGCGGTCGGTGGCGGCGGGCGACACCGACGGCGCGTACGACCGGCTCTGCGCCGACGCGCGCAGCCGGTGGAGCCCGATCGGGTTCACCAGCTGGCTGCGTACCCCGCCGGTGGTCGACGGCTACGAGATCGTCGACGTGTCGGTGGCGACCCGGGGTGGCCGCCCGCGTGGCACGGTCACGGTGCGGCTGACCCGCGACAGCGGCCTCACCGAGGAGCGGAAGCTGTCGGTGGTGCGGGAGGACGGGGGCTGGCGGGTGTGCGGTGACCCGTACTGACCGTCAGCGCCGGGGGCCGAGCTCGCCCGCGCGGTAGTGCCGGCGGCAGAGCACCTGGTAGCGCACCTCGGCGCTGTCCACGGTGTCTCCGATCACGACCTGAAGGCCCTCGCGGACCACCCGACCGCCGACCACCCGGGCGTTCAGCAGCCCTTCCCGGCCGCACCAGCAGAGCACCTCGACCTGGATGCGGGCCACCTCGTCGGCCAGTTCGAACAGCCGCTGCGCCGCCGGGAACAGGCAGGACCGAAAGTCGGTGGCCAACCCGAACGCGTACACGTCGACGTCGTAGCTGTCGACCAGCTCGGCCATCTGCTCGATGTGCTCCAGGTTGTAGAACGACGCCTCGTCGCAGATCAGGTAGTCGACGCGGACCCCCTCGGCCCAGGTGTCGCGCACGAGGGCACGCAGGTCCACCTCGTCGGTGACCTCGATGGCCTCGTGCGCGAGGCCGATGCGGGTGGTGACCTGCGGGCCGAGCGAGCGGTCGATGCGGGTGGTGACCAGCCCGCGGCGGCCCTGCCGGGAGTGGTTGTGGTTCATCTGCAACGCCATCGTGGACTTGCCGCAGTCCATCGGCCCCCAGAAGAACTTCAAGGCCGCCGCGTGCAGCGGACGCCCGTCCACGCCCCGCGCCGCGGCGCACCCGGCGGGGGATTCGTCGGGGCCCAGCGGCGGGCGCGCCAGGCAGGTCGGGGCGGCGGCGTGGTCGGTCACGGTCGGGCAGCCTAGCCGATCGACGCCGCCCGATCAGGCCGGCGCGGTCGGGCCCGCCCGCCTCAGAGCACCCGGGGCGGGGTGTTGCCGGCGGCGACGATGGCCCGGCGGATCGGCACGGCCAGCAGCAGCAGGAACCCGACGACGAAGAAGATCAGCAGGGAGACCAGGCCCACCCGGTAGGAGTTGGTGAGCTGGAACACGATGCCGAAGGCCAGCGGGCCGAGCCAGCTGGTGCCCTTGTCGCTGATCTCGTAGAAGCCATAGTACTCGCCCTCCTTGCCGGCGGGGATGAGCTGGCTGAACAGCGACCGGCTCAGGGCCTGGCTGCCGCCGAGGACCAGGCCGATGGCCGCGCCGAGGATCATGAACGGCAGCGGGGCCTCGGCGGGCAGCCGGAACGCGCCGAGGATCACCCCGGTCCACAGCACCAGGCTGATCAGCACGGTCTTCCAGGCGCCGATGCGCTTGGCGAGGGCGCCGAGCAGCAGCGCGCCGCCGAAGGCGAGGAACTGCACCAGCAGGATGGTGACGATCAGCGTGGTCTGCCCGAGCCTCAGCTCCTCGGTGCCGTACTGGCTGGCCAGGGCGATGACGGTCTGGATGCCGTCGTTGTAGACCAGGAAGGCGAGCAGGAAGAACAGCGTCAGCGGGTACGCCTTGATCTCGCGCAGGGTGCGGCCGAGCTGCCGGAACCCGTCGGTGACCGGGTTGCCGCCGGCCAGCGCGGCGGCGGTGGGGTGCTCCCGCAGCCAGCGCAGCGGGACCAGGGTGAACACCGCCCACCACACGCCGGCGGACACGATCGACCAGCGGGCCAGGTCGAGGGTGCGCTGATGGTTGCCCTCCTCGCCGAGCATGCTGACGGCGACGAGGTTGAGTGCCAGCAGCAGGCCGCCGCCCAGGTAGCCCAGCGCCCAGCCGCGGCTGGAGATGCCGTCGCGGTCGTCGGGGCCACCGAGCTGCGGCAGGAACGAGTTGTAGACCACCACACCGGCGCCGAAGGCGATGTTGGCGACCATGAACAGCACCCCGCCGAGCAGGTACCGGTCGCCGGTGACGAAGAGCATCCCGATGGTGGCGCCAGCGCCGGTGAACGCGGCGGCGGCGAGCAGCCGCTTCTTGTGCGCCGAGCGGTCGGCGATGGCGCCGACGACCGGCAGCGCGAACACGGTGAGGAACACCGACAGCGACACCAGGTACGGGAAGTACGAGCCGGCGGCGACCTTGACGCCCAGCGGGTAGACGTACCCGGAGCAGCTGTCGGCGCCGAGTTCGCAGCCGGCGGCGAGTTCGGTGACGGTGGTCAGGAACGGGCCGAGGAACACGGTGATGACCGTGGTGGAGAAGGCGGACATCGCCCAGTCGTAGAAGTACCAGCCGCTGCGTTCGCGGCGGGTGCTCGCCGGGGCGGGGGTGTCGTCCACCGTGGGGGTGGTGGTCTCGGCCATCGGGGTCCTTCGAACAGGTCAGGCGGCCCAGTGGCCGCGGCTGCGGTAGACGTCGCGCAGCACGCCGACGTGATCGGTCATGATGCCATCCACCCCAAGATCAAGTAACTCGTGCATCTCGGCAGGTTCGTCGATCGTCCAGACATGCACGTGCAGACCGAGTCGGTGGGCGTAACGCAGGAACCGGCGGTCCACCACGGGCACCCGCCCGTACCGCACCGGCACCTGCGCGGCGACGACCGACGGGGGCAGCCGCAGCGCTCGCCCGGTCAGGGAGGCCATCCGCAGCTGGGCCACCCCGCGCATGCCGAGACTGGTGGCGACCCGTCCCTGGGTGAGGGCGCGCAGCCGGGCCAGGCGGGCGTCACTGAACGAGGCGAGCAGCACCCGGTCGCCGGCCCCGGCGCGCGCCACGGCGGCCACGGCCGGGTCTACGCCGCCGTCGGCCTTGACGTCGATGTTGAAGCGCACCTGCGGCCAGGCGTCGAGGACCTCGTCGAGCCGGGGGAGCACGGCGGCGCCGCCGACGCGTACCGAGGCCAGGTCGACCCAGCGCAGGTCGGCGATGCGTCCCGGCTCGCCGGTGACCCGGGCCAGCGTGGCGTCGTGGAAGACCACCGCGACGCCGTCGGCGGTACCGTGCACGTCGGTCTCGACGTACCGGTAGCCGAGCCCGATCGCGCGGGCGAACGCCGCCGCGGTGTTCTCGTCGCCCTCCGCGGCGCCGCCCCGGTGGGCGAACGCCAACGGTGCGGGGCCGTCGAGGTAGGCGTGGGTCACGCGGGGAGTATGCCCGGCCCCGATGGCCAGCCGGCGACCGCCCGGTGGCACCGGGACGGCGACTGGTGGAGGTGCTCGACCGGCACCGGGGCGAGCCGTCGGAGCCGGCCCGCGTGGCGGCACCACCCCCGGCAGGTCAGCCGGGCGTCCGGCGGTGCGCGCGGCTGGTGTCGGTCGGGCGTCCGGGGTCGACGTGCCGGGGCCGGTCGGGTTCGTCGGGGCGCAGCGGCCCGAGGGCGTCGGTGACGGCGTCGATGATCCGGTCGGTGGCCTGGCGGGCGGCGCCGGGCACGCCGTGGGGGAGGGCGGCCAGGTCGACGGGGTCGCCGAAGTGCACGCGCACCACCGGGCGGTGCCACACCGCGCGGGCGACGCCGCGCAGCAGGCCCTTCGGGGCGCGGTAGGGCACCACCTCGTGCGAGCCCCACTGGGCGACGGGGATCACCGGGGCGCCGCAGGCGAGGGCGAGGCGAGCGGTGCCGGTCTTGCCGCGTTCGGGCCACATTCCGGGGTCCAGGCCGATGCGACCCTCCGGGTAGACGAGGATCACCGAGCCGGCGGAGACGGCCGCCGCGGCGTCGTCGAGGGCGCGGCCGACGGCGGCGGTGCCCCGGTCGACTCGCAGGTGCCCGGCTCGGCGCATCGCGGCGCCGAGCACGGGGGTGCGGAACAGCCCGCCGGTGGCCATGATCCGGGGGGCGACGCCCCGGGCGCGGCAGGCGGCGGCGAGCACGACGGGGTCGAACGGGCTGATGTGGTTGGCGGCCAGGATCAGCGGGCCACGGCGCAGCGCCTCGGGCACGTCGCCGGTGACCTCCAGGCGGGCCACGAGCGCGATGACGACGCGGGCGAGCAGTTGTGCGGCGCGCCAGATCAGCGGCGGCTGCCAGGTCGGGCGGGTGGTGTCCATCAGCGCGCAATGGTCGCACGCGGGGCCCGGGTCGTGCGGTGCGGGGCCTGCGTGCGAGGCGGGCGGCCGGGCCGTCCGGCAGTGGTGATCAGGGTCATTGGTCCCGGGTCGCTTCGGGACCCCCGCCCCTGCCGCATTTTCTACGACGGGCGGTAGTATTTACTACGTCTCGTAGTATGCAAAGCCTGGGGGTTACTGGTGGACGCGTTGGACGTCGCCCGCTGGCAGTTCGGTGTCACCACCGTCTACCACTTTCTCTTCGTGCCGTTGACCATCGGCCTGTCCGTGCTGGTGGCGATCCTCCAGACGATGTGGCACCGCACCGGTGACGAGAAGTACCTGAAGCTCACCAAGTTCTACGGCAAGCTCTTCCTGATCAACTTCGCCATGGGCGTGGTGACCGGCATCGTGCAGGAGTTCCAGTTCGGCATGAACTGGAGCGACTACTCCCGCTTCGTCGGCGACATCTTCGGCGCCCCCCTGGCGATCGAGGCGCTGGTCGCGTTCTTCCTGGAGTCGACCTTCATCGGCCTGTGGATCTTCGGCTGGGACCGGCTGCCCAAGCGGCTGCACCTGGCCGCCATCTGGGCCGCCGCGATCGGCAGCAACCTCAGCGCGTACTTCATCCTCGCGGCGAACTCGTTCATGCAGAACCCGGTCGGCTACCGGATCAACCCCGACACCGGGCGCGCCGAACTCACCGACTTCATGGCCGTGCTGACCAACAAGGTCGCCATGATCACCTTCCCGCACACCATCGCCGGCGCGTTCCTGGTGGCCGGCTCGCTGCTGGTCGCTGTCGCCGTGTGGCACCTGGTGCGCAACCGCGACTCCGCCGACACCCCCGCCTACCGGTTCGCCGCGAAGTTCGGCTCCTGGGTCACCCTGCTCTCCGCCGCCGCCGTCGCGTTCACCGGCGACATCCAGGGCAAGATCATGACCGAGGTGCAGCCCATGAAGATGGCCGCCGCCGAGGGCCTCTACACCACCGAGAGCCCCGCCTCGTTCTCCGTACTCACCGTCGGCAGCCTCGACGGCAGCCGCGAGGTGTTCGCCCTCAAGATCCCATACCTGCTGTCCTGGCTGGGCACCGGCGACCCGAACGGCACCGTGCACGGCATCAACGACCTCCAGGCCCAGTACGCCGCGCAGTACGGCGCCGGCAGTTACACCCCGATCATCCCGGTCACCTACTGGAGCTTCCGCTTCATGATCGGCTTCGGGATGGCCGCCGCCGCGATCGCCCTGCTGGTCCTCTGGAGCCAGCGCAAGGGCCGCACCCCCACCAGCAAGTGGCTGCTGCGCGCCGGCCTGATCATGCCGCTGCTGCCGCTGGCCGCGAACTCCTTCGGCTGGATCTTCACCGAGATGGGCCGCCAGCCGTGGATCGTCTTCGGCGAGATGCTAACCCGCGACGGCGTGTCCCGCAGCGTCTCGCTGACCGAGGTGCTCACCTCGTTCACCGCCTTCACCCTCATCTACGCCACCCTCGCCGTGGTCGAGGTCAAGCTGCTGTTGCGCTACGCCAAGGCCGGCGTACCCGACCTCGAGCCGGCACCGGAGACCGACGACACCGACGACGACGCCGAGCGCCCGCTCGCGTTCGCCTACTGATCACCGGAGACAACCGTGGAACTCACCACCATCTGGTTCCTGCTCGTCGCGGTCCTGTTCACCGGGTACTTCATCCTCGAGGGCTTCGACTTCGGCGTCGGCATGCTGCTGCCGGTGCTCGGCCGCGACGACCGGGAACGCCGCGTCCTGATCAACACCATCGGGCCGGTCTGGGACGGCAACGAGGTCTGGCTGATCACCGCCGGCGGCGCCATGTTCGCCGCGTTCCCCGAGTGGTACGCCACCCTGTTCTCCGGCTTCTACCTGCCGCTGCTGCTGATCCTGCTGGCCCTGATCATCCGCGGCGTCGCCTTCGAGTACCGCCACAAGCGCCCCGAGGCGTCCTGGAAGCGCCGCTGGGACACGGCGATCTTCGTCGGCTCGGTGGTGCCCGCGGTGCTGTGGGGCGTGGCGTTCGCCAACATCCTGCGCGGCGTGCCGCTCGACGCCGAGCACGAGTACGTCGGCGGCCTGGTCGACCTGCTGCACCCGTACGCGCTGCTCGGCGGGGCGACCACCGCGGCGCTGTTCCTCACCCACGGCGCCGTGTTCATCGCGCTGAAGACCGTGGGTGAGGTCCGCGAGCGCGCCGGCGCGCTCGCGGTGCGCCTGGGCGTGGCCGCCGCCGTGCTCGCGGTGGCGTTCCTGAGCTGGACGCTGACCATCCGTTCCAGCACGGCCGCCGTCGTGTTCGCCGTCGGCGCGGCCCTCGCGCTGCTCGGTGGCCTCGCCGCCGCCCGGGTACGTCGCGAGGGCTGGGCGTTCGCCGGCACCGCCGTGGCGATCGCGCTGGCCGTGGCGACGCTGTTCGCGGCGCTGTTCCCGAACGTGCTGCCCTCCACCCTCGACGCGGCCGGGACGCTGACCGCCACCAACGCCGCCTCCACCCCCTACACCCTGAAGATCATGACCTGGGTGGCGGTGGTGTTCACCCCGATCGTGCTGGCCTACCAGGGCTGGACGTACTGGGTGTTCCGCAAGCGCATCGGGGTGGCCCACATCCCGCAGCACTGACCCACCCCCCGCCGGGTGGCCGTGGGTCCCGCCGCCACCCGCACCGGGCCGCCTGGACCGACGCGAAGCTTCCCCGCCCGCGTCGGCCCAGGCGGCCCGCCGGCCGTTCGGGCCGCGCGCGGCGGAGACGACCGCAGTGGCGTCGTCGCCACCGTCACCCGAACGCGCCACCCGCGACCTGGTAACGCGACGGCGGGGTGGGTGACCAGGTCACCCACCCCGCCGACCGCCGAGCTCAGCGCGCCTCGCGCAACTCCGCCAGCCGCGCCTCGATCTCGGCCAGTTCCGCCCGCAGCTTCTCGGCCTGCTGCTCCGCCTCGGCCCGCTCGGCGGCCATGATCTGCTCCACCGCCTCGTGCACCCCCGGCACGTCGACGAGCGCCACCATGCGCAGCGCCTCTGCCGGCTTCACCACGTACGGCTTGGCGAGGGACTTGCTGCCCTGCTGCGCCGCCACCGTCCACTCGCCGTCGGCGTACGCCAGCGTCACCGTCAGTCCCGCCGGGGTCTTGGGCTTCACGGCCTTCACCGCCTTGCGCGCCGGCGCCGGCTTCGCGTCCGCCGACTCCGCCTTCGGCTCCTCCCTCGGCGCCGGCGCCGGCGCCCGATCCAACACGAACTCCGGGTCCGCCGCAGCCGGCGCCGCATCCACCTCCGGTTCCGGCTGCGGTTCCGCCGCCTTGCGCCCCGCGCCCCGGGGCGCCACCGCCACGTCGGCGGGGGAGAAGGGCAGCTCGTCGCGCCCGAACCGGACCACCACGAAGTCGTCCGAGACCGTCGGGTCGGTCAGCTCCACCACCTGACCCACCTGGCCGGCGATCTGGCCCGCCGAAGCGGTGAACACCACCTTCGGCTTGCGGCCCGCCGCCAGCGACTCCCGGATGCTCTGCACCTCGTCAGTGGACAAACCCTGGCCAGCGGCACCCATCAGCAACCTCTTTCCTCGTACACCTGTTCAGACGCCTGCCTTGATACCAGCCCGGCCCGACAACCGGAAGATCAACCCCCCAGTGCCCGCAACGCCGCGTCCGCGTGCTCGTTCATGTCCAGCTCACTGTGGACGACCTCGATCACCCGCCGGTCGGTGCCGATCACGAACGTCATCCGTCGCGTACTCAACGCGCCCAACGGCAACCGCCGCCGCACCCCGAGCCGCTGCGCCACCACTCCGTCGGCATCCGACAGCAGCGGATAGTCGAACCCGTGCCGGCGGGAGAACTCCGCCTGCTTCGCCACCGGATCGCGGCTGATCCCCACCCGGGTCGCGCCCACCGCCGCGAACTGCGCCGCCAGGTCCCGGAAGTGGCAACTCTCCGCCGTGCACCCCCGGGTCGACGCCGCCGGGTAGAAGAACAGCACCACCGGGCCGGCGGCCAGGAACTCCGACAGCCGTCGGGGCGTGCCCGTCTCGTCGGGCAGTTCGAAGTCCTCCACCACGTCCCCGACACCCACACCCGCCACTTGCGCACCTCCGTCGTCGCCACCGCAGTGCGCCGAGCGTATGCGATCTCGCCTGCCGTTAGCGTTCCCATTCTCGATAGTGATAAAGTGCAGGTGTGGACACCTCGCCTCACCGCTGGTCCGACCTGGCCCTGCACCCGGTACGGATCCGCATCCTGCGCACCGTCGCCGGCACCCGCCGCACCACCCGCGACCTCGCCGCCGCCCTGCCCGACGTCCCCCAGGCCACCCTCTACCGACACCTGGCCACCCTCGTCCGGGCCGGCCTCGTCGAGGTCGTCGAACAGCGGCGCGTCGGCGGCGCCACCGAACGGATCTACGCGCTGCCCGGCGGGGCCGTCACACCCGACGCCACCGCCCTCGCCGCCGCCACCCGCGAGGACCACGCCCGCTGGTTCACCGCCTTCGTGTCGAGCCTGCTGTCGGAGTTCACCCGCTACCTCGACCGCGAGCACATCGACTACGCCGCCGACGGCGTCGGATACCAACAGCTCGTGCTGCACCTCAGCGACGCGGAACTGGCCCGACTCGCCCAGGACCTCAGCGCACTGCTGCTCCCACTCGTCGGGCACGAACCGACCGCCGACCGGATTCCCCGGCTGCTCGCCACCGTCCTGCTGCCGGTCGACCCACCCCACACCGGGCCCACCCACGACCCGGACACCACGGAAGGACTTCCCTGATGGCCACCATCACCCTGACCCCCGGCCAACTCCACATCCGCTTCACCGCCGGCGAACGGATGTGGACCAGGCAACAGCACCTGACCGTGCCCCTGACCGCCGTCCGGGAGGCCACCGCCGTCGCCGAGCCGCTGCGCCTGGCCCGTGGCGCCCGCAGCGGCCTCACCATCTCCGGCTTCGTCAAGATCGGCGTCTGGGGTGTCTTCGGTAGACCCCGACAACTCGTGTCCGCCCGCGCCGGCCAGCCCGGCCTGCACCTCACCGTCGACCGCACCGCCACCGGCTTCGACGAGATCCTGCTGTCCGACCCCGCCGCACCCGCCATCGTCGACGCCATCCGGAGTCGGGCGTGACCGGCGAGCGCCTCCCCGTCGAGGTCTCCCACCTGACCAAACGCTTCGGCGCCGTCACCGCCGTACACGACCTCAGCTTCACCGTCGAACCCGGCACCGTCACCGGCTTCCTCGGACCCAACGGCGCCGGCAAGACCACCACCCTGCGCGCCCTCACCGGCCTGGTAACCCCCACCACCGGCACCGCCACCATCGGCGGCCTGCCCTACCGGCGCCTACCCCACCCCTCCCGAACCGTCGGCGCCGTCCTCGACACCGTCGCCTTCCACCCCGGCCACACCGCCCGCGACCACCTGCGCGTCTACGCCGCGATGGGCGGCCACCCCGACAGCCGCGTCGACGAGCTGCTCGACCGGCTCGGCCTCGCGACGGCCGCCGACCGGCGCACCCGCACCTTCTCCACCGGCATGCGCCAGCGACTCAACCTCGCCACCGCCCTGCTCGGCGACCCCCGGGTGCTGCTGCTCGACGAACCCAGCAACGGCCTCGACCCGGAAGGCATGTCCTGGCTGCGGCAACTCCTGCGCGACCTCGCCGCCGACGGACGCACCGTCCTGGTCTCCAGCCACGTGCTCAACGAACTGGAGACCCTCGCCGAGAACGTCGTCGTCATCCGCCGCGGCGAACTCGTCGCCGCCGGACCCTGGGCACAACTCACCGGACCCCCCACCGTCGTGGTCCGCACCCCCGACGCCGACGCGCTGCTCACCGCCCTCACCGGCACCCACGTCGAACGCGACGGCCCCGACCGGCTGCGCGTACACGGACTCGACACCCCCACCGTCGCCGACATCGCCGCCCGACACCGGCTGCGGGTGCACGAACTCACCACCGAGCACACCGGCCTCGAACAACTCTTCCTCCACCTCACCACCGACCAGACCACCACCACAGGACAGGCGCCCACCCCGTGACCCCACTGATCACCGCCGAGTTCCGCAGACTGCGAGCCACCCGCACACCGGCCGCGCTCCTGCTCACCGCCGCCCTGCTCGGCGGCGGCCTCACCGCCGCCATGGCCCTCGTCGGCCCGCAGAACTTCACCCCACCCCTGCCCGGCCTGGACACCGACACCGGCGTCCGCGCGCTCCTGGGCATCCTGGGCCTCACCGCGTTGGTGCCCGCCGCGATCGGCACCGTCGCCGTCACCTCCGAGTACCGGCACCACACCGCCGCCGTCACGTTCCTTTTCGCACCCCGCCGAGGGCGCGTACTCGCCGCCAAACTCGTCGTCTACGGCGCCGCCGCACTCGCCTACGGCACGATGCTCGCCGGCACGTCCTCCGCCGCGCTCTTCACCGTCACCGCCGCACAGGGTGTGTCACTCGGCCTCCCCACCGGCACCGTGCTGGCACTGCTGGCCCGCATCGGCGTCGCCATGGCCGCCTACCTGCTCCTCGGCGTCGGCATGGGCGCGCTCATCGGCAACCAGGTCGTCGCCCTGTGCGTGGTGGTCGGCTACCTCTACCTCGGCGAGACCCTGCTCATGATGATTCCCGGCGTGAACCTGCTCTATCCCGTCCTGCCCGGCGGCGCGACCGCGGCCCTGACCGGCTTCACCTACCTGACCGACGCCATGGCACAGGAGCTCGGCACCGCACCCGCCCAACTCCTCCCACCGGCCGCCGCGGCCCTGCTGCTCCTGGCGTACACCCTTCTCGCCTCCGCCGCCGCCGTCCTCGTGCCGATGCGCCGCGACGTCACCTGACCGCCGCCGCCCACCGGCATGTGATCTCCGCCGCCACCCCGACGACGCGCCGCCACGGTAGCGTCGGCCCCGCAGCCACAGCAGGAAAGAGCAGCCCCATGGAACCGGTCACCGTCATCACCGGCGGCAGCCGCGGCATCGGCGCGGCCACCGCCCGCCGCCTCGCCAACGCCGGCCACCACGTCGCCTTCAGTTACCGCCG
Source organism: Micromonospora sp. NPDC048170 (assembly GCF_040652795.1). Lineage (NCBI taxonomy): Bacteria > Bacillati > Actinomycetota > Actinomycetes > Micromonosporales > Micromonosporaceae > Micromonospora > Micromonospora sp. NPDC048170. Next base: position 75,353 of record NZ_JBEZMR010000017.1, read on the forward strand.
CGACCACACCGCCGCCAGCGCCGTGCTCGCCGACATCGAAGCCACCGGCGTACGCGGCCTCGCCGTCCCCGCCGACACCCGCGACCCCGACCACGTCGCCGCCCTCTTCGACGCCGCCGCCGACCTCGGCCCGATCACCGGCCTGGTCAACAACGCCGGCATCACCAGCCCCATCGGCGCCTTCGTCGACCTCGACCCCACCGACCTGCGCGACGTCGTCGACGTCAACCTCATCGGCTACGTCCTCTGCGCCCAGCAGGCCGCCCGCCGGATGGACACCGGCGCCGCCATCGTCAACGTCTCCTCCGTCGCCGCCACCCTCGGCAGCCCCGGCGAGTACGTCCACTACGCCGCCGTCAAGGCCGCCACCGACGCCCTGACCATCGGCCTCGCCAAGGAACTCGCCCCCCGAGGCATCCGCGTCAACGCCGTCGCCCCCGGCATCATCCGCACCGACATCCACACCCTCTCCGGCCAACCCGACCGGGCCGACCGGGCCGCCGCCCGCATCCCGCTGGGCCGCCCCGGCGAACCCGACGAGGTCGCCGGCGCCATCGCCTGGCTGCTCGGCCCCGACGCCACCTACACCACCGGCACCGTCCTGCGCGTCGCCGGCGGCCTCTGAACCACGACGACGGGCTGACGGCCAGCCCGGCTGATTCCTGTCGCAGGGGTCCTCTACTGTCCGCGAACGTGAGCGCAGTCCAGACGTACCGGTATCTCGGATCCTCCGCCCTCGGACAGGGCGAACTCGCCCTGCAGACCAGCGGCGGCCCCACCCCGAACCCCCGATTCTTCACCGGGTTCCTCACCACCCCCCAGGCGGCGGCCGTCGGCCTGCTCGCCGTCGCCGAGGTGGCCCGCACCCGCTACCACCGGCCGGTCAGCCCCGCCAGCCTCGACCCCGTCGTCACCGGCAGCCGCGACCGGCTCCGCTTCGAATCCTTCTCCGGCTGCTGCGGCGTCTACGCCCGCCTCGACACCCTGCCCGCCGGCATCGACGGCGACGTGGTCGAACACGGCACCACCAACGTCGACGTCAACAACCCGCTCCGGGAGGCACTGGCCCGCGTCGGCGGCCTCGACCCCCTGCACCTGTCCGTCGGCCCCGACGACCTGACCGTCTCCACCATGGACGGCCCGGTCGTCGAGAAGAAGGTCCCCCTCCCGGTGCGCTGGCTGCGCGGCTTCGCCGAGGTCCAGATCCTGGCCGCCGCGTTCGAACCCCGAGCCGAGATCCCCGCCACCGAGGCGGCGACCTTCCTGCGCCGACTGCCCACCACCAGCGACCGGTCCGTGCTCTGGGCCGTGCCGGCCGGAAGGTCACTGCGACTGACCTCCCGAGCGGTCCCCGGCGCCGTCTGCCTCGCCAGAGCAAGCCGCCTGACCGCCCTGCGCGGCATGCTCCGCTTCGCCCGGACCCTGCGGGTCTACGGGCCGACCGTCACCGCCGGCTCCGCACCCGTACCGAGCACGTGGGAACTCGACACCGGCGCGCTACGGCTCTCCCTCACCCTCTCACCCGAGCCGTACCGCGGATTCTCCGGCGAAGGCGCCGCACTCACCGCACTCGCCGGCGACGACGTGGTCGACGACGCCAACCTCGTCGCCGCCGTACTCTCCTGGGATCCCACCATCGACGTGGACCAACTGGCGACCGACACCGGCCTCGACCCGGCACGGGTCCGCGCCGCACTCGCCCAACTCGGCACCGCCGGCCGCGTCGGCTACGACGTCTCCGAGGCCGCCTACTTCCACCGCGTCATGCCCTACGACGCGGGCCGCGCCGAACGCGACAACCCCCGCCTCGTCGGCGCCCGCACACTCCTCGACGCCGGAGCCGTCGAACTCGACGGAACGACCGCCACGATCCGCAGCGGCGACCAGATCTACCGGGTCCGCCACCTGCCCGACGGCAACCTCACCTGCACCTGCCCCTGGTGGGCCAAGCACCGCGGCCAACGCGGCCCGTGCCGGCACGCGCTGGCCACCCGGATGCTGACCGTCGACCGGGCAGAGGAGCGGGTGTGACACACGCAGAGCAGACGCTCTTCATGAAGAGCACCGCACGACGCCAGCGCGAACTGGCCGCAGGCGGCACCAGCGACCTGTTCGACCTCATCCAGAAGAGCGCCGCCAGCCAGATCACCGCCGCCCTCGCCGGCCTGCCCGAACAACGCCGTCGCGAGATCGGCGACGACCTGACGACATGGCTCACCCAACGACACCGCAACACCTGGTGGCCCGTCGGCTCCGGCACCGCCCTGGCCGTCGCCGTGGTCGGCTGCCTGCCCACCGCCGCACAGGCCGCGAAGATCCTCGGCCGCAACTCCGTCAACCCTCACGGCCAACGCGCCGCAACCCTCGTGGCACAGGCCGCCGAAGAACGCGGCATCACCTGGCTCGGCGACCTGGCGCACCGGCTCGCCACCAAGGTCAACCAACAGACCTTGACCGAACGCTGGCGCTTCATCGCCGCCCTGCTGCACCTCACGCACACCACAGCACCCACCAACGACCGCTTCGTCGAGCTGTGGCTGGACTCCGTCGCAATGCCGGACCGGCAACACCGCGGCCGCCCCACCCCCCTGATCGACCGGCTACGCGACGACCCGTACCTCACCGCCATGCTGCCCCGCCTCTTCGAGGTCGACGGCCTCGGCACCCGCATGATGTTCGACGAAGCCACCGCGACCTGGGACGACCGGCAACCACACGCCCTGCCCACCGCCCTGGCGCAGCTCGCCACCGAAGGCACCATCGCCCGGGCCACACTGATCGACGGCTCCATCGGCCGACTGCTGCGCGGCGACCGGGCGGCCGCCCTACGCGCCTTCACCGTCCTGCTCACCGAACTGAAACCCACCACCGCCGAAGTCGCCGCCCACGCCACCGACTACCTCCGCCTGCTCGCCGACGCGCCGGCCCCCACCGCCACCATGGCCCAGAAGGCACTACGAGACCTGCCCGACCTCGAGATCGACACCGTTCTCGACACCTCCCGGGACGTGCTGCTCCGACCAGACAAGGCACTCGTAAAGGCCCAACTCACCTGGCTCGACCGCCTGGCCCGCCAGCACCGCGACCGGTCGGCCGAGATCGCCGAGGTCATCGCTGTCGCCGCCAAACACCCCGCCGTCGAGCTACGCGACCGCGCGCACACCCTGGCCACCCGCCACGGCCACGACCCGACAGCAGGCGGCACCGACCGGGCGACCGCCCAGCCACGCGGCGACGACCTGCCCCCACCCCCGCCACCCGCACCGGCGCCCACCCCCATCACCGACGTCGACGAACTCGTCGAGGAGGTCGCCGCCCTGCTCGGCACCCCGTCGCAGGGCACACCACTCGACCGCATCCTCGACGGACTCGTCCGGCTCACCACGACCGACAGCACCCGGGTGCACGCCGCCCTCACCCCCGTCATCGAACGCCGACACTGGTCCTGGGGCAACGAACACCGCTACGACCCCCTCTGCCTGTGCGAGGTGGTCGTCGACGTACTCACCACCGCCGGAACCACCGACCAGCAGGCCCGACGACGCAACCGGTGGGAGACACTGCTCGCCGCCGTACGCCGCACCGACCGGACGACACCGCAGCCGGAACTGCTCGCCACCAACCCCCGGGTGCCCGCACCACACCGGCTGCTACGCGCCCGCCTCCTCGAAATCGGCGCACACATCAACGAACCCGGACATTCCGGCCTGCTCGCCGCCCCCACCTCAGCCAACGGCATGCTCGACCCACTCACCCTCGTCGAACGGCTCGCGGCACTCGGCGACCACACACCCTGGCACTGGGACCTCACCCAGGCGCTGCTACGCCTACCCACCGACGCCGACGAGGCACTCGCCAGCAAGGCGGCGGCACTGGGCACACCGGCGGGGGAGCGGCTCGCCACCTGGCTCCGCTGCGGCGGACTACCACAACCCGTCATGCGCACCACCACCGTCACCAAACGCTCCCGCAAGGGCGGCTACGACTGGGAACACGACCAACTGCCACCCGAACGCATCCTCGTCGAACTGCGCCCACCCGACGGATACGACGACCGGTACGGGCTGCTCACCGCCGACCCGGCACCACTCGCCGCCGACGAACACTCCGGCTGGGCCCACCAACTGCCGTCGATCCTGCCGGGGCACCGAGGCGTGGTCGCCGCGTACGCCCTGCCCATCGTGGCCGCCACCGCGGACATGGACCAACGCGACGGCACCGCGATACTGCCGCCACTCGCCGAGACCACCGGCCCCGGCGGCGTCGCCCTCGACCTCGCCCTGGCCTACGGTCTCGGGGCACGCCACGGCGCCGACCGGGTATCCGCCCTGGACGCCCTGCTCGGCCTCGCCGGAGCCGGACAACTCGACGCCACCGGAACGGGCGAGCAACTCGGCCGACTGATCGCCGGGCAACTCGTCAAGCTGACCAGAGCACTCGAACCGCTCCGCGACGCCGCCCTGGCCGGAGCGCCGCTGACCGTGTGGCGGATGACCGCCGCCGCACTGCCGGCCATACTCGCCACGCCCACACCCCCGCGCGGCCTGCCCGACCTGCTGAGCCTGGCGGCGGAAACGGCCAGCACGACCGGCGTTCGCATCGACGTGCCCGGCCTGGACGACATCGCCGCCCGGGGCGGGACCAGCCGCCTCGTCACCGAGGCCCGCCGCCTGCGCCGCGCACTCGACACGGCCTGACACCACCGCCGACAGAAAAGGAACCGCCCCTGGGCGCCACGCCCAGGGGCGGACCGCTGGAGCCGATCCCCGCCACGTCGACCCGCCCGAGGAACGTCCACCACCGGACGCCCCGGCCGGGCCGACGCGGCTCACCTGACCGCCACCGCTTCCCACCGAGCGCCAGGCATCAGGCGCGGCGGGGGAGCGGCCACCCGACGGGACGGACATCCGCGCCCACGAACACCCCGGCCGGACGCCGACACCATCAGCGCCGACGGTGACGTGCCGCAGACCGAGGCGACGCCGCCCGACGACCCCGACGCGACGTACGATCTCGCATGTGACCAGCAGACCCGCTGAAGCGCAGCACCTGCACGACCTCGCACGACTGCGCCGCGTCCGCGACCGGATCGACCGGGAGTACGCGCAACCGCTGGATGTCGAGGCACTCGCCCGCAGCGCGCACATGTCGGCCGGGCACCTCAGCCGCCAGTTCCGGCTCGCCTACGGCGAGTCACCGTACAGCTACCTGATGACCCGACGCATCGAACGCGCGATGGCCCTGCTGCGCCGGGGCGACCTCACCGTCACCGAAATCTGCTTCGCGGTCGGCTGCTCGTCGCTGGGCACCTTCAGCACCCGCTTCACCGAACTGGTCGGCGTACCACCCAGCGTCTACCGCCGCCAGGAAACCCGCGCGACAGCGGGGATGCCGTCCTGCACGGCGAAACAGGTGACCAGACCGATCAGGAATCGAGAAGCGCCGGCCCCGAGCCACACATAGCGTGACTGCCATGAACATCACCATTCACTCCAGCTTCCTCCCGCACACCGACCCGGACGCCTCCCTGACCTTCTACCGCGACATCCTCGGCTTCGAGGTCCGCAACGACGTCGGATACGAGGGGATGCGCTGGATCACCGTCGGCCCCTCCGGCCAGCCCGACACGTCCATCGTCCTGCACCCGCCGGCCGCCACCCCCGGCATCACCGACGACGAGCGCCGCACCATCCTCGAACTGATGGCCAAGGGCAGCTACTTCGGTGTCAACCTGGCCACCGCCGACCTCGACGACACCTTCGCGAAACTGGAAGCCAGCAGCGCCGAAGTGGTCCAGGAGCCGACCGAGCAACCGTACGGGGTGCGCGACTGCGCCTTCCGCGATCCCGCAGGCAACATGATCCGCATCCAGGAACTGCGCCCAGCCGTCCGCTGACCGCGTCCCACCCATGGATGCACCCGTTCGCGGCACCACACGCGGTGCCGCGAACGCGCCGACGAAACAGATGGAGACAGGATGAGCACGGCCACGAGAACGGACACGCAGTCGCCCACGCCGCACGTCGCCGACAGCCACGATCTGATCCGCGTGCAGGGCGCACGCGAGAACAACCTCAAGAACGTCAGCGTCGAACTCCCGAAGCGCCGCCTGACCGTTTTCACCGGCGTGTCCGGCTCCGGCAAGAGCTCCCTCGTGTTCGGCACGATCGCCGCGGAGTCACAGCGGATGATCAACGAAACCTACAGCGCCTTCGTCCAGGGCTTCATGCCGACGCTGGCACGGCCGGACGTCGACGTGCTCGACGGGCTGACGACCGCGATCATCGTCGACCAGGAGCGGATGGGCGCCAACGTCCGCTCCACGGTCGGCACCGTCACCGACGCCAACGCGATGCTGCGCATCCTCTTCAGCCGACTCGGGCAACCCCACATCGGCTCGCCCCAGGCATACTCCTTCAACGTCGCCTCGGCCCACGGCGCCGGCGCCGTCACCGTCGAGCGCGGATCCCAGAAGGCCGTCCGACAGAGCTTCTCCATCATCGGTGGGATGTGCCCACGCTGCGAGGGCATGGGCCGGGTCACCGACTTCGACCTGTCCGCGCTCTACGACGACAGCAAGTCGCTCAACGAGGGCGCCCTCACCATCCCCGGCTACAGCGTCGACGGATGGTACGGCCGCATCTTCAGCGGATGCGGATTCTTCGACCCGGACAAGCCGATCCGCAAGTTCACCAAGCGGGAACTCCACGACCTGCTCCACAAGGAGCCGACCAAGATCAAGGTCGACAACGTCAACCTCACGTACGAGGGCCTGATCCCCAGGATCCAGAAGTCGTTCCTCTCCAAGGACAAGGAGGCGATGCAGCCACACATCCGGGCGTTCGTGGATCGCGCCGTCACCTTCACGACCTGCCCGGACTGCGGCGGCACCCGGCTCAACGAGGCAGCCCGATCGTCCAAGATCAAGGACACCAGCATCGCCGACGCCTGCGCAATGCAGATCAGCGACCTGGCCGAATGGGTCCGATCCCTGCACGAGCCCTCGGTCGCGCCGCTGCTGGCGGCGCTGGGGGAGACCCTGGACTCGTTCGTCGAGATCGGGCTCGGCTACCTCAGCCTCGACCGGCCGTCAGGCACCCTCTCCGGCGGCGAGGCCCAGCGCACCAAGATGATCCGCCACCTCGGGTCCTCACTCACCGACGTCACCTACGTCTTCGACGAGCCCACCATCGGCCTGCACCCGCACGACATCCAGCGGATGAACAACCTGCTGCTGCGGCTGCGCGACAAGGGCAACACCGTGCTGGTCGTCGAGCACAAGCCGGAGGCCATCGCGATCGCCGACCACGTCGTCGACCTCGGCCCCGGCGCCGGCACGGCGGGCGGCACCATCTGCTTCGAGGGCACCGTCGAGGGGCTCCGCGCCAGCCGCACCCTCACCGGCCGCCACCTCGACGACCGGGCCGCCCTCAAGAAGACCACACGCGAGCCCACCGGCACGCTGGAGATCCGCGACGCGACAACGCACAACCTGCGGTCGGTGGACGTCGACGTCCCCCTCGGGGTGCTCGTCGTCGTCACCGGTGTCGCCGGCTCCGGCAAGAGCTCGCTCGTACACGGGTCGATCCCCGCAGGAGCGGACGTGGTCTCCATCGACCAGGGCGCGATCCGCGGCTCACGACGGAGCAACCCGGCGACGTACACCGGACTGCTCGACCCGATCCGCAAGGCGTTCGCGAAGGCCAACGGCGTGAAGCCGGCCCTATTCAGCGCCAACTCCGAGGGCGCCTGCCCCACCTGCAACGGCGCCGGCGTCATCTACACCGACCTGGGGATGATGGCCGGCATCGCCACCACCTGCGAGGAGTGCGAGGGGAAGCGGTTCCAGGCATCGGTGCTGGAATACCACCTCGGTGGCCGCGACATCAGCGAGGTGCTCGCGATGTCGGTCACCGAGGCCGAGGAGTTCTTCGGCGCCGGCGAGGCACGGATCCCCGCGGCCCACACGATCCTGCGGCGGCTCGCCGACGTCGGGCTCGGCTACCTCTCGCTGGGGCAGCCGCTCACCACGCTGTCCGGCGGCGAGCGGCAACGCCTCAAACTCGCCACCCACCTCGGTGAGAAGGGGGGTGTCTACATCCTCGACGAGCCGACCACCGGCCTGCACCTCGCCGACGTCGAGCAGCTGCTCGGCCTGCTCGACCGGCTCGTCGACTCCGGCAAGTCGGTCATCGTCGTCGAGCACCACCAGGCGGTCATGGCCCACGCCGACTGGATCATCGACCTCGGTCCCGGTGCCGGCCACGACGGCGGCCGGATCGTCTTCGAGGGCACGCCAGCCGACCTCGTCGCCGCCGGCTCCACCCTCACCGGCGAGCACCTCGCGGCCTACGTCGGCACCTGACCGACGCTTCGGAGGCACCGGGTTCACCGGTGCCTCCGAAGCGTGCGGCGCGTGGCCGATACGCCACGAAAGTCGTGCTCACGGCAACCCGAGTCGGCGATTCGATAATGTACATTATGTAAAGTAAGCAGGATCCGGCACTCCCTCGGCCCCGTCGGGCGGAAGGTCGGCGAGCCGCCGCAGGTGCGCCTCCACCAGCGTGACGCGCGTCCGCACCGGCGCGGGCGGCACCACGATCAGGTGATGACCGTGCCTGCGGTAGATCTCCTCGTGTACGCGGGCGAACGCCAGCGACTCGGCGTAGCTGATCCGGCGGGCGTCGGTCGCCGTCACGAAGCCCAACGGCTGGACGAGGAACACCTGCCGCTGGTAGGCGCCCTCCCGGAGCACCTGCTCGATCTCGCCGACGAGCGCGCGCCCCGGCGGTCGGCCCAGGTACCGCGCGAGGGCCAGGGTGCACAGGGGCGACCGGTCGTGAACCTGCACGACCCCGGGCGCCCCCGACGCCTCCCGGCGCTCCCGCTGGAGCCGCGCCACCGCGTCGACGAAACCGGGCCCGCCCCACGGTTCGGCGACGCCCCGTGCCTGTTCCGTCGCGATGACGTCGGTGGCCGCCTCGGCAACGACACTCCAGCCCCGTCGTCGCAGCGCGTCGGCGAGCGTCGTCTTGCCCGCCCCTGGCGCACCGGTCAGTACGTAACGCCGCACGCTCTCCCCCTCTCCCGCCGTTGCCGGCCAACCCGAAAATCATGCATAATATTCCTTATGCATGACAAACAGGACGAATCGGTGCAGCAGTTGATCGAAGAGTTCCTGATCGCCCGCACCACCCGCAAGCCCTCCCCCCACACGCTGGAGGCGTACCGGCGGGACCTGTGTACGGTCGCCGTGCTGGCTGCCGACGAAGTCGCCCCTCCCCTCCCCCTCGACGCGCTGCCCGTCGCCGCCCTCACCGCCCGCGTCATGCGTGCGGCGTTCGCCCGGTTCGCCGCGCCCCGCGCGGCCGCCTCGGTGCACCGGGCCTGGTCCACCTGGAACAGTTTCTTCTCCTTCCTGGTCGCCGACGGGGTGGTCGCCGGCAACCCGATGCCGGCCGTCGGTCGCCCCCGGGCCCCTCTCCCCCAGCCCAAGCCGCTGCGCGGCACGGACACCCCCGAGCGGTTGCTCGCCTCGGTGGCCCGGCAGGAGGGCCGGCAGCGCGACCCGTGGCCGGAGCGCGACCTGGCCGTGCTGGCGTTGGCGCTCTGCGCGGGCCTGCGGCTGTCGGAGTTGTTGGCGCTGCGGGTGGGCTCACTGACGGGGCGCCCGGGCGAGCGCCGCGTCGAGGTCGCCGGCAAGGGCGGCCGGCCCCGGGTGGTGCCGATCGAGCCGGAGTTGGACCGGGTGCTGGTGGGTTACCTGGACAGCCGGCGCCACCGGTTCGGGTCGCGGACCGTGCGGCCGGACGCACCGCTGCTCGTGGACCGTCGGGGTGAGCCGCTGCGCCGGGGTGGGCTGCAGTATCTGGTGGAGTCCTGCTACCGCCGGGCGGGCATCACCGACCGGGTGCCGCGCGGGGCGCGGTTGCACGCGCTGCGGCACACCTTCGCGACCCGGTTGGCGGAGGACGGGGCGAGTGCGGCGGAGATCATGCGGTTGCTGGGTCACGCGTCGTTGGCGTCGTCGCAGACGTACATCGAGGTGACGGCCGGGCAGCAGCGCGAGGCGGTGCGTTCCAACCGTACCAATCGGGCTTTGGCGGCGTTGGCGCCGATGCCGCCGGACGCACGGTCGTGAGGTTCGGTGGCCGGCCCGGCGCCCAGTCTGGTGACGGAGAGGGCGGCCGGGCCGGGTCGTCGGCGCTGTCCGGATCTATGCGGGATCCGTCACGTCGGTTCGACGGGTAGCCACAGCTCGCAGGTCGCGGTGCTGAAGTCGTCCGCGCGCTCGAGGATCGCGACGAGCGAGGGTCCTGGTCGCAGCCGCCACGGGGTGGACGGGAACCACTCGGTCGCGGTCGCGGCCCAGGTGTCCTGTAGGGCCTGCGGATGGGGTCCGGTGGTGCGGAAGACCGCCCACGTGCCGGCCGGGACCTCGATGGCGTCGAGGTCGTCGGGGGCCGACGTGTCCTGGGAAACGGCGACGCCGTGCAGGTACGTCAGTTCGGTGCCTTCGGCGCCGTCGGGGTCGACGTCGTCGCAGACTTGCAGCAGGCCCTCCGGCTCGGTGTCGCCGAGGGCCTTCAGGCGCAGGTGCTCCTCCTGCGGTAGTGCGGTGATGTGCTGCTGGATGTGCGGGTTGATGCCCTGGTGGATGAGCGGCACCCGGGCTGCGTGTCCGACGAGCCGGAACGCGGGGCGCTCGACGATGCGGGTGTGCATGGGGATGCTCCCTTCGACGGTCAGGCGGAACCTGAGCTGCGGTTGTGTGCGAAGGGGGCCTCCGTCGCGGCGGACGTCGCCGGGGTTGGCGCCGTGGACCGCTCGGAACGCGCGACCGAACGCCTCGGTGGAGCCGTATCCGTGCCGGACGGCGATGCTCAGCAGGTCGTCCTCGCCTCGGACGACGTCGGCGGCGGCGACGGTCATGCGGCGCCGGCGCACGTACTCGGACAGTGGCAGGCCGGCCAGCGACGAGAACATCCGGCGCAGGTGGTATTCGGTCGTGCCGACCGTGGCGGCGAGTCCGGCGACGTCGAGTTCCGCGGTGAGGTGCTTCTCGACAAGGTCGACGAGCCGGTTGAGTGCTGAGATCACGGGGCCTCCTTCGACGTCGATCCTGGCGGAAGGCACCCTGGGTGTGCCCGATCGCTGCGGCCCGATCCGATCATCCGATGGCCCGCCACCCGTGGTGCGGCGATCGACCCGACTCGCTGCACCACGGGTGGCGGGCCACGGGGTTACTGCGCGTTGCGCTGTTCGGCGGGGGTTTGGTCGTCGGTGGCGCGGTGGGCGGCGTCGAGGGCGTTGCGGAAGAGCATGGCGACGGTGGTGGGGCCGACGCCGCCGACGCGGGGGGTGATGGCGCCGGCGACGTCGGCGCAGCTTTCGTCGACGTCGGGCAGGAGGCGCCGGCCTGCGTAGCGGACGCCTCCGCCGATGACGGTGGCGCCGGGGCGGACGTGTTCGGGTCGGATGATGCCGGGGACGCCGGCGGCGGCGATGAGGATGTCGGCGCGGCGGGTGTGGGTGGCCCAGTCGGGTACGCCGGTGTGCACGACGGTGACGGCGGCGTTGGCGGTGGGGCGTTTCTGGGTGAGCAGCAGGGCCAGGGGGCGGCCGAGGGTGGCACCGCGGCCGAGGATGACGACGTCGCGGCCGGCGACGGGGATGTCGTGGAAGGCGAGCAGGGCTTCGATGCCGGCGGGTGTGCAGGGCAGGGGGCCGGGTAGGCCGAGGGCGAGGCGTCCCATGTTGAGGGGGTGCATGCCGTCGACGTCGAGGTCGGGGTCCATGGTTTGCAGGGCCCGGTCGTAGTCGAGGTGTGCGGGGATGGGGTGCTGGATGAGTAGGCCGTGCACGTCGGGTGCGGTGTTGAAGTCGGCGATGGCGTGGTGCAGGTCTGCCTGGGTGGCGGTGGCGGGCAGGTGCACGTGGGGTGAGGTGAAGCCGAGTTCGGTGGCCTGGCGTTGTTTGATGCGGATGTAGCCGGCGCTGGCGTCGTCGTCGCCGACGAGGATGGTGGCGAGGCCGGGGGTGGTGCCGGTGGCGCGCAGTGCGGTGACGCCGGCGGCGACGTCGGTGAGGATGCGTTCGGCGACGGGGGTGCCGGGCAGGAGTCGGGCGGTGGGCATGGTGCTCCTCAGCCGGCGGGGCCCAGGCGGTCGACCTCCGCGCGTGGAGCTCCCCGATGGTTTGGTGCCCATCCTCTGGCCGCCAGTCGCGTCTGGTGCCAGCTTGCCACAGCGGTTCGGGTCGGGTGTGCCCTGGTGTGGATGTCGGTGGGCCGGGGTCGGGGTGGGGTCGCATGTCGGTGGGTTGACTGTGGGTGTCCCGTTCGTCACTGGTTCGGGCTACCCTGTCGGCCGGGTCGTGTCGGCGCGGCCGTCGGGTGTCGTGAGTGGAGGCCATGGTGCCGGTGCAGGTCGGCGGGGACGGTGTGGCGTCGGGTCCGCGGTTGGGGGTGGAGGAGGAGTTCCTGCTGGTTGATCCGGTGAGTCGGTGTGTGGTGCCGGGTGCGGGGGCGGTGGTGGGTCGGGCGGCGGCGCGGTTGGGGTCGCGGGTGTCGGGTGAGATCACGACGCTGCATGTGGAGACGAAGACGGATCCGACGTCGTCGGTGCGGGAGTTGGTGGAGCAGTTGGTGCAGGCGCGGCGGGTGGTGGCGGAGTGTGCGGCGGTCGACGGGTTGCGGGTCGTCGCGACCGGTACGTCGGTGTTGCCGGGAGCGATGGCGCCGCCGGTCACGCAGGGGCCTCGGCAGGAGCGGGGTACGGCGACGTTTCGGGGGTTGCACGACGAGTTGGCGATCTGTGCGTTGCACGTGCACGTGGAGTTGCCGGATCGGGAGCGTGCGTTGCTGGTCAGCAACCATCTGCGGGCGTATCTGCCGTTGTTGATGGCGGTGACGGCGAATTCGCCGTACTGGGAGGGGCGGGATTCCGGTTACGCGAGTTGGCGGTCGATGGTCTGGCCGCGGTGGCCGGTGGCGGGGCCGCCGCCGCGGTTCACGTCGGTGGCGCACTACGAGCGGGTGGTGGAGATGTTGTCGGCGGCGGGGGCGATCGTGGATCCGGGGACGTTGTTCTGGGACATTCGGCCGTCGGTGGCGCATCCGACGTTGGAGGTGCGGGTGGCGGACGTGCCGGTGTCGGCGTGGGAGTCGGGGTTGGTGGCGGCGTTGGTGCGGGGGTTGGTGGTGCGGGCGTTGGAGGCGGTGGATCGGGGTGATCACGGTCCGGAGCTTGCCGGGGAGTGGTTGCGGGCGGCGTACTGGCGGGCGGCGCGTGACGGTCTGGAGGGTGCGTTGCTGGAGGTCGGTTCGGGTCGGTTGCGCCCGGCCCGGGAGGTGTTGGGTGAGGTGGTGGCGTGGTTGGCGCCGGTGTTGCGGGCGGGTGGGGACGAGGATTTGGTGCGGGAGTTCTCGGGGCGGTTGTTGGCGGTGGGTAGCGGTGCGGTGCGGCAGCGGGGGGCGGCGGGTCGTCGGGGGCGGCTGACGGATGTGGTGGATTTTCTGGTCGCGCAGACGGCGGTGGACGCGCGGCAGCCCGTGTAGGTGTGCCGGTGGTCTCCGGCTCGCCCGGTCGGGGTCAGCGGTCGCGGTGCAGTTCCCGGGCGAAGTATTCGCGCAGGGGTGTGACGTGGCGGTCGGGGCGGCGCCATTCGGCGAGCAGGTCTTCGAGCAGGTGTAGTTCGTCGACGAGGGTGTCGCCGTGGTAGCGGCGGATGACGGGGTGGACGAAGGCGCTTTCCGCGGCCCGGTCGGGTTGGGGGTGGCGTTCGATGGCGAACACGTCGCCGTAGTCGTCGCGGCCCCAGCGGAGGCTGACGGTGTAGTAGTGCGGGTGGTCGTGGAAGCGGGTCCGGACGTGGTCCTCGGGCAGGTCGGTGTAGTGGCGTAGGTGTCCGTCGGGGTCGACGACGAGGGCGTCGCAGAGGAATTCGAACTGGGTCCACAGTGCGGAGCTCCAGTTGACCCGGTCGAGGACGAGGGTGGTGACGGTGTCGGGGTCGGGGTGGACGAGGGCGTGTGGCAGTGGGATGCCCTCGTAGCGTTCGAGGAGCAGGGCGGTGAGGGTGCGCAGGTTGTACCGGAAGCCGTCGATGAAGGCGGAGGAGGCCTTCTTGAAGTCGCGGTCCTGGGCGAGGGTACCGGCGAAGTAGAGGCCGTCGATGTTGGTGGACTGCCAGTCGCCGGTGGTGGCGGGTAGCCGGCCGCTGGGGACCATGTCGGGTCGGCAGGTGGGGTCGAACGGGGTGGTGTCCATGGCGAAGCCGGTGCAGCGCAGGACGGATTCGTATTCCATGACGGCGGTTTCGCCGTCGGCGTGGGTGTAGGTGAGGTGTACCTGGTAGCGGTTGTCGAGGGGGCGGATCTCGTCGATGACGCAGTCGAGGACGGAGTGCAGGGTCTTGAACTGGTAGCTGTCGAGGACGGCGCCGTGGTGGCCGCGGACGTCTCCGGGGTGTTTGGTGTTCCAGGCGAGGCGCAGTGGTCGGGGGCTGGCGAGGTGGATCATGGCGGCGTGGCCGAGGATCGCCGAGGCGGTTTCGAATGCGGAGTTGCCCTTGCCGAGGATGAGGACGCGTTGGCCGGTGTAGGCGGCGGGGTCGGTGTGCATGTTCTCGTAGCCGGTGGTGTGTTCGATGCCGGGGATGGCGGGGATGTTGGGTCGGCCCCAGCCGGTGGCGACGATGACGCTGCGGCAGCGCAGGGTGTGCTCGGGGGTGTGTACGAGGAAGTCGTCGTCGAGTCGTTCGATGCGTTCGACGGGCGTGTCGAAGCGGATGGCGAGTTGGTGGTGGCGCTGGAAGTCGGTGAGGTAGCGGACCATGTCGTCGGCGTGGGGGAAGTATTCGCTGCTGTATTTGGCGAAGGGGAGGTCGGCGGGTTCGTGCAGCAGGGAGTTCCAGTCCCAGCGCAGCCGGATCTCGGGGTCGGTGCTGGTGGTGTGGACCTTGTTGAGGGAGATGAGTCGGCGGTGCCGGGGGAAGTGGCGGAAGAACTCGGCGGGCGCGGTGGCGCGTTCGAGGGTGATGTAGTCGCAGCCGGCCTGTTGGAGGTAGTAGCTGAGTTGGAGTCCGGCTGGTCCGGCTCCGATGATCACGTATCGGTGCTGTTCGGTGGTGGGGTCGTGGTGGCTCGTCGGGCCTGGTGTGGGTGCCGTCACGCCAGAGACCTTCGCCGATGCCGCAGGTGGTGTCAACGCTGGGTGCGGTGACCGTCACGCGACTGCCGGTGGTGGTGTTCTCTCCCCCGCGGGTCAGCCGAGGTCGACCAGGAGGGGGCGGTGGTCGGAGATGGTGGACAGGGGGGTGTGTACGGCGGTGACGGGTGGCAGTTGGTCGAGGCCATGGCGGTCGGCGAGGATGTGGTCGAGTTGGACGCGGGGCTGCCCGGCCGGGTAGGTGGGGCGGCGGCCGAGGGGGCGCCAGCCGGTGAGGAGTCGGGCGGGGCCGGCGGGCAGGTTGAGGTCGCTGAGGAGGATGCGCGGGGCGGGCAGGGTGCGTAGGGCGCGGACGGTCTGGCGGAGTTGGTGGGCGTTCCAGCCGGGGACGAAGGACAGGTGGGTGGCGGCGACGGTGAGTCGGCCGTGGGGGGTGTCGAGGACGGCGGCGAGGACGACGCGGGGTTCGTCGCGCAGGAGGACGAGTCCGCCGCCGGGGCCGGGGACGTAGACGGGTGAGCGTACGGGGGCGGGGCGTAGTCGGGTGACCTGCCAGGTGTGTACGTGGTGGCGGGTGACGAGGCCGACGCCGTAGCAGGGTTTGCCGTGTCCGTCGTCGTCGTGGGTCAGGGGGCGGAACTGTTCGCCGGGGGTGCCGACGACGGCGGCGGCGAAGCGGTGTTCGCGGGCGTCGAGGGCGCGGGCGGCGATGGCGGTGAGGTCGAGTTTGCCGCTGCGGCTCTGGTCGCGGTCGACTTCCTGGAGGGCGAGGATGTCGGCGTCGAGTGTGGTGACGGCGGCGGTGAGCCGGTCGGGGTCGACGTTGCCGTCGGCGAGGGACCGGCCGTGCAGCAGGTTGAAGGTGGCCAGGCGCACGTTTGCACCCTACGTGGCGGTGGGAGGGTTGCCCGGTGTTGAAGGTGTTGTTCTGCTCGGTGCTGTTGTTCGTGGCGTTGGGGGCGGTGGGGGTGTGGCTGCGTCGGGTTCGGGGTCGGTGAGCCTTTGGCGTGGTCGGGGCAGGTGAGGCTGGACACAGGTGGCGTCGTGGGGTGGGTGCTGGTGGGAAGAATGGCGGCCCGTGGATGTGGATCCCTTGTCGCTGGGCACCCTGCTCGCCGTGGCCGCGATGGCCGGTTGGATCGATGCGGTGGTGGGTGGTGGTGGGCTGTTGCTGTTGCCGGTGTTGATGGTGGCGGTGCCGGGGATGCCGGTGGCGTCGGCGTTGGCCACGAACAAGTTGACGGCGATCGCGGGTACGACGACGGCGGCGGTGACGTACGCGCGGCGTACGAAGATCGACTGGGCGGTGGCGGGGCCGTCGGCGGTGTTGGCGATGTGCTGTGCCGGGGTGGGTGCGGCGTTGGCGGGTGCGGTGCCGGCGTCGGCGTACCGGCCGGTGGTGCTGGTGGTGCTGGTGTCGGTGGCGGCGTTCGTGGTGTTGCGTCCGCGGTTGGGGGTGGTGGCGTTGCCGCATCGCCGTACGCGGGTGCGGGTGGGTGTGGCGGTGGCGGTGGCCGGGGTGGGTATCGCGTTGTACGACGGGTTGGTGGGGCCGGGTACGGGGACGTTCCTGGTGGTGGCGTTCACGGCGTTGGTGGGCGCGGACTTCGTGCACGGTTCGGCGATGGCGAAGGTCGTGAACGTGGGCACGAATCTGGGGGCGTTGGCGGTGTTCGCGGCGACCGGGCACGTGTGGTGGCTGTTGGGGGCGGCGATGGCGGTGTGCAACATCGCGGGGGCCGCGTTGGGGGCGCGGATGGCGTTGCGGCGTGGCTCCGGTTTCGTGCGGGTCGTGCTGTTGGTGGTGGTGGTGGCGTTGGTCGGCAAGTTGGGCTTCGACCAGTGGGTGGCGGCCTGACGGGCCGCCACCCACTGGTCGGCCGGGTGGTCAGGCGTGCCGGACGACGTCGGTGTAGTCGAGGCGGGGCAGGCGCGGGAACCAGGCGTTCTCGCCGGGGCGGCCGATGTTGACCACGAGCAGGGTCTTCCAGGTGCTGTCGGCGAAGAATTCGCGGTCGATGCCGGCGGCGTCGAAGCCGGCCATGGGGCCGGCGGCCAGGCCGGCGGCGCGGACGGCGAGCAGGAAGTAGCCGATCTGCAGGGTGGCGTTGAAGCGGGCCATGTGGTCGCGTGCCTCGGGGTTGCCGGCGAGGTCGTCGCGCATCTGGGGCCGGATGGGGAACACCCGCGGGATGAACTCGTGGAAGTCGGTGTCGGCGGCGAGCACGGCGACCATGGGGGCGCTGCCGGTCTTGGCCCGGTTGCCTTCGTTCATGTGGGCGGTCAGGCGGGTGCGGGCCTCGCCGGGGCGGACGTAGAGGACGCGCAGCGGCTGGATGTTGGCGGCGGTGGGCGGGAACTTGGCGAGTTCGTAGATCGCCTGGAGCTGTTCGTCGGTGACCGGTTCGTCGGTGAAGGTGTTGGCGGTGCGGGCGTCGGTGAACAGCAGCGCCTGGGCCTCGGGGTCGAGGTTGATCAGGGGCGAGTGGACGTCGGTCATCGGGGCATCTCCATGGAATCGACTGAACTACTTCGGCCACGGTAGCAGCTAGCTTTTTAGTAGCCCCAACCTTGGGGGGTGGTCGTCGTATTCTGGAAGACATGACGGTCAGGCCGGAGGTGGGTGCCACGCCCCGTACGTGTGACGGTGGCGTCGCCCGGGCCTTCGCGTTCCTCGGCAAGCGGTGGAACGGCATGCTGCTGAGCACCCTCGCCGATGGGCCGGCCGGGTTCGCCGAACTGACCCGTGCCCTGCCCGGGATCAGCGAGTCGGTGCTCTCCGACCGGCTGGGCGAGCTCGTCCGGCTCGGGCTGGTCAGCCGGACGGTCCGGCAGGGCCCCCCGGTGGGAGTGCGCTACGAGCTCACCGGGCCGGGCGCCACACTACTGCCGGTCCTCGACGCGCTGGGCCGGTGGGCGCACGAGCACCTGCCCGCCGAGCCGAACGCCGTCCCGCCGCAGGGCTGCTGAGGGCCACACCAGGCAAGACCGCCGCCGAGGCGGGTGCGGGCCGGTTCGGTGTGTGATCATCGGCGGATGCCGGTACGCGCCGAACACGACCGGGCCGTCCTCGCCGCGCTGCTCGGGCGGGACCCGGTGCTGCACGCGTACCAGTTGGGTGACCTGGACGACTTCTTCTGGCCGTACACCTCCTGGTTCCGTCGCGACGAGGAGGTGGCGTTGCTGTACCACGGCGCCGACCCGCCCACCCTGCTGGCGTTCGCGCCCCCGCCGCGGGTGGGCCGGCTGGCGGCGCTGCTGCGGGAGCTGGCGCCGGTGCTGCCGGTGCGCCTGTGGGCGCACCTGTCCCCCGGTCTGGAGTCGGCCCTGGCGGGGGCGTTCCGGCTGGACGCGGCCGGCCCGCACCACAGGATGGCGCTGACCGACCCGGCGCGACTGGCCACGGTGACGCCCGCCGGGACGGTGCTGGACGCGGGCGACCTGCCGGCGCTGCGCCGGCTGTACGACGTCGCCTACCCGGGCAACTGGTTCGATCCCCGAATGCTGGACACCGGCCAGTACGTGGGGGTCCGCGACGGCGGCGAGCTGGTGGCGGTCGCCGGGGTGCACGTGTTCTCGCCGGCGTACCGGGTGGCGGCGCTGGGCAACGTCACCACCCATCCCCGGCTGCGCGGGCAGGGGCTGGCCGGCGCGGTGGTGGCCACGCTGTGCCGGCGGCTGCGGGCGCACGTCACGCACGTCACGCTCAACGTGAAGGCGGACAACGCGGCGGCGTTGCGGCTCTACGGGCGGCTGGGCTTCACCCGGGTGGCCGACTACGGCGAGTACGCGCTGAGCGCCCACCCGCGGTGACCGTCGGCTTCCGTGCCGGTGACGAACTCCGACGGCCGTGTGACGGCACACCTGGGCGTGTGCCGTCACACGGCCGTCGACGTCCGGCGGCTCGGGTGCCTCAGCTGTGGCGGCTGGGCGAGTCGAAGCGGCCGGCACGGATCTCCCGCAGCGCCCGGCGGCGGGTGTCCCCGCGCAGGGTGTCGACGTAGAGGCGGCCGGCGAGGTGGTCGGTCTCGTGTTGCAGGGCCCGGGCGAGGAATCCGCTGCCCGAGATGGTGAGCGGCTCGCCGTGCTGGTCGAAGCCGTGGGCGGTGGCGTGCAGGGCGCGCGGGGTCGGGAAGTAGAGGCCGGGGATGGACAGGCAGCCCTCATCGTCGTCCTGGAGCTCCTCCGACACCTCGAGCGTCGGGTTGACCAGGTGGCCGCGGTGCCCGTCGGCGTCGTAGACGAACACCTGGGCGTTGACGCCGATCTGGGGGGCGGCGACACCGGCGCGCCCGGGTGCGCCGAGCAGGGTGTCCATCAGGTCGGTGACCAGGGCTCGCAGTTCGGCGTCGAAACTGGTGACGGGCTCGCTGGGGGTGCGCAGCACGGGGTCACCGATGATCCTGATGGGACGCATGGTCATGCCGGCAAGGTTATCGGTCGCCGGTCGCGGCGGCGGCATCCGGGCGGCCGGCGACGAGCACCTCGATGCCGTCGAGGATGCGGGTCAGGCCGAACTCGAACGCGCCGTGCGGGTCGGCGGCGGCCTGGTACTCCTGGCCGGCGGCGGTGCCGACGCGGGCCGCGAGGGGGTAGCGACGCGGGTCGAGGGCCCTCTCCAGGTAGGGGGCGTGGGCCTGCCACCACTGCTGCTCGGTCATGCCGGTGTGCGCGGCGGCCTGGGCGGCCTCCACCGCGCTGCGTACGGCGCCGTGCACGTACCCGGAGACGAGGGTGAGGACGGCGTCCATCTCCAGGTCGGTCAGGCCGATGCCGTCGACGGCGCGCAGTTCGTACTCGTAGCGGGCGATGACGTGGGGGCCCAGCGGGGGGCGGGTGGTGGCGACCTGCAACAGCCAGGGGTGGCGCAGGTAGAGCGCCCAGCTTTCGCGGGCGATGTGGGTGAGCCGGCCGCGCCAGCCGCCGGGCACGTCGTCGGGGCGGGCGGTCTCGCCGTAGACGGTGTCGAGCATGACGTCGAGCAGTTCGCCCTTGCCGGGGACGTAGGTGTAGAGGGACATGGTGCCGACGCCGAGGCGCTCGGCGACCCGGCGCATGGACAGGGCGGCGAGGCCCTCGGCGTCGGCCACCTCGATGGCGGCGCGCACGATGCCGTCCACGGACAGGTCGGGCCGGCCCTTGCGGCTGGTGCGTTCGCGGGTGCGCCAGAGCAGGGCGAGGCTGCGCGCGGGGTCGCCGGTGCCGCTGTACTCGGTCGTCATCCCGGCACTCTATCGTGCGCCGTACCGTATGCTGTACGGTACGGCGTACGAAACGCGAGTGGGCGGGGGCACGGATGCACGACGACGGACCGGCCATCGAGGCCGAGGGGCTACGCAAGCGCTACGGCGACACCGAGGCCCTCTCCGGGCTGGACCTGACGGTGCCCGCCGGCACCGTCTGCGGTCTGCTCGGCCCGAACGGGGCGGGCAAGACCACGGCCGTGCGGGTGCTGACCACCCTGCTGCGGCCCGACGCCGGCGCGGCGCGGGTCGCCGGAGCCGACGTCCTGCGCCACCCCGAGCGGGTCCGCGCCCGCATCGGCCTGGTCGGCCAGCACGCCGCGCTGGACGAGGTGCTCAGCGGCCGGCAGAACCTGGTCCTGTTCGGCCGGCTGCACCACCTCGGCGGCACGCGGGCCCGCGCCCGGGCCGCCGAGCTGCTCGCCCGCTTCGACCTGACCGACGCCGCCGACCGGCCGGTCGGCACGTACTCCGGCGGGATGCGCCGCCGACTCGACCTCGCGGCGAGCCTGATCCTCGACCCGCCGGTGCTCTTCCTCGACGAGCCCACCACCGGCCTCGACCCGCGCGCCCGCGCGCAGGTGTGGGACGCGGTACGGCGGCTCGTCACCGACGGCACCACCGTGCTGCTGACCACGCAGTACCTGGAGGAGGCCGACCAGCTCGCCCACAGCATCCGGGTCGTCGACGCCGGTCGGGTGATCGCCGACGGCACCCCGGAGCAGCTGAAGACCGCGCTCGGCGGCGACCGCGTCGACGTCGAGCTGGCCCGCGCCGCCGACCTGGACCGGGCCGTACGCGTCGTCGGCGCCGCCGTCGCCGCGACCCCGCTCGTCGACGAGGCTGGCCTGCGCCTCAGCGTTCCCGTCACCGGGCGGGTCGCCGCGCTGGCCGCCGTGCTGCGGGCGCTGGACGACGCCGGCCTGAGCGCCGCCGACGTCGCGGTACGCCGCCCCACCCTCGACGAGGTGTTCCTGCGGCTCACCGGCCACGACTCCCCCGCCGCCCGCCCCACCGGGAAGAAGGTGACCGCATGAGCGCGACAACCGCCCAGCCACGGCCGCAGCGCCTGCGCTGGGCCGCCGCCGACGGCGTCACCCTCACCGGCCGGGCCCTGGCGCACTGGGCCCGGCAGCCCGCGCAGTTCGTCATCGGGCTGCTCTTCCCGGTGCTGATGGTGCTCATGTTCGGCTACCTGTTCGGCGGTGCGATGACCGTGCCCGGCGGCGGCGACTACCGGGAGTTCCTGCTGCCCGGCATGTTCGCCATGACGGTGGTCTTCGGCATCGAGTCGACGTACGCGGCCGTGGCCACCGACACCGCGCGCGGCGTCACCGACAGGTTCCGGTCCCTGCCGATGACGCCCTCGGCGGTTCTCACCGGCCGGGCCGCCGCGGACCTGTTGCACTGCGCCGCCGGCCTGGCCGTCATGCTCGCCTGCGGCGTCGCCGTCGGCTGGCAGTGGCGGGCCGGGGCGTCGGCGGCGCTGGCCGCGATCGGGCTGCTCCTGCTGCTGCGCCTCGCGCTGATCTGGGTCGGCATCCACCTGGCGCTGGTGCTGCGCAGACCCGAGTCTGTGGTGGTGCTGCAGATCCTCGTCTGGCCGCTCGGGTTCACCTCCAACGCGTTCGTCTCCCCCGACACCATGCCCGGCTGGCTCGCCGCGATCGCCGAGTGGAACCCCCTGTCGGCTACCGTCGGGGCCTGCCGGCAGCTGTTCGGCAACCCCGGCTGGGGTGGCGAGTCGTTCGCCGCGCAGCACGCCGTCGTGCTCGCCGTGGCCTGGCCGTTGCTGCTGATCGCCGTGTTCCTGCCCCTGGCGGTACACCGGTACCGCAGGCTCGGCCGGTGAGACCCGGGCCCCGTCGGCGTCGCGGCGGGGCCGGTCCCGAGGACCCGACCGCCGACCCCGCTCCCGGAAGGACAGCCGTGACGATCGGCTCCCACGCCGTCACGTTCGCCCCCGCCGACCCGCCCCGCACCGGGGCGCTGCTCGTCTGGTCGCCCGACGGCGACGCCCCGCCCGACGTGCCCGGCGAGCCCGTGGAGGTCACCCTCGCGACGCCGCCGCACGGCCGCCCGACGCCGGTGCCCGTACGGCGGGTGGCCGTGGCCACCGGCGTACCACTGCTGCTGGCCGGGCCGCCCGCTCACCCGGCGGCGGCGTTCTGGGCCGCGGCGGCCCGCGAGGCCCTGCACCTGGCCGCCCGCGGCCTGCTGCTGCCCGCGGTGACCCCGGCCGGGCACGACACCTGGCGGGTCGGGCCGCTCACCGCCGACGACGAGGCCCGGCAGGCGCGACTCGCCGCCGCGATGCCCGCCGCCGCGCGCGCCACGCCGGTGCCCGGGCGCACCCCGACGTGGCTGCCCGACCCGGTGCGGCTGCTGCGCGACTTCCTCGACGCGGTCGCCGACACCCTGCCCCGCGACGACGCGGGCAGCGGGGCCTGGTCGGCGCTGCCACCCACCCCGGTCGGGCGGCTACGCCACTGGGCCGCCCGGGTCGCCGCCGACGCCGACACGGCCGTACGACTGTCGCTGCGCCTGGAGTACCGCGACACCCTCGACGAACCGTGGCGGCTGGTGGCGCAGGCGCACCACCGCACCACGCCGGGGCTGCTCACCGACACCGGCACGCTGTGGCGTGCCACGGTTCCCGGGTTCCCGCCCGGGTCCCGGGACGCCGCGCTGCTGGCCCTGCGGCACGCCGCACGGGTGTGGCCGCCTCTGGCCGGGCTGCTGGAGGCGGCGGTGCCCGACGCGCTGACGCCCACCGCCGCGCAGGTCGTCGACCTGGCCACCGGCGCGGCGGCCCGGCTCGCCGCCGAGGGTGTCGACGTGCACTGGCCGGCCGGACTCGACCGGGACCTCACCGCCTCGGCGGTGCTGCGCGCCCCGGTCCGTCGCGCCGACGGCCCCGGGCTGCTCGCCGAGCCGGGCGACCTGGCGCTGCACTGGCGGCTCAGCCTGCACGGCACCCCGCTCACCCCCGCCGAGTTGGCGCTGCTCGCCGACGCGCACCGGCCCGTGGTGCGGCTGCGCGAGCGGTGGGTGCTGGTGCCACCGGAGTTGGCCCGCCGCGCCCGCGAGCCGCGTGCCGGGTCGCTGGCCGCGATGCCCGCCCTGCGCGCCGCGCTGACCGGCGTGACGCACGTCGACGGCGAACGCGTCGAGGTGCGCGCCGAGGGTTGGCTGGCCGACGCCGTCCGGCGGCTCACCGACGGTGCGGCCGCGCCCCCGGTTCCCGTTCCGGGCGGGCTGGCCGCGACGCTGCGCGACTACCAGCGCCACGGGCTGCGCTGGCTGGCCGGGCTGACCGCGCTCGGCCTCGGCGGCTGCCTCGCCGACGACATGGGGCTGGGCAAGACCGTCACGTTGATCGCCCTGCACCTGCACCGTCAGGCCGACCCCGCCACCGCCGGCCCGACCCTGGTGCTGTGCCCGGCGTCGCTGCTCGGCAACTGGGAGCGCGAGATCCGGCGCTTCGCCCCCGGCACCCCCGTACGCCGCTTCCACGGCCCCGAACGCACCCTCGACGGGCTCGACGGCGGGTTCGTGCTCACCACCTGGGCCACCCTGCGCCGCGACGCCGCCCGGCTCTCCGCCCGACGGTGGCCGCTGCTCGCCGCCGACGAGGCCCAACACGTCAAGAACCCGCACTCGGAGACCGCGGCGGCGCTGCGCACGATCCCCGCCGCCGCCCGCGTCGCCCTCACCGGCACCCCCGTGGAGAACGACCTCACCGACCTGTGGGCGATCCTGGACTGGAGCACCCCCGGGCTGCTCGGCACCCTGACCGAGTTCCGGGCCCGCTGGGTGAAGCCGGTGCAGACCGACCGCGACCCCGACGCGGGCCGGGAGCTGGCCCGGCTGGTCGGGCCGTTCCTGCTGCGCCGCCGCAAGAGCGACCCCGGCATCGCCCCCGAGCTGCCCGCCAAGACCGAAACCGACCAGCCGGTCGCGCTCACCGCCGAACAGGCCGCCCTCTACCAGGCCTGCGTCACCGAACTGCTCGAGGCGATCGCCGGCGCCGACGGGTTCGCCCGGCACGGGCTGGTGGTCAAGCTGCTCACCGCGCTCAAACAGATCTGCAACCATCCCGCCCAGTACCTGCGGGAGGCCGCCCCGCGGCTGGCCGGCCGCTCCGGCAAGCTGGACCTGCTCGACGAACTGCTCGACGCGATCCTGCCCGCCGGCGGCGCGGTGCTGGTCTTCACCCAGTATGTGGCGATGGCCCGGCTGCTGCACCGGCACCTGACCGACCGTGGCGTCGCCGCGCTGCTGCTGCACGGCGGGCTGACCGTGGCCGCCCGCGACGACCTGGTGCGCCGCTTCGACGCCGGCGAGGCCCCGGTGTTCCTGCTGTCCCTGCGCGCCGCCGGCACCGGCCTGAACCTCACCCGCGCCGATCACGTCGTGCACTACGACAGGTGGTGGAACCCGGCCGTGGAGGACCAGGCCACCGACCGGGCGTACCGCATCGGGCAGACCCGGCCGGTGCAGGTGCACCGGCTGATCGCCGAGGGCACCGTCGAGGACCGCGTCGCCGCGCTGCTCGCCGGCAAGCGGGAACTCGCCGAAGCCGTCCTCGACGTCGGGCCGGCGGCACTGGCCGCGCTCAGCGACACCGAACTGGCCCGCCTGGTCGCCCTCGGAGGAGACCGATGACGCCGCGCGGTTTTCCCGCCTTCCCACCCGGACGGGCCCGCCGGCCCCGCACCTGGTGGGGCACCGCGTGGAACCGGGCGTGGGAGGCCGAGGCCCTGGACGTCCGGCCGCTGCGCGCCGGGCGCCGGCTGGCTGTCGGCGGGCACGTCGGCGCGATCACCGTCAGCCCCGGCCGAATCGCCGCGGCCGTGCACGACGGCGACACCGAGCAGGCGTACGCCACCCGGGTGCGTGTCGCGCCGCTGGGTGGGGGCGACTGGGACCGGCTGGCCGGCGAGGTGGCCGCCCGCGCCGGGCACCAGGCGGCACTGCTGGCCGGGCAGTTGCCCCGCGACCTGGCCGACGTGGCCGGGGTGCCGCTGCTGCCGGGGCTGGGCGAGGTCGCCCCGGAGTGCGACTGCCCGCAGTGGGAGCACCCGTGCCGGCACGCCGCCGCACTGTGCCACCAGGTGTCCTGGCTGCTGGACGCCGACCCGGCCCTGCTGCTGCTGATCCGGGGCCGCGACGCGCGCACACTCGTGCCCGACGGTGTTGCCGTACCTGGCGACGGCGCACCGGCGGCCGCCGCCATCGGGCGGGCCGAGGGGACGGGGACGGCCGCCGCCGAGGCGTACGCCCGGGTGGTGCCGCCGCTGCCACCCGCGCCGCAGCCGGTGCCGGACGGGCCCACACTGCCGCTGCTGCCGCCCGGGGCCGACGTGGACGTTGACGCGCTGCGCGCGGCTGTGGCCGTGGCAGCCGGCCGTGCGGCGGCGCTGCTGCACGGCGGGCGTACGGATGCCACGAAGTGAACGCCGAGTCGGTGGCCCGGGCCGGGATCACCTGATGGGGCCAGCCGTCCCGCGCCATGGGCCGCTGGTCAACGGCCCGAGCCGTGCCGATCGGTGGAGCCGGCAGCGCCTGGTCGCGCAGGTTTCTGCTCGCTGGCCCTGAATCGTTCGTGGGCGGACTGTTTCGTGATGCCGAGAGCGGCGCCGACCTCTGCCCACGACCTGCCCGCGGCCCTGGCTTCGGCGACTGCCTGTGCGGTGACGCCCTGGTGCCACCGTTCGACGTGGGCAAGGACGCCGAGCGCCTGCAGGGGCCAGTCGGCGGCGAGTTCTGCGAGGCTGTCGCGCAGCGCCTCGGAACGGGCCACCAGCCATGCCGGTGGCGCGGCGGCCCACAGCGGCTTCATGTGGGCGATCCAGTCGGAGGTCGCCGACATGTGGCCCGTGTCGTTCGGCGGGTGATCGCAGGGACCACACCACCCGCACGAACACTGCGCGCGGATGCCGACGGCCCCGGCGGGACGGTCGGCGGTGACGGTCAGTGACCCGTCAGGCAGCCGGACGGCGACGGCTCCGGCGTGCCCTGGAAGGTCGTCGAGCTTGATCTCCATGCCACCACAGTACCCTACCGTCAGGCTCTCCTGACAGGAGAGGTAAGGATTGCCAGACTTCACCCATACGGCTAGCCTGACGCCTCCACCACTGAGCGCACGACCAGCGAGACGAGGGTGCGGCAAAATGTTCGAGGTTCACGGTTCGGTGTCACCCGGCTTCGAGTCCGTACGGGAGGTGTTCGAGCAGCACTTCCAGCAGCACGCCGAGGTGGGGGCTGCGGTGTGCGTCTACCGCCACGGTCGCCCGGTGGTCGACGTGTGGGCGGGCACCGCCGACGCCGACACCGGCCGCCCCTGGCGCGAGGACACCCTGGCGGTGATCTACTCGGCGACGAAGAGTGCCACCGCGGCCTGCGCGCACCTGCTGGCGCAACGCGGCGAACTGGACCTGGAGGCGCCGGTGGCGCACTACTGGCCCGAGTTCGCCGCGGCCGGCAAGGGCCGCATACCGGTGCGGTGGCTGCTGTCGCACCAGGCGGGACTTCCCGCCCTGGACAAGACGGTGACCCTTCAGGACGTCACTTCCTGGGATCCGGTGGTGAGCGCGCTGGCCGCGCAGGCCCCCGCCTGGGTGCCGGGCAGCGCTCACGGCTACCACGGCCTGACCTTCGGCTGGCTGGTCGGTGAAGTGGTCCGGCGGGTGTCCGGCCGCAGCCTCGGCAACTTCTTCGCCCAGGAGATCGCCGCGCCGTTGGGCCTGGATTTCTGGATCGGACTGCCGGAGGCCGAACTGCCCCGGGTGAGCCGGATCGTCGAACCGCCGGCCGCTGCGCAGCAGGCCGACGTCGACCTGGACGCGGTGCCCGAAGAGTTGCGCGAGCTGACGGCCGCCTACACCGATCCGACGTCGCTGACCATGCGCGCCCTCCTGCCCACCGGCGAGCCGATGGACCTCAACCGTGCCGACCTGCGGACCGCCGAGATTCCCGCCGTCAACGGGATCTGCACGGCGCGGGCGCTGGCACGCTTCTACGCCGCGCTGATCGGAGACGTCGACGGCCACCGCATCCTCGACGAGTCGACACTGGCCACCGCCGTCACCGAGCAGGCCAGTGGCCTCGACCGGATCCTGCACCTGCCCACCCGGCCCGCCCTCGGCTTCGGACTACCGCCGGAGGGCCTGCCCTGGCGGACCCCCACGTCCTTCGGCCACGCCGGGCACGGTGGATTCCTCGGCTACGCCGACCCCGCCAGCGGCATCGCCTTCGGTTACGTGCTGAACCGGTTGCACACGGGTTCGGATCCCGACCATCGCGTCGCCGGCCTGGTGCGCGCCGTACGGAGCGCGGCGTGACCGGCCGGGTGGCTCAGGTCGGCGGCGGCAGGCCCGCGTCGGCGATGCGTTGACGCATCGGTCGGCGGCGCGTCGCGGCGAGCACCTCGTACAGCAGGTCGCCCAGCGGCACGGGCAGCTCCGCGTCCAGTTCGCGTATCGCTGCGGTCGTCGCCGCCCACTCCGCCTCGATCAGCGGCAGCAGCTCGCGGGCCCGGTCGGTCAGGTGCACGATGCGCTGCCGGGCGTCCGCGCCGGGGGTCAGCTCGACCAGGCCGGCGCGGGCCATCTGGGCGACGGTCTGGCTGGCCGCCGAGTGGGTCACGCCGACCCGGCGGGCCAGGTCCCGGATGGGCAGCGGCCCGTCGGCGACCAGCACCCGCAGCGGCGGCGAGAACCGGGGCCGGTAGTCGGCCAGCCCCCGTTCGGCGTAGACGGCGGCGACGTCGCCGTCGAGCACGTCGAGGACGTGCCGCAGCAACGTTCCCAGTGCCTCCCGTTCCGGTGTGTCTGCCACCCCGCTAATGTAACAGCGCTGTTGCATTGGTGTGGAGCGGGAGGAGAGGACGATGGCGGAGCGGTACCCCCTGGTCGAGCCGGACGCGCACGGGATGCTCGACGTGGGTGACGGCCAGCTCGTGTACTGGGAGACCTGCGGCAACCCGGACGGCAAGCCAGCCGTCGTGCTGCACGGCGGGCCCGGCTCCGGCTGCGGGCCCGGCTGGCGGACCTTCTTCGACCCGGCCCGCTACCGGATGCTCCTGTTCGACCAGCGGGGCTGCGGCCGTAGCACCCCGCACGCCGCCGACCCGGACGTGGACCTGTCCACCAACACCACCGACCATCTGATCGCCGACGTCGAACTGCTGCGCGAACACCTCGGCGTGGACCGCTGGCTGGTGCTCGGCGCCTCCTGGGGCTCCTCCCTCGGCCTGGCGTACGCGCAGCGACACCCGCAGCGGGTCAGTGAACTGGTGCTGTTCAGCGTCACCGCCGGCACCCGACGGGAGATCGAGTGGATCACGCGGGAGATGGGGCGGGTGTTCCCGGCCGAGTGGGCCCGCTTCCGTGACGGCGTGCCGCCGGCCGACCGCGACGGCGACCTGGCCGACGCGTACGCCCGGCTGCTGGCCGACCCGGACCCGGCGGTGCGCCACCGGGCGGCGCGGGACTGGTGCGACTGGGAGGACACCCACGTCGCCACCGCCCCCGGGCACCGGCCCGACCCCCGCTACGACGACCCGGTGTTCCGGATGGCGATGACCCGGCTGGTCACCCACTACTGGCGGCACGGGTGCTTCCTGCCGGAGGGGCAGCTGCTGCGCGAGGCGGGGCGGCTGGCCGGCATCCCCGGGGTGCTGCTGCACGGCAGGCTCGACATCAGCAGCCCGTCGGACACCGCGTGGCGGCTGGCGCAGGCGTGGCCCGACGCCCGCCTGGAACTGCTGGACGCCGCCGGGCACGGATCCGGCAACGGAATGGCCGAGCGGGTCGTGGCGGCGCTGGACGACTTCGCCGGCCGCCGCTGACGGCCGGCCCCATGGCTGCCAATCTCACGCCACGGCCTCGCGGCCACCGCGTACGACGAACTCGCCCGCGGCCGTGGAGCCGAACCCGGTCCGGCGCAGGGTCAGCGCGACTGCCCCCGCACCCCCGCCGGCCACGGTCGAGTCGGTGATCCGGTAGGACGCCGGGGTCGCGCCGTCGGCGAACAGGCGCTTGCCCTCGCCGACGACGACGGGGAACTGGGGCAACCGGTAGGTGTCGACGAGTCCCGCGTCGTGCAGGGTGCGCGCCAACTGCCAGCTGCCGTGCACCTGGAGCTCGCCGCCCGCCCGCTCCTTGAGCTGGCGCACCTGCGCGACGACGTCGCCGCGCAGCACGGTGGTGTTCGCCCAGGCCGCGTCGGCGTCGGAGAGGGTGTTGCTGGCGACGTACTTCGGCCAGGTGTTGAGGGCGGTGGCCACGAGGTTGTCGGGGTCGGTGACCTGTGACCAGTAGCCGCGCATCATCTCGAAGGTGCGGCGCCCCAGCAGGAAGGCGTCGGCCTGCCGGAACCAGCCGTCGACGGCGTCGAGCTGACCGTCCTCGCTGTGGGGCACGAGCCACCCGCCGCGGGTGAAGCCGTTGCTGGTGTCCTCCTCGGCCCCGCCCGGTCCCTGCATGACGCCGTCGAGGCTGACGAAGGTGTGGACGCTGATCTGCATGGCCGTCTCCCTGTCTACGGCACCGCTGGTGCGGCGCTGGCGAAGACCGGCAGCGCGACGCCGGCCCCGCTCCTTCAACGAGGAACATGCTCCCGCCGATATATTTTCCTGTCAAGACAGACTTTATTGTCGGTGAGGCCCTGTGGAAGGGACCCGACCGTCGGAGAAGGCCGAGAAAGGTGCCGCCGGGCCGGTCGGTCTGGCGCCCGTTCAGCGGCTGGCGAGCGCGGCGCGCACCGGGGCGGTCTTCGCGGCCGCCTCGGCGACCTCGGCGTCGGGGTCACTGCCCCAGGTGATGCCCCCGCCCGCCCACACGTGCACCCGGTCGGCGTCCACGGCCGCGGTGCGGATGGTCAACCCCAGGTCGATGCGCCCAGGAGCGACCCAGCCGAGCGCGCCCATGCCGGCGCCCCGACCGACCGGCTCGAGCGCGGCGATCCGGTCCAGCGCGGCGAGCTTCGGGGCGCCGGTGACCGAGCCGCCGGGGCAGACCGCGCGCAGCAGGTCCGCCAGGCCGAGCCCGTCGGCGACCGCCGCGGACACCGTCGACTCCGCCTGCCACAGGTCGCACCACCGGCGTACGGCGAACAGTTCGTCGACCCGCACGCTGCCGGTGCGGGCGACGCGGGCCAGGTCGTTGCGTTCCAGGTCGACGATCATCACGTGCTCGGCGCGTTCCTTGGCCGAGGCGAGCAGCGCGACGCGGCCGGCGGCGGTGGCCGGGCGGGTGCCCTTGATCGGCCTGGTGATCAACCGTCCGTCGGCCAGCTCCACCAGCGTCTCCGGGCTGGCGCAGCCGATCGCCCAGCCCGCCCCGGTGAGGGTGCCGCCGTAGCGGGCGCCGGGCAGCGCGGCCAGCCGGGCCAGGGCCGGCAGCGGGTCGCCGGTGTAGTGGGCGGCGGCGTGGCCGACGAGGTTGACCTGGTAGACGTCGCCGCGGCTGATCGCCGCGCGGACCGCCGTCACGGCGTCGGCGTGCTGGCGGGGCGTCCAGCTCTCCGCCCAGTCGCCCCGCCACCAGTGCGCCCGGGGTTGGTCGGTCGGCGGCGGGACGGCCGGGCCGTGGCCGTAGACGACCACGGCGACCTCCGGCAGCGCGGGCGCCGGGTTGGCCGCGCCGGCCGGCGCGCCGACCAGGGCCGCGCCGGCGGCGGCGGAGACGTAGAGGGCGGCCCCGCACACCCCGGTCGCATCGTGGCGGGGGGCGGGGCGGGCCAGGTCGTGCAGCGGCAGGCCGTACGCCGCGAGGAACTCCTCGGCGCCCGCCGCCGGGTCCCCGCCGTCGGTGGGCCACCACTGCCACCGGGCCCACTCGACGAGCGTACGGCGGCAGCCGGGCGGCGCTCCCGGCGTATCGACCCCTAGCCCTGGGAGCGCTTCCACGCCATCTGGCCCATTCTCCCTCATCCGTTCAGTGGATTTCCCATAAACCATGCGTATACCTGCTCGATGCCAGCCACTTTCGCTTGGTACTGTGCGTCACTGGGTCATGTGAACCATGACACAGTGCCCCCACAGTCCGGAGAACCCGATGTGCCAGCACCAACCCACCTGCCCCTCCGCCGAAGCGACCGACCGGGACGCCGCCCGAGTCCTCGCCTGCTTCCCTGAGCAGGGCTGGAGCCTGCTCTGCAACGGTGTCATCGTCTTCGAGGACACCGGCGAACTACTCCCCGACGGCAGCAGCATCGCCCCGCACCGCGGCCCGGCCCGACACGCCCTCGTCGCCTAACCTGTCACCCTCCGTAACACGTTTTTGTCTCGTCGATCCAGGCCAGTCCCCGGTCGGGACACCCCCGCCCAGGTCGACGCACCGCCGGGGCGGCACCACGGACCGCCCCGGCGTCACGCGACGTCAGCTCTCGAACGCCTCCGGCGCCGGGCAGGAACACACCAGGTTCCGGTCGCCGTAGGCGCCGTCGATCCGCCGCACCGGCGGCCAGTACTTCCCGGCCCGGTCCACCCCGCCCGGGTACGCGCCCACCGACCGCGGATACGGGTGCGCCCACTCGTCAGCCGACACCATCGCCGCCGTGTGCGGGGCGTTGGCGAGCGGATTGTCGCCCGCCGGCCACTGCCCCGACCCCACCGCGTCGACCTCCGCCCGAATGGCGATCATCGCATCGCAGAACCGGTCCAGCTCGGCCAGGTCCTCGCTCTCGGTGGGCTCCACCATCAGCGTCCCCGCCACCGGGAACGACATCGTCGGCGCGTGGAACCCGTAGTCGATCAGCCGCTTCGCCACGTCGTCCACGCTCACCCCGGTCGCCTTCGTCAACGGACGCAAATCCAGGATGCACTCGTGCGCCACCAGGCCCTTGTTGCCCGCGTACAGCACCGGGAAGTGCCCGCGCAGCCGCGCCGCCACGTAGTTCGCCGCCAGCACCGCCACCCCGGTGGCCCGGACCAGCCCCGCCGCACCCATCATCCGCAGGTACGCCCACGGAATCGGCAGGATCCCCGCCGACCCGTACCGGGCCGCCGAGATCGCCGGCCGACCGTCGACGTGCGCGCCCAGCGGGTCACCCGGCAGGAACGGCGCCAGGTGCGACCGCACCGCCACCGGACCCACCCCCGGCCCGCCGCCGCCGTGCGGAATGCAGAACGTCTTGTGCAGGTTCAGGTGCGACACGTCCGCCCCGAACTTGCCCGGCTTGGCGAACCCGACCAGCGCGTTCAGGTTCGCCCCGTCGACGTACACCTGACCGCCCGCGTCGTGGACCTTCGCGCACAGCGACGCGACGCCCGTCTCGTACACCCCGTGCGTCGACGGATACGTCACCATGATCGCCGCGAGGGCGTCCCGGTGCTTGTCGATCTTCGCGTCGAGGTCCACCAGGTCGACGTTGCCCCCGTCGTCGCAGCCCACCACGACGACCCGCATCCCGGCCATCACCGCGCTCGCCGCGTTGGTGCCGTGCGCCGACGACGGGATCAGGCACACGTCCCGGTGCCCCTCGCCCCGGTCCCGGTGGTAGGCGCGGATCGCCAGCAGGCCCGCCAACTCGCCCTGCGAGCCGGCGTTGGGCTGCACGCTGACCGCGTCGTAGCCGGTCACCTCCGCCAGCCACCCCTCCAACTGGGCGATCATCTGCCGGTAGCCGGTGGTCTGCGCGTCCGGCGCGAACGGGTGCACGTGCGCGAACTCCGGCCAGCTCACCGGCTCCATCTCGGTGGTGGCGTTGAGCTTCATCGTGCACGACCCGAGCGGGATCATGCCCCGGTCCAGGGCGTAGTCGAAGTCCGACAACCGCCGCAGATAGCGCAGCATCGCCGTCTCGGAATGGTGGGTGCGGAACACCGCGTGGGTGAGGAAGTCCGACGTGCGGGTCAGCGCCGCCGGCACCGCGCCCTCCACCGGCGCGTCCCACCACGCCGGCGCAACCTCCACCGGCCGCCCGCCGACGGTGGCCCCGAACGCGTCGAACACCTTCCGCAGGTGGGCGGGAGTGGTCGTCTCGTCGCAGGACACCCCCACATGGTCGGCGTCGACCAGCCGCAGGTTCACGCCCCGGGCGGCGGCGTCGGAGACGACCGTCTCGGCGCCGCCGGGAACCCGCACCAGGACGGTGTCGAAGAACGCGTCGTGCACCACCTCGACGCCGTCCACACCCCGCAGCGTCGCCGCCAACCGCGCCGCCATGTCATGGGTACGCCGGGCGATCTCCCGCAGCCCGTCCGGGCCGTGGTAGACGGCGTACATGCCCGCCATCACGGCGAGCAGCACCTGCGCGGTGCAGATGTTGCTGGTCGCCTTCTCCCGCCGGATGTGCTGCTCACGGGTCTGCAACGCCAGCCGGTACGCCGGATTGCCGGCCGCGTCGCGCGACACCCCGACCAGCCGGCCGGGCAGCATCCGCTCCAGCCCCGCCCGTACCGCCAGGTAGCCGGCGTGCGGCCCACCGAAGCCCATCGGTACGCCGAAGCGCTGGGTGGTGCCGGCGGCGATGTCCGCGCCGATCTCCCCCGGCGGGCGCAGCAGCGTCAGGGCCAGCAGGTCCGCCGCGACGGTGACCAGCGCCCCGACGGCGTGCGCCGCCTCCACCAGGCCTGCCTGCTCACGCACCGCCCCGGACGCCCCCGGGTACTGCAGGTGCAGGCCGAAGAACTCCGCCGGCAACCCGTCGCGCGCGACGTCGACGACCCGCACGTCGATACCGAGCGGCTCCGCCCGGCTGCTGATCACCGCGATGGTCTGCGGCAGGGTGTCGGCGTCGACGACGTACACCGCGCTGCGGCTCTTCGACGCGCGGCGCGCCAGGGTCATCGCCTCGGCCGCGGCGGTGCCCTCGTCGAGCATCGACGCGTTCGCGGTGGCCAGCCCGGTCAGGTCGGTGACCATCGTCTGGAAGTTCAGCAACGCCTCCAGCCGCCCCTGGCTGATCTCCGGCTGGTACGGCGTGTACGCCGTGTACCAGGCCGGGTCCTCCAGCACGTTACGGCGGATCACCGGCGGAGTGTGCGTGCCGTGGTAGCCCAGACCGATCATGGACACCGCGACGGTGTTACGGGCCGCCAGGGCCCGCAGCTCGGCGAGGGCGTCGTGCTCGCTGGCCGGCTCCGGCAGATCCAGGGTGCCGTGCCAGCGGATCACCTCGGGGATCGCCGCGTCCATCAGCTCCTCGATCGAGCCGTAGCCGACAGCCTCCAGCATCCGGCGCTCGTCGTCCGGATCGGGGCCGATGTGGCGGGCGGCGAACTGCTCTGTGGTCATGGGCGGCGCTCCCGGGGGGCGAGGTCGACAGGTCGGCCTCCCCCTCTGTCGCGCCCGCGAGGCGCTCCACAGTGCCTGCCCACGAGGTCCTTTTGCCTGAGAGGTTCCGGGGAGGATTTGCCCCTTCGGCGCCGCCCGAGATGCTGCTGGGCGGTCTCTCCCACGTGGGTACTACCGGCATGGTCAACGCTACCAGCGCCGGCCTGCCCACCGAAGGTCCTACCCCCGCCCGCCGCACGCACCGACCGCCGCACCCGCCACCCGGTCGGCCAGCGCCGGCAGCAGCCGGCCCAGCGGCGCGTCGACCGTCAACACCGCACACCCGTCCCCCCGGGTCGGCCCCTGGTTGACGATCACCACCGGAATGCCCAGCTTCGCCGCACGCAGCACGAACCGTCGACCCGACAGCACCGTCAACGACGACCCCAGCACCAGCAGCAGCCGCGCCCGCGCCACCAGGCCGAAACAGCGGGCCACCCGCTGCGCCGGCACCGTCTCGCCGAAGAACACCACGTCCGGCTTCAGCATGCCGCCCCGGCAGAACGTGCAGTCGACCGTACGGAACCGGGCCACCTCGTCGTCGGCGAGATCCACGTCACCGTCCGGGTTGACCGCCGCGACCCGCGCGTCGAAGGTCGGGTTCGCCTCCCGCAGCCGCCGGTCCAACTCCTCCCGTGACGTCTGGTTACCGCAGCCCAGGCACACCACCTCGTCGAGACGCCCGTGCAACTCCACCACCCCGGTGCTGCCCGCGACGGTGTGCAGCCCGTCCACGTTCTGCGTGATGATCCCGTCGACCAGCCCACCCTGTTGCAGCCGCGCCACCGCCCGGTGCCCCTCGTTCGGGGCCGCCCGCGCGATCACCCGCCACCCCAGGTGGCTGCGCGCCCAGTAGCGCCGCCGCGCCTGCGCGTCGCGCGTGAACACCTGGTACGTCATGGGGGTGTGCCGCCGCGCCACGCCACTGGGCCCCCGGTAGTCCGGGATGCCCGACTCGGTGGACAGGCCCGCCCCGCTCAACACCACGACACCACCGCCGGCCACCAGGCCGGCCAACGCGTCGACCGTCTCCGTCACCCGTCCATGCTGCCTCAGGCATCCACCCGACGGCGAACACCGACCGGCCGGCGTCCCGAAGCCCTCCCCCAGACCTCGAACACGTCGGCGTCGACGAACTCGCCGACCACCTGCACGGCGCCGACGCGGTCCTCTTCGCCGCCGGGCGCCGCCCGCAAGGAACACCGTCGACCGGGCCGCCGCCGACCGGCGCTGACCCCCGACCCCGCTACTCGCCGAGCACGGCGCGCAACTGCGCACCTACCGCCCCGGCCGCCGCCGCGTCGGCCCGCAACTGCTCGGACTGCTCCGACAGGTACGCCTGCCACCGGCTCAGGTGCTGTTGGGCCGCCGCCACCGCCGCCACCAACGCCGCGTGCCGCTCCTCCAACTCCCGCACCTGCCGCGGCAACTCCCCGCCCCGCACCCCCTGCGGGCCGGCGACCTGCGCCGACGCCCGCGCCTCGGCGAGGATCTCGTCGGCCTGCCGCCGCGCCTCAGCGATGATCTCCGCGCCCTCCGCGCTGGCCTCACTGATCGTCCGGTTCGCCTCGTCCTGCGCCCGCACCGCCAACTCGATCATCATCGGGTCCGGGCCCTGCGGGGCGGTGCTGGGCAACGCGCCATGACGCAACATCTCCACCTGCCGCGCCAGGCCCTCGTTCTCCCGCCGCAGCCGGTCCACCTCACCGTCCAGCAACACCGCCCGCTCATCAGCCGACCGGGCCAGGCCGGCGACCTCGTCGGCGGCCAACCACCAGCCGCCCCGGAACCGGCGCGCCTCCAACGCGCCCACCGCCCGGCTCAGCCCACCGTGCGGATCGGCGACCCGGTCGCCGTGATCGATGCTCATCGGGCACCCGTCCAACTGAAGTCGTCCGGCACGGCGACAGCCCCGCCGGCCAGAGGAGGATAGAGGGAATGGTCGTAACTCTCCACCAGGATCCGCTCCGGCGGCACCCCCGACGCGGTCAGCGTGGCAACCGTCGCCCTGCTCATCTCCGCGCTGCCACACACCAGCACGTCGGTGTCGCGCCACGGCCCCAACCGCACCGCCGTGTCACCGGCCGTGCCGACCGCCCCCTGCCACTGCCAGCCCGACTCCACC
The DNA here is from genome assembly GCF_040652795.1 of Micromonospora sp. NPDC048170. Lineage (NCBI taxonomy): Bacteria > Bacillati > Actinomycetota > Actinomycetes > Micromonosporales > Micromonosporaceae > Micromonospora > Micromonospora sp. NPDC048170. The sequence goes on from NZ_JBEZMR010000017.1 coordinate 112,176, forward strand.
GTCGGCACGTACCGCAGCCACCCGCCGCCCCCACCGGACTGCCACGACCGCCCCGGCGGGGTCGACGCCAGCTCCCGCAACGACTGATCGTCGTACAGGTCGTCCGGGGTCCTCTCCCCCACCACCAGCGTCGTCGCCCGACCCGGCCCCTGCCGCAACGCCTCCACCACCGCCCGCAGCGGCGCCAGCCCCGTGCCCCCCGCCACCAGCAGCAACGGCACATCCGGCGACCGGTCGTACGACGACAACGCCGTGCCCACCGGCAAGCCCAACAGCACCCGGTCACCCTCACGCAGCTTCCGGACCAGGTGGGTGGAGAACCGGCCCGTCGCCCGCACATGGAACTCGATCGTCCCGTCCGGGCGCGGCGCGTTCGCCGGCGACAGATACCGCCACGTCCGCAACTGCGGCACCTGCACCGGCAGCGACTGCCCCGGCAGGTAATCGCACAGATAGTTCGGACGGACCGTGAACACACACACGTCGGCCCGCCTCCGCCACACCGCCAGGACCTCCGCCTCCCAGTACGGCGGCGACGTCCGCTCCGCCTCCGCCGCACCGGTCAGCATCATCCGCGTCACCAACTCGTACGCCGCGGCCCACTCGTCGCGCAGCCCCGGAGTCCACCGTGGACCCAGGAACCGCTCCAACGTCGCCAGCAACGCCTGCCCCACCCACACGTAGTGGCACTGCGCCAACGGCACCGGCCGGCCCTGCGCGTCCTCACCCTGGAACCGCCGATGATCGGCACCCAACCGCTGCGCGAACGCCGTCACCACCCGCTCGTCGTCGACGTGGGTGACGATGTGCCCCAACGCCGCCAGCAGCTTGTCCTGCTGGTACTGCATGTTCGCCGGGAACATCGCCCGCGTCTCGGGCGCGATCAGGAACAACGTCGCATAGAAATACTTCGCCGCCGCCGGCCCGGCCACGGAGAACTGGGCCCAACTCTGGCGCAACGCCACGACGTCCATGCCTCAGCCCTCCCCCCGACGGGCCACGTCGTGCCGCTCCCGCAGCGTCATCGGAGCCACGTCCGCCGCACCGTACACACGATCGGTCTGCCACAGGTTCGGATTCGGCACCCGGGTGTCGTAGTAGCGGTGGTGCACCGCGTGCAACGCCGCCCACCCCACACTGCCGTTGAGCCACGACCAGTCGCCGTACACCGGCCGGTCCGCCCGCTCCTCCTGCCCGCAGAACCTCAGGAACAACTCCGACTCCGTGTGCGGATCCGACACCCGCACCCCCGCCGACCGGAACGAGTGCAACACCGCCTGGTTGATGACCAGAACCGCGTGCTCCCGCCACAGGGTGTCCTCCCGCGAGGTGTCCAACCCCAACCCCCGCGCCACCGGCAACAACTGGTCGTACCGGGCCCCGTCACCCATGTTCCGGGTGCCGATCTCGTCACCCAGGTAGTGCCCGTTGAACGGGGCACAGCTGTAGTCGACCCCACCCACCCGCAACCGCATGTTGCTGATCACCGGCAGGGCGTGCCAACGCAACCTCAACTCCTCGAACCACGGATACGCCGGATGCGTCAGCGCCACCTCCCGTACGAGATCCCGGGGCGCCTCCACCAACGTCGGATCCTCGTACGCCGTCTCCAGCACCCACGGCAGCAGATCGAACCGGCCCGGCACCGCCGGCGGATGCCACCCCAGACGCCGCGCCGCATCCGTCATCGCCACCTGCGCCGGATCACCCCACACCGACCCGTCGCCCATCCGATAGCCGCAGTACCGGATCAACTGGTCGTTCCAGATCCGCGCCCGCGGACCCACCCCCGGCCGGTCCGGCGCGAACACCGTCATCACCGACCGGACCTGCCCACCGTTGTCGGCCAACGCCAGATGCCGCGCCAACTCCTGCGCCATCCCCGCCACCGTCGTCACGTCACGCCGGTCCCGAACCTTCAACCCGGCCCACCGCACCCGCCCCACACAACGCGCCGACTGCCGCCAGGCCACCTTCGCCCCGTAGGCCAACTCCTCGCCGGTGTGCCGGTACGTGCCGGTCACCGCGATCTCCTCCCGCACCCGCGCCACCCGCGCGGCCACGCCCGGCAGCCGCCGCTCCTCGTGGAACAGGTGCAGGAACTCCACCGCCTCCGCCGCCACGTCCCCGACAGGCGGGGCCTGCGGGCCAGGCGGGTGCGTCACGGGGCACCCCGACCCGCTTGCGTGCGCGGCACGCGCTCCGGCGTCCGCCGCCAACGCGCCGACATCCAGGTCCGTCTGCACTTCGGTTCAAATCCGATCGTCGGGGACAGGCGTCGTCGCCGTTTCCTGCGTCGTCCCGCACACCGGCCCCGCAGCCGCAAATACAACGCGGACAGCGAAATCCGTGCGGAACACCGCAGAACGACCCACACAGGATTGCCATGATCGACAGAAGTGTCAACAAGCCGATAGGCAGGGAGGTGCCACACCGCACACCCGGCCGACACGCCGGACCAGGCCGTCACCCACCGCCGAGCAGGGCAAATCCACACCGGACACCCGCCGACGACACCCGCCGGCACTCAAACCAACTCGACCCGGGAAAGGCCCGGAAAACCCCGACCGACAGGCGGGTCAGCCCGCCCGACGCCGCGCCCGACGCGCCGCCAACTCGTCACCCACCGGATCCGCCGCCACCGGCGGCTCCGCCGACGTCGCCGGCTCCGACGGCAGGTGCGACAGGGAACCCTGAATCTCCTTGAAAGCCCCACCGATCGCGATACCGAACACACCCTGGCCACCCTGCAACAGGTCGACCACCTCCTCCGGCGACCGGCACTCATACACGGTCGTGCCGTCGGAGATCAACGTGATGCCCGCCAGGTCCTCCACCCCACGGGAGCGCAGCGCCTCGATCGCCTTGCGGATGTTCTGCAACGACACCCCGGCGTCCAGCAGCCGCTTCACCACCTTCAGGACCACCAGGTCCCGGAACGAATACAACCGCTGCGTGCCCGAACCCGAAGCATCCCGCACACTCGGCACCACCAGCCCGGTACGCGCCCAGTAATCCAACTGGCGGTAGCTGATCCCCACCGCGTGGCAGGCCGTCACACCCCGGTACCCGACAGCACCGTCACCCTCAGTCGCCCAACCCGGCGGCACCACACCCGGCTCGTCCAGCTTCGTACCTGGATCGGGATCTCGCTGCTCGTGCATCCGGACAACCTCCCCGCCAGTGCGGTGACACGTCGCTTCCGGGACGTGCACCCCTCGACACGGCAACCCTATAGCCGCCTTCAGGAATCGCCCCGCAGGAACCGTCGCGACACGCCGCAGCACGACAGACGAAGATCATCAACAACACCAGGACATCACCGAACGTGACATCCCGACAAAGGCCGAAATCAGCCGGCGAAGTCCTCCGGACGCACCTGATCCAGGAACTCGCGGAACTTCTCCACCTCGTCCTCCTGCTCGTCCGGGATCACGATCCCCGCCTCACTGAGGACCTCCTCAGCGCAACGAATCGGCGCACCGACCCGCAACGCCAACGCGATGGAATCACTCGGCCGGGCCGACACCCGCACCCCGTCACCGAGCAACAGATCGGCGTAGAAGACGTTCTCCTTCAACTCGACGATCTCCACCGCCTGCAACGGCGCCTTCAACGCCGCCAACACGTCCCGCAGAAGATCATGGGTCAGCGGCCGGGCCGGCTTGACCCCCTGCTGCTCGTAAGCGATCGCCGTCGCCTCGACCGCACCGATCCAGATCGGCAGATAGCGGTCCCCCTCGACCTCCCTGAGCAGGACGATCGGCTGGTTGCTGGGCAGCTCCACCCGAACTCCGACCACGCTCAGCTCGCGCACCGCCGCCTCCGTGTCGTTGTCACCTACGCCGCACCGCGCCCTTCCCTGCACGGTACACGGACCGCGACACGGCCGTCCCATGCGCTACCCGCACACGCCCGCGCCAGAAAGGGGTTACCCCGGCAAGCCTACGACACGCTTCCCGGGGAAGATCTTTCCGCACGGCCCCCGCCGGATCACCGACCCAACGTCGACCGCAACCCCACCCGCACCAACGCGGCATGCAACTGCTGCGACAGCGCCACCAACTCCCGCGCCGTCTCCGCCGCCCGCGCCCGCGCCGCCGGATCACTCTGCCGCGCCAACGGCGCCACCAACTGCGCGAACAGACCGACCTCCCGATCAGCCGCCGTCCGGAACGCCCGCAGATGCCGCGGCTCCAACCCGTACGCCGCCAGACCCGCCACCGCCCGCGCAATGATCAACGCATCGTCGTCGTACCAACCCGGCGGATCCGACACCACCACACCGAGCCGCTCCAACTCGCCCAGCGTCGACTCGTCGATCCCACTGCGCGCCACCAGATCGAGCCGACCGAGCCGCACCTGCGGCGACCCGGCCGGCTCCTCCGACACCCGCCCCGGAACCTCACCGTCCGGACCCACCGCCACCAACGTCGGCCGCTGCCGACCCGGCGACTCCCCGGACGCGTCCCACTGCGCCAACTGATCGCGAATCACCCGCAAAGGCAGATAGTGGTCCCGCTGCGCGGTCAACACGAACCGCAACCGCGCCACATCGTCCCAGCTGTACTTCCGGTAACCCGCCGCCGACCGCTGCGGCTCCACCAGACCCTCGGCCTCGAGAAACCGCAACTTCGAAATGGTCACGTCCGGGAAATCAGCCCGCAGCTGACCCAGCACCTCGCCGATACTCATCAACGGTCCGGTGCGGGCCGCCTCGGGCGGCGTGGAGGCCGCAGGCTCGTTCACCCCCGGCCGGCCCCCTCCTCCGGGCGCGGACCGGCGATGAACACCACCCGGAACTTGCCGATCTGCACCTCGTCACCATTGCTCAACGTGGCCGCCTCGACCCGCTCCCGGTTCACGTACGTGCCGTTCAGGCTCCCCACGTCCCGCACCGTGAACGTCCCACCGTCACGGTGGAACTCGGCGTGCCGCCGCGACACCGTCACGTCGTCGAGGAAGATGTCACTGTCCGGGTGACGACCACTCGTCGTCACATCGTGATCCAACAGGAACCGGGCACCCGCGTTCGGACCCCGGCGAACCACCAGCAGCGCCATACCCGGCGGCAACGAACCGGACATCCGGCTCGGCACCACATCGGTGTCCGGCCCCTCCAGCACTTCGTCGAGCGAACCGAGATTGAGCGTCGAAGTGACGTCGAGTGGGGGGAACTCGTCGTCTGGGCGCGTCATGGGACCACCTCACGGATCTGTTCGGTCGGCGTCGGGGTAATGGCGGGTCTGGCCGCCGGGCACTCCAACACCCGGCGGCTGGCTCCCCGTGCCCGGAAAGGCAATTCCGCAACGCTCAACTATTGGGTTCTCGGTCGACTGGGCGAGCCTAGCCAGCGCCGAAATGCAGGGCAACCGGACGCGCGGAACACCCGCCGCGCCCGGAGCGGACACACTCAGCTCTCAGTGAGCTCACGATAGGCGTCCGCGGACAGCAGGCCGTCGACCGCCGCCGGATCGTCCAGGCGGATCTCCACCAACCAACCCGCACCGTACGGATCAGTGTTGATCACCTCAGGGGTGTCACCGAGCGCCTCGTTGCGCGCCGTCACCGTACCGCTGAGCGGGGCGTAGATCTCCGACACGCTCTTGGTCGACTCGATCTCACCCAACGACTCACCGGCCGCCACCACCGCACCGGAATCGGGCAGCTGGACGTACACGATGTCACCCAGGGCGTCCTGCGCGAAGTGCGTGATGCCGACCCGGACAGTGCCACCGCCGTCACCCGCCACCCACTCGTGCTCGGCGGTATACCGCAGATCCTCAGGAATCACCAGACGCGTCCTTCATCCATCGGCGCACCGGAAACCCGGTGCGAGCCGCGCCGGTCAGGAGACCGGACGGGCGTGTTCCAGCTTGATCGGCGCGTGCAGCGCCGAAACCTCGGCAGCCTCACGATCCTCAACGATCAACTTACCGCCGTCACCCGTCACCGACGCCACCACCCCGCCGGGAATGTTCAAGGCCGTACGCATCGTCGCCGGATCACCGATCACCGTGATCGTGAACGGACCTGTCAACCGACGCCCGTCTACCACCAACGACCCGTTCTCCCCGTCCAGGAAGAACGTCGACGCGATGATCCGCACCGTCGCCCGGTCACCACCGGAGATCTGCATCGCCTCCGCGCCCGCACCCCGCAACTCCTGCACCGCGTCCAGCACCCGCGACGCCGAGATCGGCTTGTCGCCCGCCTCGAACCGCACCGACAGCCCCGGCCCCGTCGCCGGCAACGTCCCCGCCAGGATGCCCAACTCGTCGGCCCGCCGCGTCGCCTCCTCCAACGCCGCCTGCCGCCCCTGCTGCCCCGAACGCAACTGCCGCTGGCTCTCCTCCAGCGTCGCGATGTCCTGCCGCAGCCGGACCTCCCGCGAGTTCAGGTCGTACAGGATCCGGACCAGGTCCTCCTGCCGCGTCGCCCCCACCGTCGGATCCGTCGACGTCGACTTGAACTGCACCACCAGGGTGAACCCCAGCAACGCCAGCAGCACCGCGATCATCACCCCGGCCGAACTCAGCCCCCGCAACCGCGTCCCACCGCCCCCGACCGCCGTCGACGAGGCGGACCCGTCGGCAGCACGGCTCAGATCCACCGTCGCGCCGTCGTCCGGCTCCGCAGACGGCGCGGAACGCTCCGGCGCCAACGGGCTCAACTCGTCCGGATCCGGCGAGTCCGGCCGCGGATCGGGCTCGCCCGCCGGACCCGACGGCCGGCCCGGAACAGCCGGCTGCGGCCAACCCGTGCCCGTCTCGGTGTGCTCGTCGCTGCTCATCGCCACCAACCTACGCCCGGAACAGGTGCCGACGGATCGCCGCCACGTTTCCGAAGATCCGCACCCCGAGCACGACCACCACACCGGTCGAGAGCTGACCGCCCACACCAAGCTGGTCACCCAGGTACACGATCAACCCCGCCACCAGCACGTTCGAGATGAACGACACCACGAACTGCTTGTCGTCGAAGATCCGGTCGAGCTTCGCCCGCACCCCGCCGAACACCGCGTCCAACGCGGCCACCACCGCGATCGGCAGGTACGGCTGCAACGCCGTGGGAACCGTGGGGTCGAGCCACACCCCGAGTACCACACCGGCGAGCAACGCCAGCACCGCGATCATCGACCACCTCCGGAGGGGCTGGGAGACGTCCTCGAACCGGGCGGCCCAGGACTGGCGGAACGGTCAGCCCCCGACGGCGACGGCGTCGGACTCACCGAGGGCTGCGCGTAGCGTAGCCGCGGGTCCGGAGCCGCCGGCAACGTGAGGTCCTCGGCCTTGCGCACCCCGAACGACAGCCCGGTGTCCTCAGCCACCTTCCGCATCGTCAACGCGCTGCGGCTGTCCTCGTACCGGTCCCGCATCGACCCCGGGCCGATCGCCGACACCTCGTACGGCCCGCTCACCGGCCGGAAATCCACCAGGATCGCCTGCCCCGCCGAACGGATCGTCGACATCGCCGTCAACCGCTGACCGTTGATCGCGATCGCCTCCGCCCCCGCCGCCCACAGGTCGTTGGCCACACCCTGCAGATCGCTGTAGATCACCCGGGACGGACCCACGTCCGCGCCGGTCACCGCATCCGGGTTCTGCGGCGCGTCCGCCAGGCGCACCACCACACCGTCACCGCGCACCGGCCCCAGCCCGGTGCCCGCCTCCAGGGTGCGCAACCGCGCCGCCTCCGAACCCCCCAGCGCCGCCTCCCGCTGCCGCGCCACCTCCGCCCGCAGCTCGTCGGCCCGCACCGACAACCGGTCGGTCTCGGTCTCCCGCTGCTTGATCTGCTCCACCAGGCCGGAGCGGGCCTGACTGCGCCCCGGCTCGGCCTCCAGCGTCTGCCGGTACGCCACCGCGAACAGGAACCCCAACGCCACCGCCACGACCAGGCTCACGGAGCGCACCGACCAGTGCCGCCACCCCGCAGGCGGAGTCTGCCGCTCCCGGCGTCGGGCCGCCGCGTCGGCGTACCCCGGATCCAACGGGTTGCGGAACAGCTCGGTGAGGAAGTCCGGGGCGTACACCCGGTCGCCGCGTCCCCGGCCGTCGCCCGCCGGGCCCGTCATGCCGACGCTCCCCCGGCCCGCACCGCCCTGACCAGGCGGCCGGCCTGCACGACGTAGAGCGCGCCGGCCACCCAGTAGAGCACCAGGCCCCACCAGGCCAGGCCCCAGCCGATCGCACCGGCCACGGTCTCGGCGCCCGGCACCGCGGCGGCGAGCAGCAGGACCGGGAAGGCTGCCAGCAACAGGAAGGTCGCGGTCTTGCCGACGTAGTGCACCGGCGGCGGCCCGTACCCGTGCCGGCGCAGCACCGCCAGCGAACCGAGCAGAAGCAGCTCCCGGGCCAGCAGCGCCGCGGTGAACTGCCAGGGCACCACGTCCCGGGCGGTGAACCCGAGCAGGGTGGCGAGGATGTAGAGCCGGTCGGCGAGCGGGTCGAGCAGCTCCCCCAGCCGGCTGACCTGACGCATCCGGCGCGCGACCCAGCCGTCCACCCAGTCCGTGGTGCCGCCGATGGCCAGCACCACGAGCGCGGCCACGTCGGCGCGCGCGACGAGCAGCAGGTAGAGGAACAGCGGCACGCCGAGCAGCCGGACGAAGCTGATGAGATTCGGCAGCGTGAGGATCCGGTCACCCACGGCCGACCCGCTCGGGCCGGCGGTGACCCCGGGGTGATCTTCCCGAGCCGGCGGACGCGACACCGAACCTCCTCCGCGGCACGCTCCGCCGCCCCGGCCGAGGACGGGCGGCGCGGAGAACGTGGGCGCTGTCGGGCCGGCTGACGCCGGCACCCCTGCGGTCCCGGACGGGACCCTCGCCTGACACGGCCCGCGATCGTGACGATCACGGGCCGGCTGATTGCGCTGCCACTATATCGGGCCGTCCGGCTCGCCCCCGGGCTCAGGCGGCCGCCGTGGCGTCGACGACGGCTTGGCCGTGTGGGGTGGGTCACCACCCGTAGAGCGTCCTAGGATACTAGCGATGCGGCGACGGCCGGGACCGATGACGGGAATGCCCCGTCAGGCCGTGCGGACCGAGGAGTCGGCTGCGGCCGCCCGCTCGAAGGCCAGCAGCGCCACCAGCAACTCGTGCTGCGTCCGGCCCGGCATCCGGTCCAGCACGGCCTGCACCGCCCGGTGCCGGCGCTCCTGCAACTCGCGCAGCAACGACTCGGCGGCGGCCGTCGGCACCAACCGCACCTCCCGCCGGTCACGGGGGTCCGGCACCCGGCGCAGCAGCCCGGTCGCCTCCAACCGGTCGCAGAGCCGGCTCGCCGAGGACGGTACGACGTCCAGCAGCTCGGCCAGGCCGTTGACGTTGGTCTCCGGCCGTCCGGTGATCAGCGACAGCACGCGCAGCTGGGTCGGCGAGACGGCCATCTGGTGCCGGGACACCGCCGAGTCGAGCACACCGACGAGCGACTCGGCGGCGGCGTCGATCGCCGCGGCGAGATTCGGAGGTCGCTCCACCCGGTGTCCCCTGCGATCGTCCCGCTCTTGTCCTGCCGTCGCGGCGACGGCTCTCACCCGTCGTCCCGCCCGGCGGAACCACGCCAGTCCAGGCAGACGACGACCGCGTCGTCGCGCAGATCGGCATCCGCGTGCCAGGCGTGCAGTTCGCGCATCACCGTACCAACTGCCTCCGCCGGCGGTTGCAGCCGCGTGGACCGCATCGCCCGCGCCATCGCCCGTTCGCCGTACGCCCCGCGGTCACCGGGGTCGGCGGCCCACACCCCGTCGCTGACCACGAAGAGGCGGTCCCCCGGCTCCAGGTCGAACTCCTGGACGTCGTAACGGGCGTCCGCGAACATGCCCAGCGGCAGTTGCTGTTCGAGCTTGATGGGTGTCACCGTGCCGCCGCGCAGCCGCAGCAGGTGCGGGGAGCCGGCGTCGACCGCCCGCACCCGGCCGGTGGTGGTGTCCAGTTCGAGCAGCAGCGTGGCCACGTACCGGCGACCGCGATGCTGGTAGTAGACCGTGTCGGAGGCCAGTTCGGCCTGCTCGACGAGGCTGCCGCCGGAACGCCGGGCGTTGCGCAGCGCGTTCACGGTGACGGCGGTCAGCAGCGCCGCCGCCAGCCCGTCGCCGGCGCCGTTGAGCACCGTCACGGCGAGCCGGTCGTCGTCCACGGACCAGTCGAAGTGGTCCCCGCCCACCGTGTACGCCGGTTCCAGCTGGCCGGCGAGCTCGAACGACGCGTGGCTGACGCCGCGTCCCGGCAACAGCTCCCACTGCATCTCCGCGGCCATGCTGAGCCGCTCCCGCCGGCGCAGCCGGCGATACCGGTCGGTCTCCCGGTCCGCCGCGCGCAGCACGACGGCCAGTTCGCCGGCGATGTCCGTGGCCCGCTCGACGATGCCCGGGGCGGGCGGGCCGGGCAGCTCGACGAGGAGCACGCCCAACCGCTCCCCCCACACCGACAGCGGCAGGTAGAGCCGGCACCGGCCCGCGTCGGCGCTGTCGGTCACCGGCTGCTGGCTGCTGAAGCAGCGCTGCGCCAGGTGGTGGTGGGCGAGGAAGGCGCCGTCGGCGAGGGCCGCGTCCAGTACCGGCCAGAGTCCGCTGATCCGGTAGTCGGCGATGAACACGTCCGTCCGCGAGGCGCCCAGAACGGACCGGATGGCCCGGTCTGCCGCCTCCACCACCTGGTCGGGCGGGGCCGCACGAAGCACACGCGAGACCTGGCCCGGTGCTTCCAACATGATCATCCTCCGGAAGCTTGCTGTAGGGCAAGCATCATACGGAGCCCCCTCCCCCGTCTCCCGGGCGGGCGGGCATACCGCCAGGGGGTGTCACGCCACGTCACAGGGTCGGGCCGGCGCGGAATGCACGGGCGCGCGGCGCCCACCCTGCCCGCTCGCCCGGGGCAGGGCGCGAAGCGTCGGCGGAGGGATCCGGCCGGCAGCACCCGGAAGGCACGGAAGCCCGCGCTGTGGTGGGCGACCGCTCAGGCCGCCGAGCGGACGGCGATCCCGCCGTGGAAGGCGTCCGGCACCTGCGCCGGCGGGCCGTCCGGACGCCACCGGGTGATCGCGACGATGCCGTCGTCGGTGGGCGTCCAGCGGCCCAGCAGCGGCCCGAAGGCGGCCGGCGGGCGCATCCGGAACGCCGGACCCATCATCGCGAGGGCCTCGGGGAAAGCGGCCAGCTCCTCGGTGTCGAAGTCGACCGCGAGCAGGCTGCCCGGCGCGGTCGCCTCGTAGAGCTCGTCGAGGGTACGGGTCAGCGTCTCGTCGTCCAGGAACGCGGCCAGCCCCAGGAAGACCACGCCGACCTGTCTCCTGCCCCACCCCGGCACGAACCGGTGCAGTTGGGCGCGGTCGATCGTGCCGATGTCGGTGGCGTCGCCGTAGCCGTAGCCGGCCCGGTCGCTGCCGGCCAGCAGGCGCTGACCGAGACGGATCGTCACCGGGTCGACGTCGGTGTAGAGCACGGTGGCCTCCGGGGCGACCTCGTGCACGTTGCCCATGGTGGGCACCCCGGCGCCGAAGACGAGGAAGCTCTCGACCCCCTGCGCGGTCATCGCCCGGACGGCCCGGCCGAGAAAGGCGCGCAGCTCGCGGAAGACCGGCGCGCACGGCCCGTACGCCTGCTCGAAGGCGCGGGCGGCCGCCACGTCGACCGGAAAGTGGTGCTCCCCGCCGAGCCAGAAATCGATCATTCGCGCGGTGCTCGGCTGGTCCGGCTCAACCATCGACGACGCTCCCTCCCCGGTGGCCGTGGACAGCGTACCCACCGGTTGGCCTGCGCGGTATCGGCCCGCCGACAGGCGGCCGGCCGCGATACTGGCCGGGAACCGGCGGGAGGTGGGCGGTGAACTCGGCGAACGGCGCGGCGGTGGTCGTCGGCGTTGACGGCTCGGAGTCGGCGCTGCGCGCCGTGCGGTTCGCCGCCGTCGAGGCGGCCCGGCAACACCGTCCGCTGCGGATCGTGCACGGTTTCATCTGGCCCCTGCTACGCGTGCCGGTGGGCGCGCCCGCCGACGGCCCGCCCGGCGCCGGCCTGCGGCCCCAGGCGGAACAGGTCGTCACCGCCGCGACGGACGAGGCCGAGGCGACGGTGCCCGGGCTGCGCATCTCCGGCGAGATCATCGACGGCGAGGCCGCCGCCGTGCTGCTCGGCGAGTCGCCGGCCGCCGCGATCATCGTGCTGGGGGACCGGGGGCTCGGCGGCTTCTCCGCCCTGGTGGTCGGCTCCGTCGCGGTGCAGGTCGCCGCGTACGCCGAATGTCCGGTGCTGGTCGTCCGCGGCACCGACCGCCCCGACGGGCCGGTGGTCGTCGGGGTGGACGGCTCCGAGACGGGCCGGCTCGCCGCCGAGTTCGCCATCGAGGAGGCGTCGGTGCGCGGCGCGCCGCTGGTCGCGCTGCACGCCTACCGGAATCCGACCTCCACCGGCCCCGGCGACATGCGCCCCCTGGTGTACGACGATTCCGAGCTGCGCTCCGAGGAGGAGCGGGTGGTCGCCGAGGCGATGGCCGGGCTGACCGAGCGGTGGCCGGACGTACCGGTCAGCCGGGAGACCAGCCGGGGCCGCCCCACCACCGTGCTCGCCGAGGCGTCCCGGCGGGCCCAACTGCTGGTGGTCGGCCGGGAGGGGCGCGGCGAGTTGACCGGGCTGCTGCTGGGTTCGGTGAGCCAGTCGATGCTGCACCACGCCGACTGCCCCGTCGCGGTGATCCGCGCGCCACGCTGAACCGGTCGCGGGGTTGGCCCCGGCGCGGGCGGGTAGACCGACCGCGGTACGCCAACGGCGACGACGACCGAGGAGGCAGTGATGCCAGGACCACGGCCGGGCAGCAACGCGTACGACAAGCAGCGGGCGCGCATCCGGGACGCGATCGACGATTCGGGACGGCGGGTGCCGGACGACAAGGCCAACGACGTGGCCAACCGGATCCTGCAGTCCGATCGAGGGCAGCGGGGCGTCGTCCGCGGTGAACGCGTCTACGGCCCCAAGGGTGAGCGCGAACCGGGCGACCCGAAGTGAGGGCCACGGGCCTGGCCGACGGGGCGATCGCCGGCGCGGTCGGCAGCGCCGCCCTGAACATGGTCAGCTACCTGGACATGGTGGTGCGCGCGCGGCCGGCGAGCAGCACCCCCGAGAAGACCGCGGGGCGGCTGGCCGGGGTGGCGCACGTCGACCTGGGGCCCGGGGACCGGGCGGCTAACCGCCGCTCGGGCCTCGGGCCCCTGCTCGGCTACGGAATCGGCGTCACGGCGGGAATCGCGTACGCCCTGCTCACCCGGGGCCGCCGGATGCCGCTGCCGTTGGCCGCCGGGGTGCTCGGGGGCGGTGTGATGACGATGTCCGACGGGTCGATGACCCTGCTCTCGGTGACCGATCCGCGCACCTGGCGCCGGTCGGACTGGCTTGCCGACATCGTGCCGCATCTCGCGTACGGCGTGGCGGCCGCAGCCACCTGGAACCGGCTGCGGCCGCCCGCCTCGGGTCGGGGCGGCTAGCGGCGGACGCTCTCGTCCCGCGCCACGGGCTCGGTGGCCGGGCCGTACGGGGACACCTGTCCCCGAGGCACCGGCCGCCCCTCGTCGCCCCGCGACGAGCCGCGGCTGCGCGGGCGCCCACCGGGGTTCGGGCCCTTGCTGTCCTGGCTGGTGGCGCCCTTGTCGTTGCGGCGCAACTCCTCCTGCTGCGGGTTCACCACGGGTCTCTCCTTCCGGGGTTCGACCGTGTCCGGCGTCGGTTACCCGCCCGCCCCGACGGCATACCCGGTGAGCCGGACGGCCGCAGGGGTGAGCGCCCGCGGGACGGGTACACCGCGAGGATGGGCGACGACCGGAAGGTGGCACGGGTCCTGCTGGACCGGCAGGGCCGCACGTACGCCGAGGAGGCGGGAATCACGCTCGCCGACCGGCCCGCCCCGCTCTACCAGCTGCTGGTGCTCGCCACGCTGCTGAGCACCCGGATCCGGGCCCGGGTGGCCGTGGCCGCCGCCCGGGAACTGTTCGGCGCCGGTTACCGGACCCCGCAGGCGATGGAGGCGGCGAGCTGGCAGGACCGGGTCGACGCGCTGGGCCGGGGCCACTACCGCCGCTACGACGAACGGACCTCGACGATGCTCGGCACCGGCGCCCGGCTGTGCCTGGACCGCTGGCGGGGTGACCTGCGCCGGCTGCACCGCGACGCCGGCGACGAACCGGCCGCGCTGCGCCGGCTGCTGACGGAGTTCCCCGGCATCGGCCCCACCGGCGCCGACATCTTCCTGCGCGAGGCCCAGGTGGTCTGGACGGGCCTGCGCCCGTACGCCGACCGGCGGGCTCTGGCCGGGGCGAAACGTCTCGGCCTGCCCGGCTCGGCGGAGCGGCTGGCCGGGCTGGTCGGCCCGACCGACTTCGGCCGGCTCGCCTCGGCACTGGTCCGGGTGGCCCTCGGCGAGGAGTCGGCCGGTGAGGTGACCCGCGCCGCCGCCGGGTGAGCCGGCCTACTTGACGGTCTTGTCGCCCGGCTTGGTCAGGTGCCACACCAGCAGTGCCGCCAGCAGCGCGAGCACGACGAGGCCGCCGGACAGGCCACGGCCGTCCTCCTCGCTGCGGCCGGTGGTGCCGAAGTAGATCACCGCGAGCCCGGCCAGCACGGTGACGAACGTCCGCATACCTCGGTCCTTCACATAAGCGACGGTACGACCCGCAACGCTCCGGTCGCAGCCGTTCCGTCCGTTTTCACCCGGATGGGGGCGGGGTCAGGGGCCGGTGGAGAAGCCGCGCAGCCGGACCCTCCGGACGACCCGGCCGGACACCTCCACCGCCTCTACGGTCAGCCCCGGCAGGTGCACGGTCTCCCCCGGGCCGGTCGGCAGGTGCCCCAGCCCGGCCAGCAGCAGACCGGCCACCGTCGTGTACTCCCGCGACGGCCGGAAGTGCAGGCGCACGCCGACGTCCGCCAGGTCGTGCAGCGGGAAGTCGCCGGGCAGCAGCAGCGAGCCGTCCGGTTCCCGGGTCACGCCGGTCACGTCCCGGTCGGTCTCGTCGTACAGCTCCCCGACGACCTCCGCCAGCAGGTCCTCCATGGTGACGATGCCGTCGACCCCGCCGTGCTCGTCGACGACCAGGGCCAACTGCTGGTGGCACTGGCGCAGCTGGCGCAGCGCGTCGGCGACCGGCAGGGTCTCGGGCAGCAGCAGCGGGGGGCGGGTCCGGTCCCCGACCGTCGCCGTACCCGCCTCGACCAGCTCACGGATGTGCACCACGCCGCGCACCTCGTCGAGCCCGCCCGGCCCGACGACCGGGGCGCGGGAGCGTCCGGCGGCGGCGAGCCGGCGCAGCCCGTCGGCGGCGGGCAGGGTCGCGGGAAGCACCGTCACGTCCAGTCGGGGCACCAGGATCTCCCGCAGCGTCCGGCCGGCGATGTCGAACGCGCCGGTGAGGATCTCCCGCTGCTGCGCGGACAGGCCCCGCTGGCTGACCAGCATCTCCCGCAGCTCGTCCTCGGTCATCTCCGTACGGCTGGCCCGCGGGTCCCCACCGGCGAGGCGCACCACCACGTCGGTGGTCCTGCTGAGCAGCCACACCGCCGGCCGGGACAGCCGGGCCAGCAGGTCCAACGGGCCGGCGCTCACCAGCCCCCAACGCTGCGCGCGCTGCATCGCGAGCCGCTTCGGGGCCAGCTCACCGACGACCAGGGTGACGAACGTCAACAGCACGGTGACCAGGACGATCGCGACGCCGCGTGCGGCCCCGCCGAGAAACCCCAGCGGCCCGACCAGCGGCTCGGCCAACGAGACCGCGGCGGCGGCGGAGGCGAGGAACCCGGCGAGGGTGATGCCGAGCTGGATGGTGGCCAGGTACCGGTTGGGGTCGCGGACCAGTCGGGCCAGCCGCTCCCCCGAACGGCTGGCCCGGCTCAACTGCCGCACCTGCCCCTCGCGCAGCGTCACCAGGGCCATCTCGCTGCCGGACAGGGCCGCGTTGATCAGGACCAGCACCGCCACCAGCGCGAGCTGACCGAACTGCGCCCCCATGTCAGTCGACCTCCAGGTCGTCGAGGGAGATCTTGTGCGTCATCAGCCACCGGGCCAGCGCCGACATCCCGAACAGCCACAGCGGCGCGGACTCGGTGGTGCCGTTGGTGGCGAAGATCGCGAAACGCAGGTCCGGCGCCCGGTACGCCTCGATCCGCCACTTGTGCTGCCTGTCCCGCCAGACCGCGGAAGGGTCCATGGCGCCACGCTAGGCGACCGCCGGCCCCGCCGGGGCGGCTTCAGCTCCGGGCCGGGACCGGGCCGCCGTGTTCGTCCGCCGGCCGCGAGGCAACCGTCCCGCCGACCACGACCCGGACGTCGTCGGGCAGCCGCCGGGTGACACCCCGGCGGTCCAGCAGCTCCAGCAGCGGCACCGCGACCCGGCGGGTGGTGTCCAACGCCCGCCGGGCGGCGCTGAGCGTGAACGGCTGAGGCAGCCCGGCCAGCACCCGCACGGCGGCGTCGGCCGCGCCGGGCAGCAGCACCACGTTCTCGGCGAGGCGCAGCAGCGCCCCCACGCGCACGGCCGCGCCGATCTCCCGGGGGCCCAGCCCCAGGTCGGCGAGGCGCTCGGCCTCGGGGGCCCGGAACGGGCGGTCGGCGTACTCGGCCCGGACCCGGGCCACGGCACGGGCCACCGGTTCCGGCAACGCGTCGGCCGCCGACGCGGTGACCCGGCCGGCGTGCAGCCGCAGCGGCGGCCGGACCAGCGCCTCGACCAGCGCCCGCTCGGGCAGGTCGAGGCGCTGCCGCAGCAGCTCGACGGGCGCGCCGGGTTCGAGGGGGTGCTCCCGGGCGTGCCGGGTGACCGCCTCGACCAGCCGGGCGCCGAGGCCCCGCCAGTGCTCCGGGTCGGCCAACCAGTCGCCGGCCACCGGCCGCCCGGTGACCTCGACGCCGGTACGGACCAGGTCGGCGGCCCGAGCCAGCCCCCGCCGGCGCAGCTCGCCGGCCAGGTCGGGGCGACCGTCCACCGTCGCCAGCACGGCGGCGCGGGCCGCCGCCGCACCCCGGCGGGTCAGCGGCGGCGGCGCGACGTCCAGCACCGTCACTCCGCCGACGACGTGGTGCCGGCCCGGGTCGCGCAGCAGTGCCCGGTCCCCGACCAGCAGCGGCAGCGGCCGGGCCAGCCGCAGCCGGGCGGTGTCCGGGCCCAGCGGCCGGAGGCGGGCCGGCACCGCCGCCGAACCGATGTGCAGGGTCAGGGTGGCCGGCAGCTGCGCCGTCGGATCGCCGGCCAGCCGGACGTCGAGCAGGTCCGTGCGGTGGAACCGGCCGGGGGTGAGCAGCGCGTCGCCGCGCCCGACCCGGTCCCGGGGCGTGCCGCGCAGGTTCACCGCCACCCGGGCCGCCGCGGCGACCTCGGAGCGGGCCACGCCGAGGCGGTGCAGGCCACGCACCCGCACCGGCCCCGCGACGCCGGCGAACTCCAGATCGTCGCCCACCCGCAGCCGACCGGCACCGAGGGTGCCGGTGACCACGGTCCCGGCGCCCCGGACAGTGAAGGCGCGGTCCACCCAGAGCCGCACCGGGGCGTCGACCTGAGGGGCGGGCAGCCGGGCGGCGAGCCGGTCCAGGGCCGCGCGCAGCTGCGGCAGGCCGGCGCCGGTGACCGCGCTGACCGCCACCGCGTCGACCGCGCCGAGGGAGGTGGCGGCCAGCTCCGCCCGGGCCCGGGCCGTCGCCGGCCCCGGGTCCGCCAGGTCCGCGCGGGTCACCACCAGCAGGCCGTACGACACCCCGAGCGCGTCCAGTGCCGCCAGGTGCTCGGCCGACTGCGGCATCCAGCCCTCGTCGGCGGCCACGACGACCAACGCGGCAGGCACCGGGCCCACGCCGGCGAGCATGTTCGGCACGAACCGCTCGTGGCCGGGCACGTCGACGAACGCGACCGTCGCGCCGGAGGGCAGCGTCGCCCAGGCGAAGCCGAGGTCGATGGTCATGCCCCGGCGGCGTTCCTCGGCCCACCGGTCGGGTTCCATCCCGGTCAACGCCCGCACCAGGGTCGACTTGCCGTGGTCGACGTGCCCGGCGGTGGCCACCACGAACACGCTCAGCCCTCCCCGGGCACGCGCAGCACGGCGGCGCGGAGCACCGCGTCGGCGTCGACGGGTACGCAGCGCAGGTCCAGCAGCAGCCGTCCGCGCACCACCCGGCCGAGCACCGGCGGGTCGCCGACGCGCAGCGGCTGCGCGTACCGCTCGGGCAGGCTGAGCGCCCACGAGTCCAGCTCGACGCCCGGCGCCCCGCCGCCGCCGACGACCGCGCCGGCCGGCACCACCTCCGCCTTGCACCCGTCGTCGGCGAGGGCGTCGCGCAGCCGCTCGGTGCGCGCCCGCAGCGCGCCCGGGTCGGCGTGCAGGGCGGACCGGGTGGGGGTGGCCGGGTCGCCGAGGGTGGCGGCGAGCGCGGCGAGGGTCAGCTTGTCCACCCGCAGCGCCCGGGCCAGCGGGTGCCGGCGCAGCCGTTCAACCAGGTCGGCGGCGCCCAGCA
Source organism: Micromonospora sp. NPDC048170 (assembly GCF_040652795.1). Lineage (NCBI taxonomy): Bacteria > Bacillati > Actinomycetota > Actinomycetes > Micromonosporales > Micromonosporaceae > Micromonospora > Micromonospora sp. NPDC048170. The sequence continues at coordinate 130,660 of NZ_JBEZMR010000017.1, forward strand.
GCAGCCCGGCCTGCGGGCCACCGAGCAGCTTGTCGCCGCTGGCGGTGACCAGCGCCGCCCCGGCCCGCAGGGTGCCGGCGGCGTCGGGCTCGGCGGGCAGCAACGGGTCGGGCGCGAGCAGCCCGGAGCCGATGTCGGCGACCACGGGTACGCCGAGGGTGGCCAGCCGCCGCACGGGCACCGCCGAGGTGAAGCCGGTGACCTGGAAGTTCGACGGGTGCACCTTGAGCACGAAGCCGGTCCGGGGGCCGAGGGCGGCGGCGTAGTCGTCGAGCGTGGTGCGGTTGGTGGTGCCGACCTCGCGCAGCCGGGCGCCGGTGCTCTCCAACAGGTCGGGCAGGCGGAACCCGTCGCCGATCTCGACCAGCTCGCCCCGGCTGACGACGATCTCGGCGTCGGCGGCCAGCGCGGTGGCCGCGAGCACCAGCGCGGCCGCGCCGTTGTTGACCACGTGCACCGCGCCCGCGTCGGGCACCGCGGCGGCGAGGGCGTCGAGGGCGTCGCGTCCGCGCCGGGCCCGCCGACCCGTACGCAGGTCCAACTCGACGTCGGTGTGCCCGGCGGCGGCGCTCACCGCCGCGACGGCGGCGGGCGACAGGGCGGCCCGACCCAGGTTGGTGTGCAGCACCACCCCGGTCGCGTTGAGCACCGCCCGGGGCGTCGGCGCGGGCAGGGCCGCCAGCGCGACGTCGCGTACCGCCTCGGGGGTTATCTCGCCCCGGCGGGCCCGCTCCTGGGCCCGGTGGACGGCGGCCTTGACCCGCTCCCGGCCCAGGATGCCCGCCGCGGCGGCCAGCCGGGGGTCGGCGAGCAGCGCGTCGGTGCGCGGCACCCGCCGGCGCGGATCGCCCGCGACGTCCCCCATGGTCCCCTCTTCCGCAGCATGGCGGAGACGGACGGGAATCGAACCCGCCTGGCCCGGATCCCGGACCACACCGGTTTTGAAGACCGGGAGGGGCACCAGCCGCCTGAACGCCTCCACGCAGCAGTGAACCACAGGCCCGGCGGGCGGATGCGGGCAGGCGTCAGCCCCCGGCGGCGCGCCGCCGCTCGAGGCGCTCCCGCTGCGGCACCACCGTGTACTTCGGATCCTTCGCCGAGGCGACGCCGCCGTGGAAGATGCCGAACCGGGTCGCCACCGACGCGCCCAGCAGGGCCGCCCCGGACAGCGCGGAGAGCGTCCGACTGCGCCGGCCCAGCAGCGCGCCCGCCACCCCGAGCGCGGTCAGGGCCCGCCCGGCACGCAGCAGCCGACCGGCCTGCCCGGTGCGGTAGGGCTCGCTGAGCAGCCCCAGCCGGGTCTCCACGCGGTGCGCGCCGTACAGCTCCAGGGCCGCGCCCGCCACCGCCATCCGCCGGGCGGGCCCGGCCTGCGCGGTCGGCGCGGCGATCAGTCCCACGCCGGCGCCGCTGGCCAGCGCGCTGCCCGCGAAGATGGTCGGCAGCTCCGGGTACGCCTCGTGCCAGGACGGCACGGCCGTGCCGGCGAGCAGCACCCCGGTGTACGTGGCCAGCGCCGGCGCCGTCGCCGCGGCGGCCAGCCCGGCGGCGTGTCCGACCGGTGGCAGCACCCGACGGACGAGCCCCGGCAGGCCGCGCTCGGGCAGCCACGACGCGCCCTCGGCGACCGCCGCGACACCGGCGGCCGGGCCGAACGCGCTGAGGATCCAGGTGCCCACGGACATGGGCGAGGTGGGCTTGGCCACCCGCAGCATGTGGTGGAACCGGGCGGGCCGCCCCAGATCCTTGATCAGGAAGACGGTGCTGGCCGTGACCGCCGCCAGCGAGGTGACCCGGCCGGCACGGCGCAGCGCGGGCCGGCCGGTGAGCTGCCCGCCCGCCGCGAGCAGCGACGAACCGGCGGCCAGCCCGCCGGTGAACAGGTACGCGGCGATGTCCCACTTCCAGACCGGCGCCTTGAGGATCGGCCGACCGTAATAGGAGGTGAACTCGGCCTCCGGGACGGTCAGCTCCTCGCCGCTCCGGCGGCCCCGTCGGGGCGGATGATCCGGACTCACGAGGAACCTCCCACGAACGCCGCCACGGCCGCCGCCGCCATCGCCAGGGCGGCCAGGCCGGCCCGTTTCCACATCTTCGGCAGGTCCCGGGTGGTGACCACCGGGTCCGGGGGCAGCCCGTACACCTCCGGCTCGTCGAGCAGCAGGAAGAACGCGCCGTCGCCACCGACCCCGTCGTCCGGGTCGTGCCCGTAGAGCCGCGCCTCGGGCACACCCCGCTCGTGCAGCGTCGCCACCCGGGCCGCGGCCCGCTCCCGCAACTCGTCGAGGGGGCCGTACTGGATGGACTCGGTCGGGCAGGCCTGCGCGCAGGCGGGAGTCTGCCCGGCGCCCATCCGGTCGTAGCACAGCGTGCACTTCCACGCCCGGCCGTCGCCCTTGCGCTGGTCGATGACGCCGTAGGGGCAGGCGGAGATGCAGTAGCCGCAGCCGTTGCAGATGTCCTCCTGCACCACCACCGTGCCGAACTCGGTGCGGAACAGCGAGCCGGTGGGGCAGACGTCGAGGCAGGCCGCGTGGGTGCAGTGCTTGCACACGTCGGACATCATCAGCCAGCGGAAGTCGGTGCGCCCCTGCGCGTCACCGGCACGCCCCGGCGGCTGTGCCCCGGGCATCCCCAGGAACTCCGGCCCCGGGGCGCTGCGCCCGGCCGGGCGGGACTGCTCGACGAACGCCACGTGCCGCCACGAGTTCGCGGTCAACGCGCCGGTGTTGTCGTACGACATGCCGAGCAGGTCCAGCCCCGAGCCGGGCACGTCGTTCCACTCCTTGCAGGCCACCTCGCACGCCTTGCAGCCGATGCAGACGCTGGTGTCGGTGAAGAAGCCCATCCGGGGCGGGGCGTCGGTCCAGCCGGCGTCGGGGGCGGGATCCAGCGGCCCGGACAGGCTGTTCGGGTCAGGAAGCATCACGGCCCTCCCCGGCGCCGTCCGCGGGCGTCGCCCCGGGGGTGGTCGTCGGGGCCGGGTGGCCGGGAACGATGCCCGCCCGCCGCTGGTAGTCGGCCACCAGGTCCAGCAGGGCCGGGCCCGTGGGTCGCCGCCCCGGGAGCACGTCACAGGTACCGATCTTGCTCTCCTGGATCAGCACGTTCGGGTCGAGGGTGATCCCGAACAGGTCGTTGGCCGAGTCGCCCGTCACGAGGCCCTCGAACCCGAAGTGGTACGGCAGCCACACCTGGTGGATCACGCGGCCGTCGACCCGCAGCGGGCGCAGCCGGTCGGTGACCAGCACCTTCGCCTCGATCACGGCCCGCCCGCTGACGAGATGTGCCCAGCCGAGATGCGTCAGGCCCACCTCGGCGGCCAGGCTTGGCGACACCTCGACGAACATCTCCGGTTGCAGCTCCGCCAGGGGCCGCACCGTACGGCTCATCCCGCCCGCCGTGTGGTGCTCGGTGAGCCGGCTGACCGTGAACACGTACGGGAACACCTGGCTGTGTTCCTGCGGCGGGCTCGGGTTCACCGAGTTCACCGGGTGCGCGTACACCTTGCGGGTGGGGTTGGCCTGCTGCCGGTAGAACGGGTTGCGCACCGGCGACTCGGCCGGCTCGTAGTGTGTCGGCAGCGGGCCGTCGAGCACGCCGCTGGGCGCGTACAGCCAGCCCTTGCCGTCGCCCTGCATGACGAACGGGTCGTCGCCGGCGATCCCCTCCGGGCCGGACGCGCCCTGCGGCGGCCGGTACGTCGGCGGCTTGGTCCGCTCGAAGTCCGGCACGTCGTAGCCGGTCCACTCCCCGGCGTCCGGATCCCACCAGACGTAACGCTTGCGCTCGCTCCACGGCCGGCCCTGCGGGTCGGCGGAGGCACGGTTGTAGAGCGTGCGCCGGTTCGCCGGCCACGCCCAGCCCCACTCGGCGGCCACCCAGTCCTGCTCGTGCCGGGGCTTGCGCCGGGCCGCCTGGTTGACGCCGTCGGCGTACACCCCCGAGTAGATCCAGCAGCCGACGGCGGTGGAACCGTCGTCGCGGGCCTCGGCGAACGCGGACAGCGGGCGGCCGGTCGCCACGTCGTACCCGTTGATCTCGCGCAGCACCGCCTCGGCGGACGGCTCCGCGTGCGGGCCGTGCGTGGGATAGTCCCAGGCCAGGTCGAGCAGCGCCCGGTCGCGCGGCAGTTCGGAGCCGGCCAGCTTCTCCCGCAGCCGGAGCCCGAGGTGGTAGAAGAACCACAGCTCGGAGCGGGCGTCGCCCGGCGGGTCGACGGCCTTCTCCCGCCACTGGAGCAGCCGCTGGGTCTGGGTGAAGGTGCCGTCCTTCTCCACGTGCGAGGCGGCGGGCAGGAAGAACACCTCGGTCCTGCACTCGGACGGCACGATCTCGCCGGTGGCTACCTCGGGGCTGTTCCGCCAGAACGTGGCGCTCTCGATCATGAACAGGTCGCGGACCACCAGCCAGTCCAGGTTGGCCATGCCGAGACGCTGCGCCCGCCCGTGTGCCGACCCCACCGCCGGGTTCTGGCCGAGCAGGAAGTAGCCCCGCACCTTCCCGTCGATCATGTTCAGCACCTGCTGGTACGTCCCGTGGTCGCCGGTCATCCGGGGCAGGTACCCGTAGCAGAAGTCGTTCTCCGGCGTCGCCGCGTCCCCCCAGTACGCCTTGAGCAGGCTCGCCGCGTACGCGCGGGCGTTGCCCCAGAAGCCCTTCTGACCCGGCTGGCGGATGCCGTCCACCCACTCGTCGAAGGTGGGGTGGTCGGCGTGGTGCGGCATCGGCAGGTAGCCGGGAAGCAGGTTGAACAGCGTCGGGATGTCGGTGGAGCCCTGGATGCTGGCATGCCCGCGCAGGGCGAGGATGCCTCCGCCGGGGCGGCCCATGTTGCCCAACAGCAGCTGGATGATCGCGCCCGTACGGATGTACTGCACGCCGACGCTGTGCTGCGTCCACCCGACGGAGTAGATCAGCGCGCCGGTGCGCTCCCGGCCCGAGTTCTCCGCCCAGGCCCGGGCCAGCTCCAGGAACTTCTCCTGCGGGATGCCGCAGACGCGCTCCACCATCTCCGGGGTGTAGCGGGCGAAGTGCCGCCTGAGGATCTGGTAGACGCAGCGCGGGTGCCGCAACGTCTCGTCCCGTTCCACGCTGCCGCCCACCGCGGCGCCGTGCGACTCGTGGCGCAGCCCGGCGGCGGTCTCCCGCTCCTGCGCGGTGTGCCCGCTGCCGGAGTCCGACTCGTGGCCCGCGTACTGCCAGGAGTCCTGGACGTAGCTGCCCGTCTCCGGATCGAATCCGGAGAAGAAGCCGTCACCGTCCTCGGCGTCGACGAACCGCTCGCTGACGATCGTCGCGGCGTTCGTGTACGCCAGCACGTACTCCCGGAAGTCCAGCTCGTTCTCCAGGATGTACCGCACCACGCCGCCGAGCAGCGCGATGTCGGAGCCCGCGCGGATCGGCAGGTAGGTGTCGGCCAGCGCGCTGGTGCGGGTGAAGCGTGGATCGACGTGGAACACCTTGGCGCCACGCCGCTTGGCTTCCATCACCCACTGGAAGCCCACCGGGTGGGCCTCGGCCATGTTCGAGCCCTGGATGACGATGACGTCAGCGTTGGCGACGTCCTGCTGGAAGTCCGTCGCGCCACCGCGACCGAAGCTGGCCCCCAGACCGGGGACGGTGGCGGAGTGTCAAATGCGCGCCTGGTTCTCGATCTGGAGCGCCCCCATCGCCGTGAACAGCTTCTTGATGAGGTAGTTCTCCTCGTTGTCCAGCGTCGCCCCGCCCAGGCTGGAGATGCCCAGCGTGCGGTTCAGCGGCCGGCCCGCGGTGTCGACGTCCTCCCAGGTTTCGGCGCGGGCGGCGAGAATCCGGTCAGCGATCATGTCCAGCGCGACGTCGAGCTCCAGATCCTCCCACTCGGTCGCGTAGGGCCGCCGGTAGCGGACCTTCGTCTGCCGCAGCGGGCTGGTGACCAGGCTCTTGCTGGCCGACCCCTTCGGGCACAGCCGGCCCCGCGAGATCGGGCTGTCCGGGTCGCCCTCGATCTGGGTGACCTCGTTGTCCCTGACATACACGCGCTGGCCGCAGCCGACCGCGCAGTAGGGGCACACCGAGCGGGCCACGCGGTCGGCCGTGTCGGTGCGCGCCGTCAGTTCCGCCGACCGGGAGGACTGCGCCGCGGCACCCCGACCGAGCGGGTCGGTGCCGGTGAGTTGCCGGTAGACCGGCCAGCCCTGGATGAAGGTGCGCAGGCCCACGCGCGACACCCCCTCTCCCGACCCGTCCGACGTCGCCCACCCTTGAACATAGGCCAGGCCCCCCCGGACCGCGACCCGCCTCCTCCGATCACCACCCGACGGTCACCGCCCGCACCCGAGGTGTCGCCCATCGCGTACGCGCGACAGCGGCCGGAGCCCGCACCCACGTGGCGGCATCCGGCTCCCATGGGGCTGGTCCGCATCCGCCGCCGCAGGCTTCGGGGCGTGCCGTCCGCGTCCGCCGCCGCACCCTCGCCACCGCTCCCGCCCGGCCTCTCCGCCCCCGTCCGGTCTCCGGTGATCGTGAGGCGGGCGGGGACAGACAGTGCCGCCCCCGGGCCCTGAGGGCTCGGGGGCGGCACCGGTGTCGGTGTGCAGGTCGCCTCTCGGCGAGTGGCGCGACGCGGCT